>PLMC01000037.1:21493-99521 GCA_003141495.1 Bacteroidales bacterium
TTTAAGGTGCAAAGATAGTAAAATTTAATAACATAATAAAAATGCGGGCATTCATAGAGAACCGAAGAATAGCATCATTCGGCATTTACCCCGATTTGATTACAAAGTCAACCAAGGGATTTTACGAAGGTTTACTGAGTTTATGAATTAAACAGATTAATTTTGTAAAAAATTTTAAGAATAATGAAAGTCTTAAGTACTGTTATTGAATTGCAAACACAGTTAAAAAAAATGCATCTTTCTCCCGTTGGATTCGTTCCAACGATGGGAGCTCTGCATGAAGGTCATTTATCGCTGGTACAAAACGCTGTGCAGCAATGTCCTGTGATCGTTGTCAGCATATTTGTAAACCCCACACAATTCAACAATAAAAATGACTTGAAGAATTATCCGAGAACACCTGACAGTGATCTGTCGCTCCTTAAAAAGGTCCTTCGGGAAACTGATCTGGTATTTACTCCGGGTATCAAAGAAATTTACCCGGAAGAAGATTTACGCAAATTCCATTTTGGAAACCTCGATAATGTTATGGAAGCACTTCATCGTCCGGGTCATTTTAACGGGGTTGCCCAGGTTGTGAGCAAATTGTTCGACATTGTAAAACCCGATATTGCCATTTTTGGCTTGAAAGACTTTCAACAACTTGCCATTATCAAAGCTCTGGTTAAACAAACAGGTAATAAAGTAAGAATAATTGGCAATCCTATAATCCGTGAGAATGACGGATTAGCATTGAGCAGCCGGAATCGTCTTCTTGAGCCCGAAATCAGATCCCATGCAACTATAATCTTTAAAACTATCTCAGCTGTCACTCAAATGATCAAAAATTACAATATAACTGAGATTAAATCATTCGTCCGGGAAAGTATTAACAATGTTCCCGGATTTAAGATTGAATACTTTGAGATTGTGGATGATATAGATCTTATACCATTGAAGACAAAAACTGAAATGAAAAGAGATAAACGGTATTTTGGATGCATTGCAGTAGTTGCGGGGAAAATTCGTCTGATAGATAATATTGAAATTGAATTGGTCTGAATCAAAAGGTTAATTACCTTTGCAGCTTAATTAAGATCAACCAGATATCAAAACATGTTAATAGAAGTAATAAAATCAAAAATCCACAAGGTTACAATTACAGGAGCAAATCTCAATTATATCGGGAGTATAACAATTGATGAAGACCTTATTGATGCTGCAAACCTGATAGAAAACGAAAAAGTCCATGTATTAGATCTTAACAACGGAGAACGTCTTGAGACCTACGTAATAAAAGGGATCCGCGGATCGGGAGATATCTGTCTTAATGGCGCTGCAGCCAGAAAGGTTATTGTTGGTGATATTATCATAATTATGTCATTCGCATTACTCGATTTTCAGGAAGCAAAATCATTCAAACCTGTAATCATTTTCCCCGATACTAAAACTAATAAACTGATCTGAAGTTGAGAAAAGGTATTCTGCAGACTCTTAAGTTTATAGCTTTCTTCGCTGTAGGAATGCTTTTGCTTTGGTTCGCATTCCGTAATATTGACTTTTCAAAACTTTGGGCAGAATTGAAAGAAGCCGATTATTCATGGCTGCTTCTATCGGTTCTCTTTGGGTTGTTTGCATTTATTAGCCGGGCAAGAAGATGGGTTTTGCTTGTAAACCCACTGGGGTTCAAGCCTTCTACAAGAAATGCTTTTTATGCATTAATGACCGGTTACCTGGCAAATCTTGCACTGCCAAGAATAGGAGAAATTACCCGCTGTGTGGCTTTGGGTAAAAAGGAAAAAATACCTGTCGATCAGCTGATCGGAACCGTAGTAATCGAACGTACAATAGACTTTCTCTCCCTCATGACCATAATGGTGATCCTGATATTTACAAGCGGAGAACAGATAAGCCTGTTTCTCAAAGAAAGTATTCTCTTGCCGATACAGCAGAAAGTATCTTTAGTCTTCGGAAACATATGGATTCTCTGGGTAATTCTTTTTTCTCTTGGAATAGTTACCATATTTCTCATGATCAGATACAAAAAAAAGTTGCGGAAGATTCATTTTTTTTCAAAGATATTTGACCTGGCCCGCGGAATAATTAACGGACTGAAAACTATTACAAATCTCAAAAGAAAATGGGAATTCATTTTCCATACTGTATTCATCTGGATAAATTATGCCCTTATGACCTGGGTGGTGGTATTTTCACTGCCAAGTACGTCGCATCTGACGTTCGGAAATAGCATATTCATCCTGGTGATTGGAGGACTGGCAATGTCTGCCCCTGTTCAAAGCGGACTTGGCGCATTTCATTATATTGTATCAAGGGGCCTGCTTATTGTTAATGGAATACCTGTTGAAGACGGATTGGCATATGCATTGCTGACTCATGAATCACAGCTGATCTTTGTTGCAATTGTCGGAGCCATATCGTTCTTTATTATTTTCAGAAAAGAGAAGAGTCCTGATGCCCCTATTTTTCAACCCCCCAACCCCTGATAACTATACCCCCCAACCCCCCAATTGGGGGGTTTTAGCTGCTTAACATTGTCCTCATTATTACATTATTACGATTTTTTCTTGTGCTACTTAATAACCCCGTTTTGTCATTCTGTTAAGCTAAAAAAATAACATCAAACCTATTTTTTGACACACGATAACTAAAAATATATTCAGTAATTTTCGTTAATTTTAAACCTTTATATTCTAGAGAATTACAGAACTTACTAAAATATGAAGCCCCCCATTTGGGGGGTTGGGGGGTAAAATGGCAAAAAGCAAAACTGTATTCGTCTGCCAGAACTGCGGAGTCGAATCACCAAAGTGGATCGGAAGATGTCCTTCATGTAAAGAATGGAACACCTATCATGAAGAGATAATCACTCCTGCTTCTTCACATGATGTTTCGTTCGTTATGAATCAGGAAAAAAGAAAACCTGAACTCCTTGACAGTATTAAAGCTGATGAACATGGCCGTCAGAAGACAGGAATCTCAGAGCTCGACCGTATACTCGGGGGCGGTATTGTAGGAGGATCACTGATTCTTCTCGGTGGTGAACCAGGTGTTGGCAAATCGACCCTGGCGCTCCAGCTTGCTCTTGCGCTTAAAGGGAAAAATATCCTGTATGTTTCAGGAGAAGAAAGCGAAGAACAGATCAGTCTCAGGGCCCGAAGGATGAAAAACTCCAATCCCCAATGTTATATACTTTGCGAAACTGAACTTGAAAACATACTCACTCATGCTGAGAATATAAAACCCGGATTAATTATAATTGATTCTATACAGACAATAAGCAATGCGTTGCTTGAGTCTTCTGCAGGGTCTGTCTCACAGGTTCGGGAATGTGCCGCTCAACTCCTTAAATATTCCAAGATAACCGGAATTCCGATAGTCCTTATCGGACATATTACCAAGGATGGCACACTTGCCGGACCGAAAGTCCTTGAACATATCGTTGATGTAGTTCTCTATTTTGAAGGTGATAACAACTATGTTTACCGTATTCTCCGGTCAGTTAAAAACCGTTTCGGTTCCACGGCTGAATTAGGAATATTTGAAATGGTTGAAACAGGACTTAGGGAAGTCGACAACCCTTCTGAAATGTTTATTAATCAGCACGATGAGGCTCTCAGTGGTATTTCAATCGCAGCCACTGTTGACGGACTGAGGCCATTTCTTATTGAGGCACAGGCACTCGTCAGCAGCGCTGTATATGGAACTCCGCAGAGAAGTTCCACCGGCTTCGATATCAGAAGGCTAAACATGCTCCTTGCTGTACTTGAGAAGAGAGCAGGTTTTAAATTAGGCGTAAAAGATGTCTTCCTTAATATTGCCGGCGGTATCAAGGTAAATGACCCTGCAATAGATTTGGCAATAATAAGTTCCGTTCTTTCTTCAAACCTTGATATTCCGATAGGCAGGGAAGTCTGCTTTTCGGGTGAAACCGGTTTATCAGGAGAAATAAGGCCCGTTTCACGTATCGAACAGCGAATCCGTGAAGCATCTAAAATGGGGTTTAATAAAATATACATATCAAAATTTCACAGGAACATATCGGTAAAGGGATTAAATATTGAAGTGATGCAGGTAGGGAAGATTGAGAATCTGATAAGGTCGCTATTCAGCTAATTCCTTTAATATCTCACCCTTCTCGAATAATTTCCTCGTGAACTGGCCTTATTTACCTTATTACAATCAAGATCCATGTTGAAATTCGACGGTACCTCAAATTCATCAGCTTCCATTATACCAAACACGGGATCAGCATATACCTTTTTAAGAAAGATTGCCAATATTGGAAGAGCCATATGTGCTCCTGACCCTTCCCCTAAAGATTCAAAATGAATCGCCTGGTCTTCCCAGCCGCACCACACACCTCCCACAAGGTTAGGCGTAACGCCCATGAACCATCCATTTGAATGATTTTGGGTTGTTCCCGTTTTCCCTCCAATCTGATTCATCAGATTATAAGGTCCCTTTCTTAAGTTATTTCCTGTTCCTGCCCTGACAACTCCCTGTAGAAGATTAATCATCAGATAGGCTTGGTTTTCGCTTAATACCTCCTCAACCTTAGGTGTAAATTTTGAAATAGTATTCCCATTTTTATCTTCAATTCGCGTTACATACATTGGTCTTGTATAAACTCCTTTGTTGGCAAAAGTTCCATAAGCTCCTACCATCTCTTCCAGCTTGATATCCGAAGTACCTAAAAATATTGATGGTACCGGATCAATAAAACTTCTGACTCCCATCTTGTGCATAAGGTCGGCAACTGCTGATGGTTTGAACTGTTTCATTAACCAAGCTGAAATATAGTTTTCAGACTCAGCCAGCCCCCATGCTAACGTCACCATTTTCCCATGATATGCTGGTGGACCGGTGCTCCTTGGCGACCATGGAACAGAGTCGCCGGGGATATCAAAAGATCTTGGAATGTCCTCAACCTCATAACAGGGAGAATATCCGTTTTGCATTGCAACCGTATAAAGAAAAGGTTTTATTGTGCTTCCGACCTGCTTTCTCTGTTGGGTCACAGCATCATACTTAAAATATCTGAAATCAGGTCCTCCTACATAAGCTTTGACATAGCCGTTATGAGGGTCCTCCGCCATGAATGCCGAGCGGATAAAGTATTTATAATATCTTATAGAATCGAGAGGCGTCATTATAGTGTCTCTTTCTCCCTTCCATGAAAAGACTCTCATTTTTACACGTGTGTTGAACGCCAGCATGATTGAATCTTCAGAGATGCCTCTTGCACGCATTATATAATACCTGTCACTTTGTTTAAGCGAAGCCATTATTAAATCTTCAACTTCATCTTTCTTGATATCGTCAGAATATGGAGGATTCTTCAACCATCTGGCCCTTCTATAGAAGTCAGGCTGCACCTCTTTAGAAAGATGTTCGGCTAATGCTTCTTCAGCATATTTCTGCATGCGGGAATTAATTGTCGTATATATCTTTAGACCGTCTCTAAAAATGTCATAATTGGTTCCGTCCGGTTTTTTATTTTTATTACACCAGCCGTAAAGAGGATTGTTTTGCCATTCCCATAATGCATCATCAAATGAAGATTGTTTTTCATATTTATTCCGGTCAGGTTCCGGCTTTTTCATAATGTTTGTTATATATTGCCTGAGATAAGTTGCCAGACCCGTATTATGATCCTCAANNCCATATTTTGCCATCTGGGAGATTACAACATTTCGCCGTTGAAGCATAAGATCATAATTCCTCATCGGGTTATACTTTGTAGATGCTTTAAGCATCCCGACCAGAACAGCGGCCTGTTGAAGGTTAAGCGAGTCGGGTGTAGTATTGAAGTATACTCTGGCCGCTGACCTTATCCCAATTGCATTGTAGCTGAAATCAAATTTATTGAGATACATTGTTATTATCTCTTCCTTGGTATAGCTTCTTTCAAGCTTGATGGCAGTCTGCCACTCTTTGAACTTTGAAACGCCAAGTTTGATCTTCCTCATAATTGAAGAATTTCTGGCAGTGTCTCTCGGATAAAGTTGCTTCGCAAGTTGCTGTGTAATCGTACTTCCGCCACCTGCGCTCTGACCCAGGAGTACAGTGCGTATTGCAGCACGGCCTAGACCACGGATATCAACACCTGAATGCCTGGTATAACGTATATCTTCTGTGGCTATAAGAGCATCGGTAAGATAGGGTGATATATTTTTGTATGCTGTCCATGTCCGGTTCTCAACACTGATTTTCCCCAGGAGCACTCCGTCTTCGGAAATAACCTCAGCCGCTAAATAATATTCCGGGTTTTCGAGCTCTCCGAAAGAAGGCATGGGGCCAAGTTTTTCCTTCGATATAAGAATGAATAATGTTATTACTACAACGAATGGAAAAACGAACAATGCCCAGAACCAGATCAGGTATTTTTTGTTGTTTGTATTGCCTTTCATTTACTTAAGAAGTTTGGTCCAAAAATAGTAAATAATAAAGAATCTTAACGGTTTATTTTGAAGTTTGGTACCTAATTGATTTACTTTGTCGTCTGATAAAAAGAATAAATATCTGCTGTAATGATCGAAAATCTTGTAATTGTTGAGTCGCCTGCTAAAGCGAAAACTATAGAAAAGTTCCTCGGAAAAGATTTCCGTGTTGTGTCGAGTTTCGGACATATCAGGGACCTGGCTAAAAAGAACCTTGGTATAGACATTAAAAATAACTTCGAACCCGATTATGAGATCCCGAAGGAGAAGGCAAAAGTTGTCAGCGAGCTGCGAAAAGCTGCAGCAGATTCGAAGAATATCTGGATTGCCTCTGACGAGGACCGTGAAGGAGAGGCCATTGCATGGCATCTTGCCAGTGTATTGAAACTCGATCTGCTGACGACGAAGAGAATTGTATTTCATGAAATAACAAGTGAGGCCATCTCAAATGCCATTGAGAACCCCAGAAAAGTTGATATGAATCTGGTCAATTCACAGCAGGCGCGACGTATTCTCGACAGGCTTGTGGGATTTGAAATATCTCCGGTGCTCTGGAAAAAGGTACAACCATCACTCTCTGCAGGCAGGGTTCAGTCGGTAGCTGTACGCCTCATAGTCGAAAGGGAAAGGGAGATTATTTCTTTTAAGTCAGAACCCGCATTCAGGATAACGGCAATTTTTACAATCGATTCGGTTAATGGGGAGAATGCAACTCTCAGAGCAGAAGCATCCAGACGATTCCCTGATGAAAAAGAAGCTCTTAAATTCCTTGAGCTATGCAAAAACTCTAAATATTCCATTGCCAGTATAACCATTAAACCGGGAACCCGTTCACCAGCTCCTCCGTTTACCACTTCGACTCTTCAACAGGAGGCTTACAGGAAACTCGGATTTTCTGTTGCTCAAACAATGGCTGTAGCACAGAAACTCTATGAAGCTGGAAAGATTACATATATGAGAACCGATTCAACAAATCTTTCCAACCTCGCGCTGGTCAAATCGCGTGAGATGATCACTTCCGAGTTTGGTGAAAAATATTCAAAAACCAGGCAGTTTAAAACAAAATCGAAGGGTGCCCAGGAGGCGCATGAGGCTATTCGTCCGGCTTATCTCGACAATCCAGCCACTGCGGGCAGTCAGAATGAAAAAAAATTATACGAATTGATCTGGAAGCGAACATTAGCCTCTCAGATGGCCGACGCTATCATTGAAAAGACAACCATATCAATCGATATGAATAATTCTCCGGTCACATTCCAGGCTAACGGGGAAGTTATTAAATTTGATGGATTCCTCAGGGTCTATACAGAATCATCCGATCAGGAAAACTCCGATGAAGACAGATATGTGATCCCTCCTGTAACAAAAGGGATGCCTCTCGCCTATAACAACATAATTGCCACTCAAAAATATACGTTACCTCCATCGCGATATACCGAAGCGAGTCTAGTGAAAAAGCTTGAGGAATTAGGTATTGGCCGGCCATCGACGTACGCTCCGACAATATCAACAATTCAGAATCGTGGATATGTTTCGCGTGAAGACAGACCGGGAGAAAAACGGCAAATAAAAATCATTACTCTTCATGATGGTAAATTTGCAAATTCAACCAAAACAGAGGTGAATGGAAAAGAAAAATCAAAACTCTTTCCACAGGATATAGGAATGATTGTAAACGATTTTCTTATTGAAAACTTTTCTGAAATCGTTGATTATAATTTCACTGCCGAAGTCGAGGAACAATTCGACGAGATAGCTCTCGGAAAACTTAAATGGACCGGGATGATTGAAAAATTCTATTCACCATTTCATAAGACGATTACAAGTACCCTTGAGAAGAAGGAAAGAAAAACCGGGGTAAAAGTATTGGGAAATCATCCTGAAACTGGGGAACCAGTCACAGTCAGGATGGGACGGTTTGGTCCTGTTGCCCAGATAGGTGATTCAGGAAACGAAGAAAAACCAAGATATGCGAGTCTTTCGAAAAACCAGTTGCTTGAAACAATAACTCTCGATGAAGCACTGAACCTTTTCCGCCTTCCACGCTCATTAGGTGAATATGATGGCGGTGAGATGGTAGTAGGCATTGGCAAATTCGGTCCGTATATAAGATTTAAAAGCAAATTCTTTTCTTTGAAAAAGGGAGTGGATGACCCCTATATTGTGACTTTTGAAAGAGCAGTTGAGATAATCCTGGAAAAGAATGAGAACGATAAAAAGAAGGTACTGAAAGACTTTGGGGATATTATGCTGCTGAATGGCCGGTATGGACCTTACCTTGTTAAGGATAAACAAAACTACAGACTTCCAAAAGGCACAGATGCAGAAAAACTTTCAAAAGAAGATTGTAGTAAAATTATCGAAAACAGTGATAAAACGAAAAAGAGTTCTTAAAATTTGCCATGGTAGACCTGAATGATTATTTTAATCCTGTAAGCATCGAGGGCCCTGATTTTGAGCATCTGACAGCTCAAGCCGGCTTCCCCCACAATATCACCATTCATACTGATAATACCCCTGTTAAAGACATCGGCAAGTACAAAATTGCATTGTTTGGAGTACCTGATGCCAGAAACTCACCAAATACGGGTTCAATGAAGGGACCCGACATGATCAGAGAGCAATTATACAAACTTGCAAAAATCCCTGGAAGATCCAAAATAATTGATCTTGGCAATATGAAGCAGGGTGTTACATTCAACGACACTATTGCCGGACTTACGGACATTTTATCATTATTAATAAGTGAAAACCTCTTCCCGGTAATAATAGGAGGCAGCAGCGCTCTTATCCCGGCTATTGACAAGGCTCTTTCACAGTTTTTAAACAAGTATACATTTACTGCTGTCGATTCGCGGATCGATTTCAGTAATGAACGGAAAGAGCCCGATTCTTTTAATTATTTAAATGCAATAATCAATAATCACAAAAGTACTTTTTCCCATTATATTAATATAGGCTACCAGACATATCTCAATGATCAACAGATAATAAACAGATTTCTGAAGCGAAGATCGGAACTTATCAGGATAGGCGATGTAAGACAGGCAATCTACCTTACAGAACCTCTGTTCAGGGATTCTGATGTAGCAATATTTGATATCTCTTCTGTAAGACAATCGGACGCACCTGGGACAATCAGTCCATCCCCGAATGGATTCTATGGAGAAGAGATCTGTCTGCTTTCAAAATATGCCGGAATATCAGATAAACTGAGAGTATTCGGTCTGTTTGATGTCAATCCTGAATTTGATATCCGTAACCAGACTACCGGTTTGGCTGCACAGATACTATGGTTTTTCCTTGAAGGCTTTTCGCAAAAGCAATATGAAACCCCTGTTCTGAATATCAGCAATTCAGGGAGATTCATTAAATATCATGTCAGGGTAACGGATCTGGATGATGACCTCATTTTTGTTAAAAGCAACCTGACTGACAGATGGTGGATTGAACTTCAGACCGAAAAAGATCAGAACATTTATGTTGCCTGCTCACATGAAGATTATCTTAAGGCTAACCGCAATGAGGTTCCTGACAGATGGGTTCAGGCAGTGGAAAGGCTAAAGTAAAACAAAATCTTATTTTTCTCGTTAAACAGGTATTTGGAAATTTCAAATAAATACCGGGAAATTTGTATTCGACTTAGATTTTTATTTATTTTACTAGTTCAATAAATGTGCATCGTCCTGCAAATAAAGAGATGAAAAAGCTAAATATTGCATTTCTTTTTTTAGTCCTGGTACTACAGCCGGTTTTATCGCAACAAGATCCTCTGTCGAGTCAATATATGTTCAATACTCTGACTTTTAATCCGGGTGTGGCAGGTACTTCTGGAATGATCTGTGCAACTGCGCTGAATCGCCAGCAATGGGTCGGATTCAAAGGTGCTCCCGCAACAACACTTTTTAACATCAGTGCCCCTCTTTCGCTTTTCGGTATCAAAAGCGGTGTAGGATTGCTGGTTGAGAGTGATAATATCGGTTTTGATAAAGACATAAATCTTTCGGCATCTTACTCCTATCTTATGGATCTTGGAATGGGTAAACTCGGCATCGGGTTAAGTCTGGGTATGCTTAATACTACACTCGATCCGACCTGGGTAATACCTTCAGGTGATGCCTTTACACCGGCATCGGGTGATCCGTTGATTCCCGAAAACAAACAGAGCTATGTGGCTTTTGATGCAGGTTTAGGGCTCTACTATAAAGCCGATAAATATTACGCCGCACTTTCAGCCACTCATATAAATCAACCCCAGATCAAGTACAGTAAAGGTACGCCATATATTCCCAGACAATATTATATGACAGGCGGTTACACATTTCAATTGCCAAATCCATCGCTGGAATTGTTACCCTCTCTCTTTGCATACAGCGACGGGAAGGTAGTTCAGTTTACTGTGACTTCATTGGTCAGATACAATAAAAAAGTATGGGGAGGCGTTTCATACAGAGCCGGAGATGCCCTGATCGGAATTATAGGATTGGAACTTTTTAATGGAATCAGGCTGGGATATTCTTACGATTTCACAATTTCTGACATAGGAAAGGCCAGCGGAGGCTCGCACGAATTCATGATCAATTATTGCTTCGACCTGAGCCTGGGCAAAAGCCCGATGAAATATAAAAGTATCAGATTTTTATGATTATTAAAAAAAAATAACTTACTTGCAATATAAAACTCTAAAGTATTATGAAAAAGGTAGCCCTATCTGCTCTGATTTTGATTATACTGTTAAGTGGTTGTGGCTCTTCCAATAATGGAGAGTTAACCGGCGTTCAGGGGCGGAAAAAATTCTTTGAACCAGAACCATTTGAAATGGCATTCATTCCTGCCGGGAATTTTATGATGGGACCAAGTGATCAGGACGCAGTATTTGCAATGAACAGCATCTCAAAGTCTGTCACTGTTGACGCATTCTGGATGGACCAGACCGAAATGACAAATAATAAATATCGCCAGTTTGTATATTATGTTCGCGATTCTATTCTGAGGACAAAACTTGGAAATGCCAGTGTTCCTGACAGACAGTATTTTATGGCTGATAAAGATGGAAATGTCATTGAACCAAATGTAATTAACTGGGATGAAAAGATAGATCCAAGAGAAGAAACCACAAAAGCTACAATTGAAGAAATGTATTATCCCCCTGAAGAAAGATTCAACGGGAAAAAACAGATTGATGTCAGGAAGCTGAACTATTCCTATTTCTGGGTTGACTATCAATCAGCTGCTAAATCATCTTACAAATATGATTATGCAAATAATGCAGGTAAATATGAAGGCAAGGTTACAAATTTAGATGGTACACGTACTGACGTAAAAGATCGCTCCTCCTTTATCAAACATAATATCATTAACGTTTATCCCGATACTCTGTGCTGGATTCGTGATTTTACCTATTCGTTTAACGATCCACAGGCCTCACTTTATTTCTGGCATCCGTCATTTGATGATTATCCTGTTGTAGGAGTATCCTGGGTACAAGCTACTGCATTCAGTATCTGGAGGACAAACTTCATGAACACTGCTCTCAGGAAAAACGGAGTAGCTGATGTTCATGAATACAGGCTGCCACTCGAAACAGAATGGGAATATGCAGCACGAGGGGGTCTTGACCTTTCAATGTATCCCTGGGGCGGACCATATACCCGTAACTACAAAGGTTGCTTCCTCGCCAACTTCAAACCATTACGCGGTAATTACATTGACGATGGAAATGTATATACAGGAAAAGTAGGATCATATGAACCAAATGAATATGGATTGTATGATATGTCAGGAAACGTTGCTGAATGGACATGCTGTGCATACTCCCCTTCAGCTTACATCTTCCAGCACGATCTTCAGCCAAACTTTGAATATAATGCCACACCTCAAGATCCACCTATAATGAAAAGGAAAGTGATCCGTGGCGGATCGTGGAAAGACATAGCATATTTTCTTCAAACCAGTGCAAGAGATTATGAATATCAGGATTCTACAAAATCATATGTCGGATTCCGTAACGTAAGATCTTATATTGGCGTAAATTAAATAATTAGCAATAACCTTAAAATAATCAGGTAAAATGAGCCTAGCAGAATTAGTACAGAGCAGCGGGTGGAAAAATTTCATCGCTAAACTATATGGTTTAGGTGCTTCCGTTGTTATTATTGGTGCACTTTTTAAAATACAACACTGGCCACTGGCAGGTACTATGCTTACTATTGGTCTTCTTACAGAAGCAGTGATCTTCTTCTTTTCAGCTTTTGAACCATTGCATGAAGAGGTTGACTGGTCGCTGGTATATCCTGAACTTGCCGGAATTCCGGAAGATGAAACCCCTGAGCTTGCATCACAAGGAGGAAAGTACCACGGTGGTATTTCTGGTGGAGGTGGTGGTGGTTATGGTGGAGGTTCCGGAGCAGTTGCTCTTGCAAAATTCGATGAGATGCTTGAGAAAGCTGAGATCTCGCCTGATTTATTCCAGAAACTTGGTGTAGGGATGAAAAAACTTAGCGAAACAACTGCAAACATGAATGTAATGGGGGATGTTACGGCAGCTTCTTCAAAGTATATGAATACCATTAACTCTGCTAACGATTCACTTGGAAAACTTTCAGACTCATACCAGTCAACAACGAAGTTAATAAATGAAACAGGTTCTACATATCGTAACATGGCTGATTCATTATCAGTTATTGAAGTAGGTGGAAAATCATATCAGCAACAATTGGAAACTCTTAACAAAAACCTTTCTGCTCTTAATTCAGTTTATGAACTGCAGCGTAAGGGGGCAGACGAACACATAAAAGAATCCGATTCGCTCTACAAAGGAATTCAGGGCATAATGAAAGATCTTTCAGAATCGGCCGGGGATACTAAAAAATACCGCGAACAGATAACTAAGCTCAACGATAACCTTTCGGCATTGAATAATGTCTATGGAAATATGCTTGCTGCAATGAATGTTAAATAACGTGGCTTTTTTATCTAACTAAACTACCTACAAAATGGCTCACGAAAAGCTATCTCCTCGGCAAAAGATGATCGGTATGATGTACCTGGTGCTTACCGCCATGCTTGCTCTTAACGTTTCAAAGGAGGCTGTTGAAGCATTCAGAAAAGTTGATAACGGTCTCACCCAGACAATTAAAAACTATTCTATTAAAAATGATGTAATATATCGCGATTTCGACAGAGCTGCTGCTGAAAACCCTACAAAAGCGGGCAAATACAAAACACTTGCATACCAGGTTAAAGAGAGGGCTGACGAAGCATACAATTTTATACAGGGTCTTAAGATTGAAATAATCAAAAAAACTGAAAAAGATCCTGAAACTCCTGCTGTTAAAGGAAATGAAGTTATTATTGATAAAGTTGAAAGACATATTGATGATACAAACGTACCATCTGAAATTCTTATAGGAGCTAACGAAAACGGAAAAGCAAACGACCTTAAAGCTCTTCTTGCAGAATACCGGCAGTTTCTTATCGCTACTCTTGATGGAAAAAATCCAACAGCAGAAGAGGCTTTGAAAAAAAGTCTTAACACCGATGACGGGCTAAACAGAGATGGTGTAATGGAACGGTGGGAAAATCTTAACTTCCAGACGTTACCTATGGTTGCAGTTATCTGTATCCTTTCAGAATATCAGATTGGCGTGAGAAACGGGGAGACTGAAGTTCTTAACTACCTATATTCCCAGATTGATGCCTCATCATTTAAGTTCACTAAACTCGATGCAATTGTTATCCCTACTACTTCAAATTACGTTACCATGGGAAGCGATTACGAAGCACGGGTATTCATTTCTGCCACAGATTCAACTCAGTTCCCGGTAATTACCGTAGGCGATTCCAAGCTTCCTCTTGATGAAACCGGAAAAGGGATCTACAAAGTTCACGCTTCATCCACAGGCCCTAAGAAATGGGGTGGGATAATTGCTCTGAAAGCGCCTGACGGTTCAATAAAAAACTACCCTTTCGAATCTTCCTATGTTGTCGGTGAGCCAAATGTTATTGTCTCTCCTACAGCAATGAACGTCATGTATTATGGAATCAATAATCCTATTGATGTTTCTGTTCCTGGTATCGGCCCCGATAAATTAAAGATAAAAGTTGTTAACGGATCATTCTCAACAGAAAAAGTTAAAAAGTCCGGAGGTGAGTATTTCAAGGGTGCCTGGGCCGTTAAACCCAATGCAGTAGGACAGAATGTTCAGGTTATTGTTACCGCCGATATAAATGGCAAACCGGTGCAGTATGCTCCCTATGATTTCAGGGTAAAATCAATCCCCGTGCCTGTTGCAATATTCGCAAATAAAAGTACCGGAACGGTTCCAAGGGCTACTGCCGCCGCCCAACAGGGTGTCTTTGCAATATTACCCGATTTTGACTTTGACCTTCAATATACAGTTACCGGATTTACAGTACTTTATTCTGACAAAGGTTCCGATTTTGAAGAATCAAGCTCAAACAGCAATCTTACAGCTAAACAAAAGGACCTGATAGGCAGGCTAACCAGAGGTAAGAATTTAATTATAAAAGATATTAAAGCGCTTGGACCCGATGGCAGGACAAAAGAACTTCAGCCTGTAATTTTAAAGATCGATTGATATCAAAAAAATAACCATCATGAATAAAAAAATTCTTTTTGGAATTATAGCGCTTTCACTTTCAGGTATTGTAAAAGCCCAGAGTTTCGGAGATATTTACACCAAATCGATTGTGGATGCTAAAAAAATAGAATTCCCGTATCTTCGTGAGGCGGATGTTGTTTGGTCAAAACGAGTTTACCGCATGATAGATCTGCGCGAAAAGATCAATCAACCTTTGTACTATCCTATAGAGACGACTCTCGATGGAAGAAAAAGTTTTATCCATATCTTACTGGATGAGATCAAAGCCGGCAGGCTTACAGCTTATGATCCTCTGAACACAAACGTGAGTACAACATATAATGATATTGAGATTAAAATGGGAGGCACAACCAAAACCGAATCAATAACCATCAATGCCGCGGGAGCTACAAGGGATACAGTTATCAAGCAGGATGCCAAACCTGAGGAAGTAAAACAGCTGCTGATTTACGAAGAATGGTATTTTGACAAAAAGCTTTCCAAACTTGATGTTCGAATAATTGGAATCGAACCATATTACATGGCCTTCGATGAACAGTTGGGAAGAATAATGAAAAAACCATTGTTCTGGATTAAATACGATGAAGTAAGAGATGCTCTTGCAAAACAGGAAGTATTCATGAATAATAATGATGCCCAGAGAATTTCATTTGATGATCTGTTTATGCAAAGAAGATTTGGGGGTGTAATTGCAGGAGAATCAAATGTTTACGACGACAGGAGAATCAACCAGTACGAGATTGGAAAAGCTTCACTTTTTGAAGCTGAACGTATAAAAACAGAACTGTTCAACTTTGAACACGATCTTTGGGAATATTAAGAAATTGACTAAAAGAAAAGGCTGTCTCAAAAGGGCAGCTTTTTTTGCGCTTATCTGATTTTTATTCAATCCGCATCCCTCTTCCCGATGAATTGAACTCACCCCCATCCCCCTCTCTAATTCTTAAAGAGGGGGCATAAATTACTGTATATCATGCTATTCCCCCTCTTTGCAAAGTAGAGAGGGGGAAATCCTGAGCGAAGCGAAGGAAAGGGGGTGAGTACAATGTAACTTATAAGAACTTTTCTTTTGTCGAGTTCTTTACATCCTCAAGATATTGTTTGATATTCTGTTCTTCTTCCTTTTTAACGATAAGAAGGACATTCTCCGAATCCACAACAATATAGTCTTTGAGCCCCTGTATAACAGCTATCTTACCCGGAGAAATATTAAAAATGTTCCTTTCATTTTCATAAGAAAATATATCTCCCCTGATTATTGAGTTTCCTTTTTTATCAATAGACGAATGCTCGTAAAGTGAACTCCAGGTACCAAGATCGGACCATCCTATATCAGTACACATAACATATACATTATCTGCCTTTTCCATAATACCATAATCAATTGATATGCTCCTGCATTCAGCATAAGTCTTTCCAATAAAGCTTTTTTCCTGTTTTGTGCCAAAGAGATCCCTGCCTTCATCGAATACTGTGTACATATCAGGCATATACTTCTCAAATGCCGATAGGATTGACTTTATATTCCAGATGAAAATTCCCGAATTCCAGTAAAAATCACCACTTTCAAGAAAAACTTTTGCAAGGTCAATATCCGGTTTTTCAGTAAATGTCTTAACCTTTACCAGTTTCTCATATCCTTTAACTGATTTCTTCTGATCGGCCTGTATGTACCCATATCCTGTTTCGGGCCTGTCGGGTTTTATTCCGAGTGTAATTAGCGCATCATTCCCTTTGGCAAAGTCAAAGCAGCTTTGTATTACATTACAAAATTCTTCTTCTTTAACTATCAGATGATCTGCAGGAGTAACTGCAATCACAGCTTCGGGATTTTCCTTTAAGATCCTGAATGTACCATAGGCAAGACATGGAGCAGTGTTTCGGCGAAAAGGCTCTGCAAGTACACGCGATGGATCAATCCCCAGTTGTTCAATCACAATTTCTTTATGTTCGGAATTTGTAACTACAAAAATATTTTTCGCCGGGCAGCTTTTTTTGAACCGCCTGTATGTCTGCTGAATCAGAGTTTCTCCGGTTCCTACAATATCAAGAAATTGTTTTGGCCTTTCACGACGACTCAATGGCCAGAAACGACTTCCTACTCCTCCTGCCATTATAATTACATACCTGTTATCCATAAGAGATATTTATTACTGCAATTTTTACAAATTATACAAATATATAATTAATTATGAATACCGGTTTCAAAAACCTTTTAACGGAAATACCATAAATATTAGTAATTTTGATAACATAAATATAGTAGAATGATTAAGTTCCTTACACAATTCGGGCGTTACTTTCTCCTTNNTTAAGGGAGTTAGTATATCTGGGACTGAATTCTGTTGGCATAATTGCCATTATCTCTTTCTTTATGGGAGCAGTTATTACATTACAGACTGCTTATAATACTGAAAATCCGATTTATCCCAAGTATCTTATCGGCCTCGGTTGCCGCGATTCAATGATCCTTGAATTTTCGTCCACGATTGCGGCACTCATCCTTGCCGGAAAAGTCGGTTCAAATATAGCATCAGAGATAGGAACGATGAGGGTTACAGAACAAATAGACGCGCTTGAGATCATGGGAGTAAATTCCGCTTCTTACCTGATTCTCCCAAAAATGATTGCGACGCTTATCTTTAATCCGTTTCTGACTCTGATCGCAATAATTATCGGGATTTTCGGTGGGTGGATAGCCGGCACCCTTGCCGGAGTAATTACTTCGGAGAATTTTATTTATGGAATCCAATATGCATTTATACCTTACTATATTACATACTCATTAATAAAAACGGTATTCTTTGCTTTTATAATAACCAGCGTTTCAGCTTTCCAGGGATATTTCGTCAATGGAGGATCACTTGAAGTGGGACGTGCCAGCACCAAGGCCGTTGTTTACAGCAGTGTATTGATATTACTCTTCAATGTAATACTGACTCAACTTCTTCTGTCATGATAAGAGTGATAAAACTGAATAAATCTTTCAATGGGAAGCAAATACTGGAGAATATCTCAGTAACATTCGAGACAGGTAAAACTAACCTTATAATAGGCCGAAGCGGATCAGGTAAAACAGTGTTGCTTAAATCGATTGTAGGACTCCACGAGATCGAAAGCGGAGAGATCTGGTATGAGGACATATTATTCAATAAACTCGATTTTGCCGGGAAAAAAAAGATCAGGAGCGAGATGGGGATGCTTTTTCAAGGTAGCGCTCTCTTCGATTCATTGACAGTCGAACAAAATGTGCGGTTCCCTCTCGATATGTTCACGGATAATTCATTGGAAGAGAAAATTGAAAGAGTAAATTTTTGTCTCAACAGAGTTGACATAATAAATGCTAACAGTCTGTTCCCATCAGAATTATCAGGGGGAATGAAAAAAAGAGTCGCTATCGCAAGAGCGATTGCGTTAAATCCAAAGTATCTCTTTTGTGATGAACCCAATTCCGGTCTCGATCCGATTACTGCGATCCTGATTGATGCACTAATCAAAGAACTGACTGAAGAGTATTCAATGACAACCATTGTGAATACTCACGATATGAATTCAGTAATGGAGATCGGAGAAAAAATCATTTTTATCAGCGACGGGGTTAAATGCTGGGAAGGAAATAAAAACGAAATTCTCAATTCAGACTGTGAAACACTGAACGATTTTGTATTTGCCAATTCTCTTGCTAAAAAACTCAGGGCCTTAAGCAAATAACCGCAAGCTTCTATTTCTTAATCTCCTCGTAGTCGATATATTCACCTATTCCCTTTGATATTTTTTTTGAGGGCACATTATCCTTCTTATCTGTCTTGTGCAGGTCAGATGAAGATGTACTCTTTTTCCCATAATTTATGAAAAATCTGATTATCAGATAACCAATTATACTGATCAATAAATAACGAATCAGAATCATAGTTGCTAATATGATTATTCAACCTGGATCATCGGTTTGTCATTTTTCTCCTTGGGCTTGTTCCCAAAAAGCAGGTTCATCCCCAATCTTAAATTGAACGTATTCCAGTTTGCGGGCATAATAATATTAGTTTTGTCATCTTTAATTCTATTCCACATTATAGGAATTCTATCGGTAACCAGATAAAATTGGGCTATTCCTGCTCTGAAAGCCAATCCTGCTCCAAGATTGTGGTACTGATAATTTTCAGCTGTATAACTAAGGCTTGCAGACAACGCATTCCCAAGGTTGATATTTGCCGATAATGTCAGGGCCTCACGTATCTGCTTCTCAATAATCCTGCTGTACGACAACAAGCCTACAGAGAATTGCTTTGTAACATTATAGCTACCACCGACCGAAATACCGAAAGGGAGATAAGTAGTAAAGGCTTTCGCTGATTTGGAAACTTTAAATGCGTTTTTAAGTGAATCAAGATAATCTTTCCCAAGTTCATCAATAGTTTTTGTGCCATTAAAAAAATCCAGCATATTTAAACCACTGAATTTAAACTGATTATTAGCCTGTAAGTTGGTAATATCCTTATTCCATCTTATATAGCCCAGATCAGTAATCGAAGCCGAGACCACCAGCCTCTCAGTAATATCATAAGTCGCACCTATATCCAGACCCAGACCCATATTCTTTTCCCCTGAAAAAAAGTTGGTTATACCACTGGATGTCTTAAATCTGCTGTCATCAAATTTGATATTTTCTATATTCTGTTTTGAATCCATAGAAACAGTTACCGGGCCGCTTAAATTAACGGCCAGGTTCGCATCGAAAGTATGGCTATAGTCATCATTCACAGTTATCGCTAATGATTTGTTATCTATTGAAGCATCAGCAATTCCGAATAACAGTTTTCCCTTTATTCCTATCCTTAATTTATCAGTAAAGTTTCTTGAAAAGCCTAATCCAACCTCACGGTAGTACTTCAAATCGCCTCTGAGTGAAGAAAGATTTATTTTGCTTCCTGCGAATCCTTCATTTCCTTTCAGTGCAAGGGTAAAAAGATCTTTGGGCAGGACAACATTGCCATCAATTCTTTCATTAATATCGAGGAAAACATATCCGTCTTTACCTACCGAAAATCCAACTCCCAGAAGTTGAATTTTAACTTCTGGCTCTATAAAATTCTTATCCTTTATCTTAGCAAGAAACTTACTTACGTCATAATTGGGATTAAGAATTGAAATTATTGAATCTTTTGGCTGACCTTTCATGAATACATCTGAGAAGTTCACGAAATTGTTGTTTATATTCAGATTAATACCAGATACAACAGGCAATCCTATATATACCGAGTTGGATGGCCTTAATGCAGGATTCAACAGATGATTCTGAGGCAGATTCATAAAGTACATTACCTGGCTGTTCTGAGCGGATACATCGGTAAGGATAAATGTTAAAATTATTATCAATATATATTTCCTTTTCACGATCATATAAATTGCGTATAAATGTTCACTTTAGATTTATATCTGGCTTAACAACCAGGGAGGCATTGAAATTGATCCTGTAATCGGAATAGATCTTAACATCCTGCGATCCATTTCCTGTACTGTTAAGAGTAAACCAGAAGATGATTTTATTTGCTGTATTTACCTTTTTGAAAAACTCTTTGGTAAATTCGATGCTTGTCGAAGTTTCTGTCACTCCGGTGGTTTTGCCATTATTGTCGACAGTTGCCGGCTTAAGAATGTCTTTTGCATTAACTGTACTCGTAGTATCATTTGTGGATGAATTATACAGGCACATTTTCATGGAAACCCCAAGGGGGAATCCGTTTTTCGCTGTAATATTAATACGCAGCAATTGAAAATCCTTCGGTTTCAAAGGATCGTTATTTCCGGAGTTCTTGTCTTTTAAAAAATTATCGACAGTATCGGCAAACTGCAGATTACTCATTCTTAAATCCAATGGTATATCAATTTCGAGCGATCCAAGGAGGTGGTTAGTGCCAATAACATTATTTCCGGTCTGACCACTTTTCACTAATGAAGTCATTTTAGCAGTACCGGAATAGTTTATTGCCTCGGGAGGGAGTGAAATTAACTGTGGCAAATTGGAGGAGTTGGTCTTATCTATGATATAAGAGGCCGTAATCTCCTGCTGAACCGGAATATTCGGCTTTTTCAGGGAAAACGGGGCCAGGTTGAGATTAATGGTTGTATCTTTTCCCTTTCCAGCCACATTTAAATCTATCTTAATGGAATCGGTAAAAGAGTTTGTATAATTAAATTTAATTGAGGGATTGGAGATCAGAAAATGTCCTGTGATGTGACTCAAAACATCCTTAATTTTTAAATCGTAGGAATCCGGATTAATAATAGCGGTCCTCTGAATGAGAGTTCCTTTTGAAAAATCACTGAGCTTCAGATCTACAACAGAATCTTTTTTGAAAACTAGCGTGACAAATTTGTCCTGATCATATACTACTGTATCATTACTTTTTAAAATGTCACTTAGTGAAATATTACCTTTAACTGCAGATATTGCCAGAGTGGGTGAGAGATGCGCCTGCCTTGAGAGCATTTTCATGTTGTAAGTATCCTTTATACAACCGGTGATTGAGAGAGCGATTATTACTGAGATAAACAGGAATGATCTCTTTATCATAATTTTTTTATTTAATTTCTGTGTCTATTTTATAATTATAAAGGAATCTGTCTGTGCCACCAACAATAAGATGCCAGCCGCTTTTATCCGACAACTTCCCGATTGAGAACATTGATGCTCCTCTGAGAGGGAATCCATTCATTGTTTTACCATCCTTCCCTATCAGGTAAATCAGATTCTTTTTAACATCAAAAACTCCGATTTTTCTGTCAGTCGATGAAAAAATAAAGTTAATCGGTCCACCCAGGTCATCTGAGCCAAATTGTCTGGTAAAAACTTCCGATCTGTTATGGTTATAAAGATACAATATACCTTTATCAATAAAAATATATTCGCCAAATCCATCGCCATCTACGTCAAAAATATCAAATGAATGTTCGTCTGAAAATTTCTTAATACTGAACTTCTTAACGCTGCCATCGAAATATATATGTTGTATTGTTCCATCGGGAGATGAACATACCACAGACGGATCTGAACCCATATTGAGGCGCATTGCCGATCCGGTGGCTTTGGTAACAGGTTCTTTCAGGGTCATTCTTTTATTTCCGGTCCGGTCAAGAAAATATATCGCATTTTCATCGGCAGCAACAATATAATCTTTCCCTGAAACCTTAAAATAATTTATATCTGCCTTTATATATCCGGTAGTCCTGAACGGGGTCCAGCCTTTTACAACATTTCCAGTCTTGTCATATGAATATATCATTTTGTCTTCACCGGCGATAAACAGCCTGTAATTCAGATTATTGTCATAATCGAACATTGCCATTGAATTCGTTGCCGGCGATCTGAGCTTCACCGGGTATCTCTCAACATAATTACCATTTCTGTCGAGGATATGAATATAATTCTTGCCGGAAAACAGTAATTGATACTTCCCGTTCCTGTAATAATCAATTATATAAATTGTACTTTCAATCCTTTCATTCAGCGGTACTTTCCATAGAACACGGCCTGCTGCATTTATCAGGTAGGTATTGTTCTTCATATCTTGAATGAAAATCTCTTTCGCTCCTGTTATATGATTGGTAAAAAAGAATGGTTTTATGCTTGCCACTGTATCAAGCAGGGTTTCCCATTCCGTCGTGGATTCTTCTCTGGCCTGTTCCTTGAATTTGATTGACAGACTATTATATATCATACCATTACTGGATGCAAACTGGTATCCAGCAGCCTGAATCTTATTGAGTGAGTTCTTATTTGATTTGAGGGTATTAATAATATCTTCATTCAGGAAAACTGCCAGGTAGTCAATAATACGTGACGGTATGCAAAAGAAATAATATCCGGCACGGCTTGGCAAGGTATTCTGAAAATCACGGTATGCAAGGTCATTTTCCAGTGTTTTCTTCAGGATATTGTCGTAAAGTAATTTTGAAATGGTGGCATATGAGCTTCCTGTAATCATGAAATGATCATAAAATGCAAAATAAGCTTCATTAACATCGGAGGAAAATCCCGGCAGCATAACTCTGATCAGGCCTTTAAAAGAGGTCCTGTAAACAGGAATCTTGACCTGATCATCGGGTTCAAAATAGAGAATTTCATTTTTAGCACCAGGTTCTTCAAGAAAAAGTTGTTCAACCTGAACCCGGTTAGATAATTCATAGATAATCAAAGTATTATCATTAAACGGCCTTCCTTTGATATCTATTATTGCGCGTGTTATCTCTTCACCTGTATATGGCTTGATTTTTACGGCAAGATCTGATGCTGACCATGATACTGATGTATCAGACACATTATGAATGCTTAAAGAAGGCGAAATCAATGTTTCAAAAAGCACCGTTGATGACGGAAGAATTTTATAAGTATGAAAATCCCTGGAGGGAAGTGTTTTGTACTTATAAAGTATTTCAGAAGAGTCACGATTTTCGGTATACCCGCTCAGAACAAGTCCATCTTCGCTGATATAAATATCCCCTCCAGCGGTTCCGGCCAGCCTGGCAACTTTATTTGAAAATTCTTTTCTGCCTGCGATCAACAGAGGCCTGAGAAGATCAGGGAGATTAGAAAAAACCACAAATACTTTATCCACATTTTTCCCGGATGCCAGTAACACTCTTGAAAACCCGGGTGCATTTCTGACATCATTGCCCCTGCCAGTCTGGATAGATGCTTCTTCAACCCGGGTTTTCGAATTACTGAATACCATTAACCCTGAAATAAGAGAAATATACGTTGTATCTTCCTTGTTGTAAGAGTTAAAAGGAATCTCAATAATCGAATTCCCATTCAGTTTGGTTTCCGTCACCTCTTTAATCCCCGATGAACTTAACATATCTTTTATATTCCTTGGTCTTATGTCGCCGGATACCGGCATGGAAACCATAGGAACTATCCTTCCTTTATTATCGGCCTGAAATGAAATTATTGCACCGCCTTCATTAAATAATTTCTTAAAATTCTGTTTATTCAAAAGGTCAGCCAGGTATTTCAGTTCCTGATTAAATCTTTCCAGTTCCTTTACCTTTCCAACTTCTCCAAATAATCCCCTGCCGGTTGTCAGTGAATTCATGAGACTCTTAATGTCAACCGTTTCAATAACAATACAGGCATCCGGAGAAATTGCTTTATAAGGATCTGTAAACAGTTTCTTTCTTCCCTGCTGGAGAAAATATCCCATTATGACAAGACCTGAAATAAAGAATATCACCAATATTATTGCGGTCTTTTTTCCCACTTGCAGATTATTAATAGTTACATCCAAAATTAACAAATAAATGATTATACCTGCCGGAGAGTTTGAATTAAGAGTAAGAGGAGAAGATTCATCAGGAACCTGATTCTTTTGGCACGCAATTTGAACATTGATATTATAAGGACAATCTCAATCATATCCCTGATAAACCAGGGCAGCCAGGCCAAAAACCTGGCTTTCATTTTTAGCTTAAAATGGCCGGTACCCTATAATTTCTCTCACTTCTCTTACGGTTTTTGAGGCGCTGGCCCTGGCCTTTTCCGCACCATCTGCGACAACTTTGGAAAGATATTTATTATCGGAGAGTATATCATTGATCCTTAACCTGATTGGTTCTGTAAACTTTACAATATCCTCAGCAAGTTGCTTTTTCATATCTCCATAACGGATTTCGCATGAGGCATATTTATCTGAGAAAAATTTAATAGTATCCTGATCAGAAACTACACTCATAATGGTAAACAGGTTCTTTACCGGCTCTGTTGGTTCCTGACCCGGGGCTGTCGGACCGGTATCGGTAACAGCTCTCATCACTTTTTTCTTTATCTCCTGTGGAGTATCAGACAGAAAAACACCGTTTCCTTCACTTTTGCCCATTTTCCCGGTACCATCCAGACCGGGAATTTTAACAAGCTGTTGGCCAAAGTTATATGCATCAGGTTCGGGAAAATAGTTAACCTCGTACATCATATTAAATCTCCTCGCAAATCTCCTGGTCATCTCAAGGTGCTGCTCCTGGTCCTTCCCCACAGGCACTTTGTTGGCTTTATGTATTATTATATCTGCAGCCATGAGTACAGGGTAGGTTAATAATGCCGCATTAATGTTGTCGGGTTGTTTTCTTATTTTCTCTTTGAATGAAGTGGTCCTTTCAAGTTCACCTACATATGCATTCATATTCAGCAATAGATAGAGCTCTGAAACTTCCGGAACATCGCTTTGAATGAAAACTGTAGCAACTTCCGGGTCAATGCCACACGCAAGATATTCAGCCAGAACCTGCTTAATATTACTATGAAGATCCTTAGGTTTAGGATGAGTTGTAAGCGCATGATAATCAGCAATAAAGAAATAACAGTTATTCTCATTCTGCATTTTGAGAAAGTTCTTTAAAGCACCAAAATAATTTCCAAGATGCAGGTTTCCCGTCGATCTGATACCGCTAACAACTGTGTCCATTATATTCTTTAGTAAAAATTCATCGCAAAGCTAGCTATTTTTTCGAATAGGTGAATTTAGCTGAGAGTCCTTTCTCATGTTTTTTTTACCTCATCCCCCTTGCCCCCTTCTCCCAAGAGAGAAGGGGGTAACATGCTGTTTATTATTTACATAGCCTCTCCCTCCTGGGGGAGGGGTTGCGGAGAGGTGTCCACCACATAATGTGGCTGGCTGTTGGTGGCAAAATTCTCCGGAAAATTGTACCTTTGCCACTTAAAATAAATCTGGCCATGGAATCAACAAGACAGAAAAAAGTATCTCGTTTAATTCAGAAAGAACTGGCCGAGATCTTTCTTAAAAGAGGAAACGAATTTGCTCACGGTAAATTAGTTTCAATAACCAGGGCAAGGGTCAGTCCCGATCTCTCATTTGCCAAAGTTTATATAAGTATTTTCCCGGCAACAAACCAGGATGATATCCTCAAATCGATAGAAGAACACACTTCAAAAATCAGATTTGAGCTTGGTCAGAAAGTCAGATCTCAACTCAGGATAGTACCGGATATCGCCTTTCATATTGATGACAGCCTTGACTACATTGATAAAATAGACAAGTTGCTGAAATCCTGAAATATATGCAGTACGAGCCAATAAAAAGATCACTCGGCAGATTCTTCGCAGGATCTCTGTTTCTTAGAAAGACCCTCTATTTTCTTCTTGACCTCCTACTACTCCGTACCTGGCACGTTAAGAAAGCATTAAGGAAGATTACCAGTCAGTTTCCCGGAGAAGCCTCCGTTCTGGATGCCGGATCAGGATTTGGACAATATACATGGCGTATGAGCAGGATGAACAGCCTATGGAAGTTCAAAGCTATTGATATCAACAAAGAACAGATAGACGATTGCAATATTTTCTTCGGAAAAGCAGGATTGTCGGATCGAGTTTCTTTTTATACATGTGATCTTACAACTCTGAATGAGGTCAATTGTTATGACATAATCCTGTCGGTAGATGTAATGGAGCATATTGAAGAAGATATGGTGGTTTTTCAGAATTTCTACAAATCGCTAAAAAATAATGGTATATTATTGATATCCACCCCTTCGGATAAAGGAGGCTCCGATGTTCACGGCAAACAGGAAGAATCATTCATTGATGAACACGTGAGAGATGGATACAGCATTACTGATATAACCGAAAAACTTTCACTAGCCGGTTTCAGAACTATTGAGGTTGGTTATACCTACGGAAAACCCGGGAATATTTCATGGCGTTTGTCCATGAAATATCCGATTAAGATGCTGAATATCTCTTACCTTTCTTTCATCCTTCTGCCTTTTTATTATTTGATTTTTTTCCCTGTTTCAATAATTCTTAACATTTTTGATCTCTGCCTGACTCACAAAACCGGAACCGGGTTGCTGGTTACCGCCAGAAAACAAGAAAAGTGAAGCTCTCATTATACATAGCAAAAAGGTACCTGTTCGCGAAAAAATCACGGAATGCTATAAACATTATTTCAGCAGTTTCTGTGGCCGGAGTAGCAGTTGGCACAATGGCCCTGATAATTATACTTTCAGTTTTTAACGGCCTTGAAACAATGGTCAGCCATATCTTCAACACATTTGATCCCGATATTAAAATAACGGCTTCAGAGGGTAAAACGTTTATTCCGGACACAACACGTCTGAAACTTCTGGCAAACGTTAACGGGCTCTCCTGTTATTCTCTTACTATTGAAGACAATGCCCTGCTGAAGTATGGTACACGGCAATATATTGCCACCATAAAAGGTATCGACAACAACTATGCCATGGTTTCAAATATCGACAGTTCAATGTGGGAGGGTGAATTTACCCTGAGAAACAATAAAGGTCGTCCCTATGCTATTCCGGGTATCGGGGTTGCCACATCCCTAGGGATAAGAGTCAACTTTATAACTCCTTTGGAAATAATTTTCCCTAGAAAAACAGGACCTGGTACAAATATCAATGTCGAAAACTCATTAAATCATAAGTTTATTTTCCCTTCCGGGATTTTTGAAGTTGAAAAAGAATACGATTCCAAATACGTATATATCCCAATTGATGTTGCACGGGAGCTGACTGAAACAGATAAAGGAGTCTCTACTATTGAGATTAAATTCAAGCAAAATGCCAATCCACAGGCTGTCCAAAAGGAGATTACAAAAATTTACGGGAAGGGCTTTGCAGTTCAAAACCGATATGAACAACAAGAAATATTCTATAAAGTAATGAGATCCGAAAGACTTGCAATTTTCTTCATCCTTACATTAATACTTATAATTGCTTCATTCAATATAATCGGCTCCCTCACAATGCTTATAATCGAGAAAGAGAGGGATATTGAGATACTAAAGAGCCTGGGTGCAGATAACAATCTTATCAGAAAGATTTTCATTTTTGAAGGATGGATGATCTCAATAATTGGTGCCTTTTCAGGAATTATTCTAGGTTTTATCATCTGCTGGCTGCAACAGACTTATGGTCTTGTAAAACTTCAGAGCCAATCCCTTATCATGGATACTTACCCTATAGTTATGAAGATAAAGGATTTTATAATTGTGCCCGGAACTGTTCTTTTGATTGGATATTGGGCAGCATGGTATCCGGTTAGGTTTCTCACGAAAAAGTATCTGAATAAAGACGTTTAACAATCAATTACTATATTTGTCCTTTAAACTGCTTTACAATAAGTAAATGAGAAAAAACCTTAATAATAAATCGCTATGACCAGGTTTGGTTTTCTCATATTGATCATTATTTCATCAATGGCAGGATCTTGTTCCAGCAGAAAGCCTAAACTGGACAATAAACATATGATTCCAGAAAAAGAACTGGTTTCATTATTAACCGATATCCATCTTGGGACCGGACTTTTTAATCTTCAGAGTCTAAATGCATGGGCTTCTTCCCTTGACTCAACTACATCTTATATCCAGATTATTGAAAAACATGGTTACACAAAAGAAATCATGGACAAAACAATGAAATATTATTTTTATAAAGATCCCAAAAAACTAAATAAAATATATGATCAGGTTCTTGGAATATTAAGCGAGATGGAATCCCATGTTGAAAAAGATTCTAATGTTGTACTTGCACGTAATTCGAACCTCTGGCCAGGGAAGGATTTCTATTCAATTCCATCGTTATCTGGTAATGATTCGACTATGTTTGATATAACATTAAGCCGAAGCGGCTACTATGCACTTTCATTTTCTGCTACTCTTTTTCCCGATGACCAGTCAGTTAATCCGAGGGCAAGTATATATTCAAGCTCTTCTGATAGTATCGAAACTGGAAGCAGGAAATACTTTAAATCAATTATTTATCTAAAAGATGGCCGACCGCATACTTACAAGCTGAACATACCCAATCCTGAAAATAAAATTCGCCATTTAAAAGGCTGGCTCTATGATTTTGATACCCCTTCTTATGGTATTCAAAAACATTTTAAAATAGAGAATATCTCGCTTATATATACCAGAATAGCGATATGAAATGCTTTACAGCTCAATACATTATTACCAACGCCGGTCCTTCTCTTAAAAGAGCTGTTATTACAACCGAAGATGATGGGACAATAATCAATGTTGAAGAGACTGCAGGTAATCTTAAAGAAAAACATTCCACAGAGTTTTACAATGGTATCATTATTCCCGGTTTTGTAAATTGTCATTGTCATCTGGAGCTATCTCATATGAAAGGATACAGCTCAAAAGGAATGGGGCTTGGAAGTTTTATCGAGCAGGTCAGAAGTAACAGAAATAACAACAAAGAAAATGTGCTTTCTTCTGCTTTTTCTGCTGATTTTTCTTTATATAAGGAAGGAATAGTTTTATGCGCAGATGTATGTAATACTTCAGATTCCTTCAAAATAAAAAAAGAAAGCAGGATCAGTTACTTTAACCTTCTGGAAGTTTTTGGCCTTGACCCTGATAAAGCCGGAAAACGATTTGATGAAATACTAAGTATCGCCAGAATATGCGGGGAGATGAACCTTCCCTTTTCACTGGTTCCCCATTCGGCCTATTCAACGTCACTGACTCTTTTAAGACTTCTCAGAAATGAAAGTCTGAATAATAAAATAACATCTATCCATTTTATGGAGACGGAGGGAGAAGAAACTTTTCTTAAAAACCATACCGGGTCTCTGATGTCTTCCTACCAACATTCAGGATTGATACCTTCCAGACTGGAAACAGCCAAAAGTCACACTGACTTAGTCCTGAATGAGGTAACAAAATCAGGAAATCTGATTCTTGTCCACAATACTTTTGCTGATAGAAACACTATCAGGCTTGTTATGGCGCGGGGGAATTTATTCTGGTGCCTCTGCCCTAATTCTAATTTATATATCGAAAACAGAATCCCGCCGCTAAATCTTCTTATTGAGGAGGGTTGTGAGATTGTTATCGGAACTGACAGTCTTGCCTCTAATAGTAATCTTAGTATTCTTGAAGAGCTTAAAACACTTCAGTTTAATTTCCCGGACACCCCGGTTGAAGATCTTTTATATTGGGCGACAATGAATGGTGCAAAGGCGCTTGGAGAAGAGAAACGATTTGGAAGTATTGAAAGAAGTAAAAAACCCGGGCTCCTGCTTCTTGAGAATGTGGATCTTCAGAATATGAAGCTGCTTCCCGAGAGTTTTGTGACAAGGCTAATTTAATTAATTCTCCTCTATGGCCCTCAGTGCTTCTCTGTGTGACTCTGTGTAACAAAAAAATAAGAACTTACACAACTTGTCCCGCTTAGGCGGGAGAGTCACACAGAGAAGCATTGAGATTCACAGAGAATTATATTAATTTAGAACCCGGTAGAAAGAAGCGAAAAATGGCTACATTTCTTTTTGATGAAATAATATTCGGACCGGTCAGGAGCAGGCGTTTAGGTGTCTCACTCGGAATAAACCTTTTGCCAACTAAAAGAAAAATCTGCAATTTCAATTGCATTTACTGTGAATGCGGCTGGACACGGGATATTGAAAAGGCTGTCAGTCGTCTGCCTGGACGTAAAGAAGTTTATAATGCTCTGGAGAGCAAACTTTCAGAGTTGATTAAAAAAAACATTATCCCCGATGTGATAACTTATGCCGGTAACGGAGAACCCACTCTCCACCCGGATTTCCCCGGGATAATTGATGACAGTATAATTTTGAGAGATAAGTACTTTAAAAAAACCAGAATTGCTGTTTTGTCAAATGCAACAACAATCTCAAATCCGTTAATTAAAAATGCTTTGCTAAAAGTCGATCAGAATATTCTTAAACTCGACTCTGCATTNNGATTCCACAATCAAAATACATAACCAGCCGAGAGTCAATGTAAATGTTGAAGAGCTTATTAACAACCTCATCGGATTCGATGGAAAGCTAATTATTCAGACGCTCTTCCTGCGGGGAATTTATAACGGAAAAGTAGTTGATAATACAACCCAGGTTGAAATTCGGGAATGGCTTAAAGCAATTGAAAGAATAAAACCTTCTGAAGTTATGATCTATACAATCTCCAGGGATACTCCGGAGGACGCCCGATTAAAAAAAGTACCACTCAATGAACTAAAGGAGATAGCTGCATTGGTGGAATCGATTGGTATCAGAACACAGGTTTCCGGATAAGATTGAATAAAAGTTACAATATACTCATTTGTCCCCTGGAATGGGGATTGGGTCATGCCGCCCGAATGATCCCTCTTGCAAGGAAACTTCAGGAGATGAATAATAATGTTATTATTGCTTCGGGAGAGGAACATTTATCGCTGTTCCGAATTGAATTACCCGGATTATCTTATATCAGATTTCCGGGCTTCAATCCAGGTTATTCCCGATTCCTTCCTCAATATATTTCCCTGTTCTTTAAAATTCCTTTTCTCCTTTACCATATAATAGTGGAACACCACAGGTTAAAAAAAATCATTGCAAAGTATAATGTTGATATAATCATAAGTGACAACCGGTTTGGTTTATGGAACCTTAAAGTCATCTCGGTGTATGTTACCCATATGCCCCTTATTCCTTTCCCAAAACATTTTAAATTCCTTGAACCCATAGGAGTGTTATTGCACAGGGAAATAATTAAAAAATATTCTCTTTGTTTTATTCCCGATTTGCCCGGGGATATGAATCTTACAGGCAGGTTGTCGCATGGCATCAAACTGCCTGGCAATGTAAGGTATGTTGGGATTTTATCAAGGTTTATCTATACAGACTTACCCGCCGATGAGAATATGGTCAAATTTCATCATAACACTGTAATACTTTCAGGACCTGAACCTCAAAGGGAAATCCTAAAGCAGAAACTTATTATGCTTCTTAAAGACAAAGATCCTATTACGATTATGTTTGAAGGAAAGCCGGGGAAAAGAAGTGAAATTGCCACCGATGGAAATATTACCTTTTATAGTCACCTTTCTGCCTCTCAGATGAAAGACATTATTTCAGGCAGTGATAGCATTATCACCAGGTCGGGTTACTCAACAATTATGGAGCTTGTAAGTCTGAACTGCACCGCTTTGATTATTCCCACCCCGGGACAGACCGAACAGGAATATCTTGCCGGGTATCTTTCAGAAAAGGGGTGGTTTTATTCTGTTTCCCAGGGTGAGATAACTGCAGAAATATTACTCCGCAAGAGGAAAACTCTATATCTGGGTGAAATAAACAGGCAAAGTAATATTCTATTAACTGAAGCGCTAAATGAGCTTCTGGAAAAGTGTCATAAAGACAATTAATCCAAAAAATCCGGCAAACAAACCGACCCACACCTGCTGAGGGTTATGGAGATTTAGTTTTAATCTGGATGAAAGTATCAATCCTCCTGCAATTATTGCTGAAATCAGATACAAATCTAACGGCGCCAACATTTTTAATGAAAGCATTAACACAAGACCGATAAGTGCGCCTGCACCGACAGAATGCAGCGAAATTTTCCATCTAAAATTGATAACTGTAACCATCAATGAGAGAACTGCTGTCGCGAAAATGAATGATTTCAGGAACAGGGGAATTGGTAGCCTGAAAATTATAAATGAAGTAACGCAATAAAGGATAGCTGTAATTATCAGTGGAATATTTCTTTCTCTTCTTTCAATGATAGCCCAGGAAGTGATAATATTCCGGTGAATGAGAAAAGGCAAAAATGAAAGGGGCAACAAAACATTATTTACCAGCATTATCAGTAATAAAAGTTTCTTCACATTAAAAGGGAGATAACCGAGCAGCGTTGGTGCAGAAAAAATAATTGCCATTCCATAGACGGGCATCATCAATGGATGAAAAACTATGGAGATTATTTTAGCCGGTTTTACGAGTAGATCATTCGGTTCTTCAATTTCCATTAAGTAAAATTTATTTTATAGTAACAATTTATATTTAAGTTTTCCTATTCTAATGAACTCACCCCCGCCCCCTCTTTACGAAGTAGAGAGGGGGATATCCTGAGCGGAGCGAAGGAAGGGGATGAGTACATTAAATCTCCCTCCTGAGTCTTGCAACAGGAATATTTAGTTGTTCGCGGTATTTTGCTACTGTCCGGCGTGCTATCTGGTATCCCTTTTCCTGGAGGATATCCGTGAGACTCTCATCTGTCAGGGGTTTGCGTTTTTGCTCATTTTCAATACAATCCTGCAAAATCCGCTTTATCTCGCGGGTTGATACTTCTTCTCCGCTGTCGGTCTGAAGTCCCTCTGAAAAGAAAAACTTCAGAGGAAATATCCCAAAATGAGTCTGAACATATTTACTGTTGGCTACTCTTGAGACAGTTGAAATATCGAGGCCTGTCATTTCAGCAACATCTTTCAGGATCATTGGTTTCAGTTTTGTCTCATCACCGTCAATGAAGTACTCCTGCTGGTATTCGAGAATAGCATTCATTGTAAGAAGTAAAGTGTTTTGTCTCTGTTTAATAGCGTCTATGAACCATTTGGCAGAATCGATTTTTTGCTTCACAAAAAGTACAGCATCTTTCATCTCTTTTTTCTGGCTTTTATCCTTGCTGTAAGAATGAAGCATTTCGCTATATGAAGAACTTAATCTTAGTTCCGGAAGGTTTTTTGAATTAAGATGAAGGTCAAAGCCATCCTCAGAAAGCTCAAGGATGAAATCCGGGATTATTGGTTGTGAAGTTTTGTTGAATGGATCGCTGTAAACCCCTCCCGGTTTTGGGTTTAGTTTTAAAATCTCATCGATGGCAGCTTTAATTTCATCTTCGGTGATGCCAAGCCGTGAAATGATTTTATCGTAATGCCTCTTGGTGAATTCTTCAAAATACAAATTAAGAATTGTATGTGCAAGCTTCAAGGAAGGCTGCGAAGTGTCGCGCTTTTCAATCTGCAGCAAGAGGCATTCCCTGAGAGTTCTTGCACCGACTCCTGCAGGTTCAAGATCCTGAATTATTTTAAGAACCTCTTCAAGTTCACCTTCTGTTGTTTCAACATTTTGAAGGAAAGCAAGATCATCAACAATGTTTATGAGTTCTCTTCTCAGGTATCCATCTTCATCAATATTACCCAGGATGTATTCTCCAAGAATTTTCTGNNGTTCTTTTATCTTCATCCTTGCTGTAGTTTTTTTCCTGAAGACGATAATCAGGGATATCATCTTCTTCTATATAATCATCTAATGTGAATTCCTCCTGGTCTTTATCTTTCTCATCGAACTGATCTTCTTCTGTTTCTGCAGGAATATCTTCTTCCTCGGCACCTTCCTCCAGGGCAGGGTTTTCTTCAAGTTCCTTTTTAATACGCTGTTCAATCTGCAAAGTAGGAACTTCCAGCAGTTTGATCATCTGGATCTGCTGCGGGGAAAGTTTCTGAAGCAATTTCTGCTGTAATCTTTGCTTTAACATCTTTTCTCCCTAATTTTTATATCCGGGAATCAGATTCTTTTAAAATTCAGCATTCTTCGGCGTTCTTGGGAATGGTATCACATCACGTATATTTGACATTCCTGTTACAAACAATATTAACCTTTCAAACCCAAGGCCAAATCCGCTGTGAGGTGCGGAACCAAATCTTCTTGTATCGAGGTACCACCAGAAATCCTTTTCCTGCAACTTCAGCTCTTTAATACGTGAAAGTAGCCTGTCATATTGCTCTTCTCTCTGAGATCCACCGATTATTTCACCTATCCCCGGGAACAGAACATCCATGGCTCTGACAGTTTTGCCATCGTCATTCTGTTTCATATAAAATGCCTTTATCTCTTTAGGATAATCAGTAAGAATTACGGGCCTTTTGAAATGCTCTTCAACCAGATACCTTTCATGCTCAGCCTGCAGGTCGCGTCCCCACCCAACCGGATAGTCCCATTTCTTCCCTGAGGACGTAAGAATTGAGACTGCCTCGGTATATGTAATTCTTACAAATTCATTATCAACGACAAATTTAAGTCTTTCAAGGAGGGCTTTGTCAATCATATTATTAAGAAATTCAAGATCTTCGCGGCAGTTATCCAGCGCATATTTGATAATATATTTAACAAAATCTTCTGCAAGATCCATGTTATCATTCAGGTCATAGAATGCCATTTCAGGTTCTATCATCCAGAATTCGGCAAGGTGTCTAGGTGTATTGGAGTTTTCGGCCCTGAAAATTGGCCCGAATGTGTAAATGTCTCCCAGTGAAAGAGCGCCAAGTTCTCCTTCAAGCTGACCGGAAACAGTCAGATTTGTCTGCTTTCCGAAAAAATCGTTTCTGTAGTTAATGGAACCATCACTATTTCTAGGCATATTCTTGAGATCCATGGTTGTAACCTGGAACATCTCCCCGGCTCCCTCAGCATCACTCCCTGTAATAATGGGAGTATGAAGATAGACGAATCCTTTATCATTAAAGTATTTGTGAATTGCGAATGCCATTGCATGTCGAATTCTGAAAACAGCCCCGAAGGTATTTGTTCTGAAGCGCAGATGAGCATTCTCTCTGAGGAATTCCATTGAATGACCTTTCTTCTGGAGTGGGTAGGTTTCAGCATCGCTTTTCCCGTATAGTTCAATGCCGGCAGCGCTGATCTCGAGATTCTGACCCTGGCCCTGCGACTCAATCAACTTGCCGTTAACGGCTATACAGGCTCCTGTTGATATCTCTTTTAAAAGATTCTCGTCAAAAGAAGAGGCTTCAACAACTATCTGGATGTTGTTTATTGTCGACCCGTCATTAAGAGCAATGAATATAATGTTTTTGTTTCCCCTCTTGGTTCTTACCCATCCTTTTACCAATACATCTGATCCCAACACCGGGTTGGACAACAGGTTTTTTATCTTAATTCTTTTCATCATAAGCATTTAATATCAAAAAAAACAGATGTGCAAAAATAATAAAATGTTAACCGCAAAGGCAGAAGAGACCTCATTAATTTCTTCATGGCACTATTTTTGTGCGTCAGTGTCTTCTTAATCAGTTTATTTGACCGGTTATGATAATATTTACCCTATATCAGAGTTATTAACATTATGGCACAGTGCTAAGAGCGCAAGGCACAGGATGGAGAGATCGACATGTCTTATCCTGCGCTCAGAGCTTAAAGAATGTAATTGGTTTGAAAATTGGTAAAATCTGAATAACTTTGGATATAAATTGAAAATAATCAGGAATTATGGAAGAACCGAAGAAACTTATAGTTGTACCATGGGATTTCTCTCATGTTGCTGAAAACGCATTAGCACATGCGGTAAAAATAAGCCGGATGGTAAACAATGATATATGTCTTTTGCATATTGTAAATTCAGGCATCACCCCCAAGGCTTATGCAGAAAAAACCACACATCTAAAACACCTGGTTGAAGAAAACGGGAGAAAATATAATGTCCCCATTGTTTATCATATTTCCAAAGGGAGTATTTTTTCGGCAATAGCTGAATTTGCTAATGAGAAAGAAGCCAATCTCGTTGTAATGGGCACGCATGGAATGAAAGGGATGCAAAAGCTTACCGGAAGTTGGGCTTTAAAAGTCATTGTAAAATCAAAGATCCCGTTTATAGTTGTTCAGGATCCACCGGCCGATCAGGAAAGGTACCATAATATTGTCTTCCCTGTAGATTTCAGAGGTGAGAATAAAGAGAAGATCAAGATGGCCATTTTTATGGGGAAGTATTTTGATTCAAAGGTTCATATGCTTGTATCGGTAAGCACAGATAAGAATATCCTAAAAAAGACAAAAACAAATCTGAATTTTGCTATCAAATACCTGATTCAAAATAATATAGATTATGAGATCCACGATATGCCAAAAGGGAAGATAGCAGAACAGACAATCGATTTTGCACAAAAGATTAATGCCGACCTGATCCTGATAGTGACTACTAAGAATATTACTTTCGCTGATTACCTGGTAGGAGCTTCTGAACAATATATTATTGCCAACAGTTCCAGGATACCTGTCTGCTGTGTAAATCCAAAAGCCTCATTCGCCAGTGTGGGACAATTTATGGGTGGTTGGGGATCATAATAGAATCCCCTTTCATTATCTTTACAACAGGTAATGAAAAAATAATATCCATGTTATGTCCATTGTAATTCAGGGTGTTTCAAAATTTTATGGCATACAAAAAGCCCTCGATAATATCTCTTTTGAAGTAAAGACCGGAGAAATAGTCGGATTTATTGGCCCGAATGGTGCCGGAAAGTCAACAATGATGAAGATCATTACCGGTTTCATACCCGCATCTTCGGGCAGAGTTAGTGTTAATGGTCTCGCTGTTGAAGCTGATAATCCAGAAGTCAAAAAGCAAATTGGCTATCTTCCTGAGAATAACCCTCTTTACCCGGAAATGTATGTCAGGGAATATCTTGGTTTCGTGGCTTCAATTTATAAGTCAGGCCTATCAGGGAAAAAGCAGACAGATAATATAATTGAATTAACCGGGCTCTCACCTGAACAGAATAAAAAGATTGGTTCACTCTCTAAAGGCTACAGACAAAGAGTGGGCCTGGCACAGGCTCTCATCCATAATCCTGCAGTACTTATACTTGATGAGGCCACGACCGGCCTTGATCCCAATCAGATCGTTGAAATACGAAACCTCATTAAAGAAGCCGGAAAAGAAAAAACGGTGATGCTTTCGACACATATTATGCAGGAGGTTGAAGCCATTTGCGACAGAGTGATAATCATTGATAAAGGAATAATTGTTGCTGATGAAGAAAAAAGTAAAATATATTCTAAAATCAAGCGATCCAAACAGGTCATTCAGGTTGAGTTCGATAAGGAAACGAGGGATTCACTTCTGGCCGAAATTAAAAACGTGAGCAGTGTGAAAAAAATCCATGACAATGTTTGGCTGATTGAGGCGGAGGGGGATGAGGATATACGTCCATCAATTTTCAACTTTGCAGTAAAAAATAATCTTACTGTCCTCTCATTAAATAAACAGGAGAATAATCTTGAAGAGGTCTTCAGGCATCTTACGAACGGATGAACTATTTGTTATTCCCATTTTTTTTTGTTCCTTTGTGCCGTAATAGATTAGTGGAAAGATTTGTGCTGATTGCAACCACAGGAAAAAAATGCTAAACCGCTGATAATTCCCTTTTTACAATCAACATATCTTCCTTTTTAATAATTAATAATTAATTTAAAATATTATTATGGGATATTTATTTACTTCCGAATCAGTTTCAGAAGGACACCCCGATAAAGTAGCAGATCAGATATCAGATTCTTTGCTTGACGAATTCCTTCGCTGGGATCCGGAATCAAAAGTTGCCTGCGAGACATTTGTAACAACCGGACTTGTCGTTTGTGGAGGGGAAGTCCGCACAACAGGATGGGTTGATCACCAGGAGTGTGCCAGAAGTGTAATACGTAATATCGGATATACAAAAGCCGAATACCGTTTCGATTGCGACTCATGCGGTGTTATATCAACCATACATGAACAATCGAGCGATATAAATCAGGGGGTTGTCCGTGACACGCCTGAAGAACAGGGAGCAGGTGACCAGGGAATGATGTTCGGCTATGCCTGCCGGGAAATGGATAATTATATGCCATTAACTATTGAGCTTGCCCACAGGCTTCTGCAGGAGCTTGCGGCAATACGTCATGAGGGCAAACAGATGAAATATCTCAGGCCCGACAGTAAATCTCAGGTCACAGTTGAATATGACGATAATAACAAACCTCTCCGTATCGATACTATAGTTATAAGCACCCAGCATGATGAATTTGTTCTGCCAAAAGACAAATCACAAAAGGCGGAACAGGTTGCTGAAAAAGCTATGCAACAAAAGATAGGCGAGGATATTGAGAAGATTCTCATACCAAGAGTTAAAAAAACACTTCCTGTTAGAATTCAGAAACTTTTCAACAACGACTTTAAACTCCTTGTCAACCCCACCGGGAAATTTGTAATAGGAGGTCCTCATGGAGACACCGGACTGACAGGCCGTAAGATCATTGTTGACACTTATGGTGGATATGGGGCTCATGGTGGAGGTGCATTTTCGGGGAAGGACTCATCTAAAGTTGACAGATCGGCTGCTTATGCCGCACGTCATATTGCAAAAAACCTGGTGGCAGCAGGTGTTTGCGACCAGGTATTGATCCAGGTAGCTTATGCTATTGGCGTTGCTCAACCAGTTGGTCTTTATATAAATACTTACGGCTCTGCCAAGGTAAAAGATAAAAAAGGCAATGTTCTGCACGATGGAGAGATTGCTCAGACAATCAATAAACTTTTCGATATGCGGCCATATTCGATAGTTCAGCGTTTTGGCCTGAAAAACCCTGTCTTTCTTCCAACAGCATCATACGGACATTTCGGACGTGACAGCTATTCAAAAAATGTTGAAGTTTACTATGAAGTACCCGGAAGCAAGCCAAAAGTCCTCAATGGAAACGGGAAAAAGTCGTACCAGAAAAAAGTCGAGTTCTTTGCATGGGAGAAACTGGATTATGTGGATAAAATAAAGAAGGCGTTTAAGTTGTAATGAAAATAAATCCTATCTCTGCTTCGAATCAAATGTACTCACCCCCTTTAATCCCCTCTCTACTTCGTAAAGAGGGGTAAACTAAATGATAGAGTGTACGTTACACTCCCTCTCTAAGAATTAGAGAGGGGGAAGGGGGGTGAGTTCATTAAAGCACATTAGAACGACGCTTTGACTATTCTTGCGATATTATCGGACCTACCTAAGGTATAATAATGTATACCCGGTACTCCCATTTTAATTAATTCCCTGGATTGAGCCACAGCCCACTCTATTCCGGCCTCTCTTGCCTCAGAATCATTTTTACATTTAGTTACAGCGGAAAACAGATCATTCGGCAGGTCTATATGAAATGTCTGCGGAAGAAGCTTAATATCATTAAGTGCAGAGATGGGTTTAATACCAGGAATTATAGGAACAGTTATACCTGTCTTCCAGCATTCATCCCTGAACCTGCAGAATCTGTTATTATCAAAAAACATCTGTGTTACAATATAACTCGCTCCTGCATCAACTTTTCGTTTCAGGTTCTCCATATCTACCTGCCTGTTGGCGGCTTCAAAGTGTTTCTCAGGATAACCTGCCACTCCTATGCAAAAATTGGTAGGATCAGCATTTTCAAGATTATCTTCAAGATATTTACCTTTGTTCATATCAACAATCTGCTGCACAAGCTCATATGCATTGGCATGACCATTTTTCTCCGGAATGAATATCCGGCTTCCTTTCTGCGGATCACCCCGTAATGCAAGGACATCATCTATCCCAAGAAACCTCATCTCAATAAGTACATTCTCTGTTTCCTCTTTGGAGAAGCCCCCGCATAGAATATGAGGAACTACAAGTATATTATACTTATATTTGACAGCCGCTGCAAGGGCAAATGTTCCGGGACGAAGACGCACCACCCTTTTCTCAAGAAGACCGTCGGGACGTTCCCTTAAAATGGTTTCATTACGATGAGATGTGAAATTAATATAAGCAGGTTCATACTCAATTAGTCTGTCAATTGCTGTATATATTCTCTCAATGCTATGCCCTTTAAGGGGAGGAAGGAGTTCAAACGTGAATAATGGTCCTTTCGCGTTATTAATCTTTTCTAATACAGTCATCTCAAAATGATATCATAAATTTGGAGAGAGCCATCTCGTAGCTTCATCAATAGTAAAATTCTTTCTCTTTGCATAATCTTTCAACTGATCAGAAGCTATCTTTCCTATATTAAAATATGCCGATCCGGGATGAGAAAAAATATACCCGTTTACCGATGCCGGTGGTATCATAGCAAAGTTTTCGGTAAGTCGAGCACCGATAGTTTTCTCTGCTCCCAGGAGGTCAAAGATAACTTGTTTTTCCGTATGATCGGGACAGGCAGGGTATCCGGGAGCCGGTCTTATTCCCTTATACTTCAGTTTAAGCACATCATCAACCGATAGATTCTCCTGACTTGCATACCCCCAGTATTCTCTTCTGATCTTTTCATGAAGCCATTCAGCAGCAGCTTCAGCAATCCTGTCGCTCAATATCCTGATCATTATGGTTGCATAATCATCATCTTTAAATTTATCAAACGCTGCCTTATCAATATCTGCTGTCACTACAAAAGCTCCTATCCAATCGGTCAGTCCTTCACTCTCAGGTGCAATATAATCGGAGAGAGAGAGATTGGGGACATTTTTTTCCTTTGGTTCCTGGTTTCTTAAGAACCTGAAGACAGTTTTTATCTTCTTTTTGCTTTTATCTGAAAAGACCTTAACATCATCTCCATCAGAAACTGCAGGAAATAATCCAAAAACGGCCCTGGCTGTCAGAAGTTTCAGATCGATTACTTTTTTCAGATATATTTGTGCATCATCAAACAATTTCTTTGCTTCAACACCTTTTACGGGATCACTGAAAATTGCAGGATATTTACCCGATAATTTCCATGCAAAGAAAAAGTAGGTCCAATCGATATAATTCTTAAGTTCATTCAGATCAATATCATGAATAACATGAAGTCCCGGTTTGACCGGTTCAATAAGTTTAAAAGTCTTCCAGTCGGTAAAATATTTGTTTCCCCTGGCATCTTTTAATGAGAGAAGATTTTTTTCAGTCTGACGCGAGTTATGGTCTTCCCTCATCTTTTTATACTTTGCTTTTATTGATGATACATAGGAACTGTTATCTTTCTGAAGAAGTGACGAGAGAACTCCGGCAGCTTTTGATGCATCTTTAACATGGATCACTGCATTTGAATATGCAGGTGCAACCTTAACAGCAGCATGTATCTCAGAGGTTGTCGCACCTCCTATCAGAAGAGGCAGCGTTATTTTTCTCCGTTCCATTTCTGAGGCAACATGAACCATTTCTTCAAGAGAAGGCGTTATTAATCCGCTGAGGCCTATAATATCAACTTTTTCATTAACAGCAGTGTCGATGATCTTTTCAGCCGGAACCATAACTCCAAGATCAATTATCTCATAGTTATTGCACGACAATACAACTCCGACAATATTCTTCCCGATATCATGAACATCACCTTTGACAGTTGCAAGAAGAACTTTCCCCGCAATCTTTTTCTCTTTTCCTTCACTCTCCTGTTCAATATACGGAGCAAGCTTAGTTACTGCCTTTTTCATCACCCGGGCGCTCTTAACGACCTGTGGGAGGAACATTTTCCCTGATCCGAAAAGATCTCCAACCTCATTCATCCCTCCCATTAAGGGACCTTCAATGAGCTCAATTGACCGGCTGAAAAGGGGCCTTGCCTCTTCAACATCCTGTTCAATAAATTCATCGATACCTCTTATCAGAGAATGCTTGATCCTGTCAATGACATTGAGCTGACGCCATGCATCCTCCTTTTCCACTTTCTTTCCTTCGTTCTTTATCCCTTCCGCAAACTTCACAAGCCTTTCAGTAGAATCCTTTCTCCTGTTTAACACAACATCTTCAACCAGACGAAGAAGGTCGGGTTGTATTTCAGTGTAAACCTGCAACATACCTGGATTAACAATTCCCATATCCAATCCGGCTTTTATAGCATGGAACAGGAAAACCGAATGTATTGCTTCACGGACCTTGTCTGTTCCACGGAAAGAAAATGAAAGATTGCTTATTCCCCCGCTTACCCTGGCATATGGAAGGTTTTGCTTAATCCACTCTGTCGTTTTAATGAAATCAATTGCATAGTTATTATGTTCTTCAATCCCGGTTGCTATTGCCAGTACATTAGGATCGAATATTATGTCTTCAGGCGGGAATGCAAGCTTGTCAACAAGAAGATGGTAACATCTTTCAGCAACACTTATTCTCTTTGCTAGTGTATCGGCCTGGCCTGTCTCGTCAAATAACATAACTACAGCTGCGGCTCCATATTTTCTTAATGTCCGGGCATGGTCAAGAAATATCTTCTCTCCTTCCTTCAGGCTTATGGAATTTACGACTGATTTTCCCTGAATACATTTTAGCGCCGATTCGATAGTATTCCATCTCGATGAATCAATCATCAACGGAAGTTTTGAGATATCCGGTTCAGCCATGATCAGATTAACAAACTTCACCATCGCTTTTTCCGAATCAAGCATGGCTTCATCCATGCATATATCGATTATCTGGGCTCCTCCTTCCACCTGATTGCGGGCAATCGTTAGTGCCTCATCATATTTTTCCTCCCTTATGAGCCTTGCAAATTTTATTGATCCTGATACATTGGTCCGTTCACCAATATTCACAAAGTTGGTTTCCGGTGTAATTGTCAGGACTTCAAGACCGCTTAGCCTTGTATATTTTTGAATTTCAGGCCTTACCCTTGGCTTATATCGCTTTGATGCTTCTGCTATTTCCTTTATATGCTGAGGAGTTGTCCCGCAACAACCCCCGATAATATTTACCCATCCTTCTTTCATAAAATCTTCAGCAATCGTAGCCATAAACGACGCAGACTGATCATATTCGCCAAACTGGTTTGGAAGGCCGGCATTTGGATGTGCCGAAATATAAAACCCCGATTTCAAGGATAATTCCTCAACAAACGGACGCAGCTGTTCAGCTCCAAGCGCACAGTTCAGGCCTATACTGAAGAGAGGAAAATGTGAGACAGACACCAAAAATGCTTCGAGAGTCTGGCCAGTTAATGTCCTCCCGCTTGCGTCGGTAATTGTACCTGATACCATCACAGGAAGTGTTTTCTTTTTTTCCTCAAATACAGAATCAATTGCGAATAAAGCCGCTTTGCAGTTCAGAACATCAAAAACTGTTTCAACAAGAAGTATATGTACACCTCCGTCAATAAGCCCACGGGCCTGTTCAGAATATGCCACAACAAGTTCATCAAAGGATATAGCCCTGGCACCCGGGTCATTGACATCCGACGACATTGAGGCAGTTCGGTTTGTCGGCCCAAGAGTTCCGGCAATAAAATGCTCTTCCGGTTCACCGGAATTTTCAAATTCCATAATAGTTTCAGCTGCAAGATGTGCCGATTGAAAATTCATATCATATACCTGTTCCTCCATTCCATAGTCCGACATGGAGATCCTGTTGGAATTGAATGTATTGGTTGTAATTATATCAGCACCTGCTTCCAGGTATTGCCGGTGAATATCTTTAATAATTTGAGGTTGTGTGATGGACAGGAGATCATTATTCCCCTTCTGCAGCATGGGATGTTCCTTAAACCTTTCTCCACTGTAATCCTTTTCCTGAAGCTTGTGCTTCTGGATCATGGTCCCCATTGCGCCATCGAGAATGAGGATCTTCTGCTGAATGATATCTTCTAGTTTTAGCTTCAATTTTCTATAATATTAGTATACAAGGCATTTTATTACAAAATTAGGTTCTTTTTCCCTTATTTTCTACCCCCCAACCCCCCAAATGGGGGGCTTTTAATATTCACCAGGTTAGTTAACCCCCCAATTGGGGGGAAGGGGGGTTGACTTTTCGTCCGGTATTCACAATAAAAACATCCAGATTACGAAGTTGTTCCCGCAAAGCGTAAAGTCTTTCCAGATTCATCACTCCGATAACATATTTATAAAATCTCCCGCTAAAGTATTCCGACACTTCTTCAAATCCAAATAATTCTTTATCCTTTTCATCATTATACCTTAAGTATACCTCCAGTTTGAAGTTACGGGTGTATTTAGATACTGTTCCCTGCAGGAACTTTTTATATTCATACCTGTACCCGTATGAGTTCGCGGATATGTCCGACAGAACTGCACTGCCTGTTGCATGGCCACCGGCTCCCTTTCCGCTGAAAAACTGTTTATCGGCAAATGCAGCCTCAGTAATAACCCCATTATATTCATTATCTACGTTATACAGGTATTTGTCCGATGAAATAAACCGCGGAAGAACAAAACTTGTTATTGTGTTCTCATTTGTTTTACCGACAAAAGGTACCAGCTTAATCTTGAATCCCTTTTCTTTTGCATACTGGATATCAAATTTTGATATTGTATTGATACCATAATGAAAAACTTGCTCTGGTTCAAGAAACAGTCCATAAGCGTGACCGGTAATTATACAAAGTTTATATTTTGCATCCCAGCCCTCTACATCAAGAGTCGGATCGGATTCTGCGAATCCCCTTTCCTGTGCCTCCTTCAATGCTTCTGCATACGGGATTCCGTTATTATGCATTCTTGTAAGGATATAATTTGTCGTACCGTTAAGAATTCCGCGTAAAGAGTAGAGCAATTCATTGTCGTAATACTCCTCCAGATTCCTGATTATTGGAATACTCGCTCCTGCAGAGGCCTCATAAAGAAGGGATACATTATACTCGGACTGCATCTTAACAAGCTCCTTAAAATGTTTTGCCACCATCATCTTATTGGCAGTCACAACATTCTTCCCGCTTCTCATTGCAGTCGTTACAATATTGAATGCTTCATCTGCGTCATCGATTAGCTCAACCACCAGGTTGATTGAAGAATCATTCAGTATATCATTTTTATCGTAGGTGAAATTTGTCATCGGGATTCTCCTCTTTTTTGTACGGTCCTTAACACAAATCTTCACAATATCGGCTTTGAAACCTTTACTGCTGTTAAGCACATCGTGTAGTCCCTGCCCAACGCATCCGTAACCGAATAAACCAATCCTTAATTTTTCCTGTGTCATTTCTATAATACCTTTTTGAATGCCTGGTCAAAATCATTAATAATATCATCGATATGCTCTATCCCGACTGATACTCTGAAGAGACCGGGATCGATACCGACGGCAAGCTGTTCTTTTACAGAAAGCTGAGAGTGTGTCGTTGCCGACGGTTGAATTATCAGTGTTTTAGCATCTCCCACATTTGCAAGATGACTTACCAGCTCAAAGTGCTCGACAAGTTTAACAGCCTGGGATTTTTTTGCTTTCAAAATAAAACTCAGAACTCCTCCGGCACCCTTAGGGAGATATTTTTTTGCAAGTTCATGATAAGGACTTGCCTTAAGACCCGGATAATTAACCTTTTCAACGCCAGGTTGGGATTCAAGCCATTTCGCCAGGGCAAGTGTATTCTGAATATGACGTTCCATCCGGAGTGACAAGGTCTCAAGTCCCTGGATAAGCAGAAAAGAGTTGAATGGACTGATTGCAGGGCCAAGATCCCTTAGTCCTTCAACTCTTGCCTTTACTATAAATGCAATATTCCCAGCAGCTGAAGTCTGTGAAAATATTTCACCAAAGATTTTCCCGTGATAACCTTCGGCCGGTTCAGTGAAGACAGGGAAATTCCCATTGCTCCAGTTAAAATTGCCTGCATCGGTTATTACTCCCCCAATGCTTGTTCCATGTCCGCCTATCCATTTTGTTGCCGATTCCACAACAATATTGGCGCCATATTCAATCGGACGGCACAGGTAACCACAAGCGCCAAATGTATTGTCAACAACAAGCGGCAGTCCGTGTTTAGCCGCAAGCTTTGAAAAAGCATTGAAATCAGGGATCTCAAAGCCGGGATTGCCTATTGTCTCAACATAAATGGCTTTTGTTTTATCATCAATGAGTTTTTCGAATGAAGCTATATTCAGATCTTTAGCAAATCTTACTTCAATTCCGAAGTTGGCAAATGTGACTTTGAACTGATTATGACTGCCGCCATATAGAAACGGTGATGTCACAAAGTTTTCTCCGTGTTTCAATATAGTCGTAAGTGCAATGAATTGCGCTGCATGTCCCGATGAAACTGCCAGAGAAGCTACTCCTCCTTCAAGGGCCGCAACTCTTTTTTCGAATACATCTGTGGTAGGGTTATTTATACGCGTATATATATTTCCCCATTCAGCCAGATCAAAAAGATCTGCAGCATGTTTTGCATTTTTAAAGACATAAGAAGATGTCTGGTAAATAGGCACAGCTCTTGACAGGGTTTCTTTATCGGGTTGATGACCTGCATGAACCTGCAGTGTTTCAAATTTTATTTTTCCGTTTTTCATTTTGTTTAATTTTAATTTTTACAAATACCTGACAGACAGATACAGCTGTCTCTCCAGGATTTCTGTTTGTTAACTGAGAAAATGACTGATTGTAAATCAAACCTTTTACCGGCACATGCACATAGGCATGAGCGGCATGATAAAGTTGTTGTATGTCAAATGAATCGAATTCATGTTTTTCGTGTTAAATTTTTATCATCTCCCGGTTTTCCGGGATTAGGTTTTGGCACCGTTCTCCGTCAATTGGCGGATTGGTTGCCAGGGTTTCTCGGAGCCTAATCTCTTCACCCTTCTTAATAAAAACCAAACACCCTTTAAAGGAAGGAATATCTGATTTGTGGGATCAAAGGTAAAAAGGATTTCTGGAAATACAAATAATATTATGTTCATTTCTTTTGCTTGCCCAAAAGAAACGAACCAAAGAAAAAGGCAGCCTCAAATCTTTTTTGGGCTTACGGCGATTTTGGTTAGAATATCCATTAACAAGAAGATCCGTATCAACATTTGGGTTTCAAATGGCCTCAGAGAATTTTGGGAAATAGCGACTGTTATGAGGCTTGCTGCGAGGGCCTTAAGTAAGCAATACTGTTTGAGTGAGCAGCGCGAACGAGTTGTATTGCGTGCGCAAGCCGAAAAACAGCCGCCCCAAAATTCTCTGCAGCCTTGAACTTTCTTTGGTTACTTTCTTTGTTTCAAGACAAAGAAAGTAACAATGAATAGAGTTTGGGGCAGCACCCCGATTAAAGAAAATTTACCTTACTTTTGTCTTACCAAACAGTTACATAATGCAGAACAATCTTTCCCTCTTTAACACCCTTTCTAAAAAGAAAGAACTTTTCAAACCGCTTAACCCGCCATTTGTTGGTATATATGTCTGCGGTCCAACAGTATACAGTCATGCTCATCTCGGACATGCCCGCCCTGCCATAACCTTCGATTTGCTTTTCAGATATCTTATGCATCTCGGCTATAAGGTGCGGTATGTGCGAAATATAACCGATGTCGGACATCTTGAAAATGAAACCCTGGGTGAAGGAGAAGATCGTATTGAAAAAAAAGCCAGACAGGAACAGATAGAACCAATGGAAGTGGTGCAGAAATATGTGAATACTTACCATAGAAATATGGATCAGCTCAATACGCTGTCACCTTCAATTGAACCAAGAGCAACCGGACATATAATCGAACAGATTGAACTCATTAAGACCCTGATTAAGAGCGGCTATGCTTATGAATCAAATGGTTCTGTCTATTTTGATATCATGAAATACAATCAAAAATATCAATATGGGAAACTTTCGGGCAGAGTTTTAGAAGAACTCATCAGTAACACCCGTGATATTGAAGGACAGGATGAAAAACGAAACTCATATGATTTTGCTGTCTGGAAAAAGGCCAGCCCCGAACACCTTATGAGATGGCCTTCCCCATGGAGCATCGGTTTTCCCGGATGGCACCTGGAATGTTCTGCAATGAGTATAAAATATCTTGGTGAAGAGTTTGATATTCATGGAGGGGGAATGGATCTTATGTTCCCGCATCATGAATGTGAGATAGCCCAGTCCACAGCGGCCCTTGGTAAAGAATCAGTTCATTACTGGATGCACAATAATATGATCACTATCAACGGGCAAAAGATGGCCCGGTCACTTGGCAATTTTATTACACTCGATCAGCTTTTCAGCGGTGATAATCCTGCGTTGGATAAAGCATATTCGCCTATGACAATACGGTTTTTCATTTTGCAGGCTCATTACCGGAGTACCATCGATTTCTCAAATGAAGCACTTCAGGCTGCAGAAAAAGGATTTCAGAAACTGATGAAAGCGATAGATTCGCTTAGCAAAATCAAACCTTCAGATCATTCAACGGTTGATATCAGCAAACTGAAGGAAAAATGTTATGAAGCACTCGATGATGATCTGAATAGTCCAGTATTATTATCCCATCTTTTTGAAGGAGTGAGAATTGTCAATTCAATTATTGACGGAAGTGAAAAAACAGATGCTTCGGGACTTGAATCGCTAAAAGAACTATTCAACACATTTGTTTTTGAGATACTTGGGTTAAAAGATGAATCTGCTATAAAGGGCGATGAGAAACTTACGGAAGAGCTGATGAAGATTATTATCGATTTAAGACAGGCTGCAAAGAATAATAAAGACTGGCACACTTCAGATAAGATCAGGAATGAGTTGAACAAGATTGGGGTTAAATTGAAAGACAAGAAAGATGGGGCGGACTGGGAGATATGAAAAACAACATTGTAAAGACGGATTTTTCTCCCTCCAGGGGGGACCGCAGAGGGGCTCTCTATATTTCCTCAGTGGTCCATATCGGCTCCATCCCTCTCGGTGGCTCCAACTCTATCCGCCTCCAGTCGATGACCAACACAGATACCCTCGACACAAGGAAATCGGTTGCCCAATGCATACGGATTATTGAGGCCGGAGCTGATTATGTGAGACTGACCGCACAGGGTATCAGGGAGGCAGAAAACCTGGCCGTAATAAAGAAAGAACTGCGAAAAGCCGGTTTTAACACTCCTCTGATTGCCGATATTCACTTTAATCCTGTTGCTGCCGAGGCCGCCGCACGGCTTGTTGAAAAGGTCAGGATAAATCCAGGTAACTATGCAGACAAAAGAGCATCTTTTGAAAAACAGGAGTTCACTGAAAAGGAATACAACGAGGAACTTGAGAGGATCCACGCAAAGTTGCTCCCTCTAATAAAGATATGCCGGGAAAATAAAACAGTGATCCGTATCGGAATTAATCATGGTTCACTCTCCGACCGGATTATAACCCGTTTTGGTAATACTTCAAAAGGCATGGTTTTTTCTGCTTTGGAGTTTATCAGGATCTTCAGTGCTGAGAATTTCAGCGATCTTGTACTTTCAATGAAATCATCCGACACTGCTGTAATGATCGAAGCTACACGAATGCTGGTATATATGATGCAGAATGAAGATTTTTCTTATCCTCTGCATCTTGGTGTGACAGAAGCCGGGGAAGGTGAAGACGGGAGGATCAGATCAGCCGCAGGAATTGGAGCACTCCTGGCGGAAGGGATAGGCGATACAATAAGGGTCTCTTTATCAGAAGATCCGGAAAAAGAGATACCTGTTGCAAAAAAACTTGCCGGTTACTATCCCAGAGGAGTATCTCATGCTGCCCCGGATAAACCGCTAACCTTTAAAGCTCCATCAGCTAAACCAAAAATTCTTAAGCGAATAAATGGTCCGTTGGTAGTCTCAAATATGACCTCCTTTCCTGAAATAAATGCAGCTGTATATAAGAATACCGGTTATAGCTCTGATGCAAAAACCGGTGAGATTAAAAAAACCGACGGTTCAGTCGATCTGATTATTGTTAAGAATTGTCCTGAAAATGTCCCTGAAAACGTTTCCCTTATACTCCCCTACAGGATTTGGCATGAAAACAGGGGAAAGAACAGAATATACCCATTATTCTCTCCTGAGACATTTCATGAAAGTAAATACAGATCTGAGAAATTAAATGTCTTGCTGACCGGTTCTCATTTCAATATTGAATATCTTAAAGATCCTGCTCCTGATACTACTCTGGTTATATTCACTTTTAATTCTGAAAAAGAGCTGTACGCTGCCGATTATTTTCTCAATGCTCTTGAAGAAAACAACCTGAGCTATAATATAGTGCTGAATCCGGTTTTCCGGGAAAACAATCTGGAAGACCTTCAAATAAAAGCTTCTTCACTTTTAGGTCGTTACATTCTTGACAGAAGAGTTACAGGGATTTCAATCACTAATACAGGGGATATTGATTTCAGTGACATCACTTCACTTGCTTTTTCCATTCTTCAATGTACCGAAACACGCATAACCCGAACAATATATCTCTCATGCCCGACTTGCGGACGAACAAAGTTCGATCTCCCGGAATCTGTCAAAAAGGTAAAAGCGGCTACGAGACACCTGAAAGGACTAAAAATAGCTGTTATGGGATGTATTGTAAATGGTCCTGGCGAGATGGCAGGGGCCGACTATGGATATGTCGGAGCTGGCAATGGCAAGGTTCATATTTACAGGGGTACGGTTCCGGTATTGAAAAACATCCCTGAAAAAGATGCTGTGGAAGAATTGCTGAAGGTTATTGAGAAAGACATAGCTGAATAATTTTCTCTGTGAACCTCCGTGCTTCTCTGTGTTACTCAGTGTAAGTTCTTAATTATTAGTTAAACAGAGAGCCACAGAGTATCCACAGAGGGCCACAGAGGAATAACGAAGGATGAAGTTTAGCTATTCGCAAGCCTATAATCGAGTTGTTTCTTCTGAAGATCGGCTTTTACAACCTCAATATTTACCTTATCTCCAAGAGTGTAGATCTTGCCCGTTGAACGTCCTTTTATACAATAGTTCTCTTCATCATATTCATAGAAATCATCTGCAAGCTCCCGGATATGGATCATCCCTTCACATTGATTCTCAATTATCTCCACATATATACCCCATTCTGTAACTCCGGAAATAACTCCCTCAAACACCTTCCCTGTCTTATCACTCATATACTCAACCTGTTTGTACTTAACAGATGCTCTCTCTGCCTCGGCAGCCAGCCTTTCCATTTTTGATGAGTGATCACACAGTTTTTCATACTTATCCTTGCTGCCAGGATTCTCTTCAGAAAGATAAGCTGATAGAAGCCTGTGTACCATCATATCGGGATAACGACGTATGGGTGAAGTAAAATGTGTATAATATTTAAATGAAAGTCCGTAATGGCCTATATTGTCTGTTGAATAAATAGCCTTTGCCATCGACCTGAGAGCAAGTGTTTCAATAATATTCTGTTCCTTTTTGCCGGCGACAGAGTTAAGCAATTTATTCATCGCTTTTGGCAATGATGTCTTGTCATCCTCAATCAGTTTATAACCGAAACGGGTAATAAAATGGCTGAAATTGCTTATTTTCTCCGGATCAGGTTTATCGTGAATACGATAAACAAAAGTTTTTCCTCTCAGCTTTTTCCCGACATATTCTGCAACACGCTTATTGGCCAGGAGCATGAATTCCTCAACGAGCTGGTTAGCCGTACCCATATCGCGGAATTTTATCCCGAGCGGTTTTCCCGCTTCATCAAGTTCAAATTTCACTTCAATCTTTTCAAAAGCAAATGCACCCAGGGCAAATCTTTTCGCCCTTAGTTGCTGCGCCAGCCTGTGAAGCAAAAAGACCTCATCTTTCATGGCACCGTCTCCGGCATCAATTACCTTCTGGGCTTCACTATAAGAAAATCTTTTATCGGAATTGATAATTGTTCTTCCGAACCACTCATCAATCACTTCTGATTTATCATTCAATTCAAACACGGCTGAATAAGTGAGTTTATCTTCGGAAGGATTGAGTGAACAGATATGATTTGAAAGTCTTTCAGGAAGCATCGGCACAACCCTGTCAACCAGATATATTGACGTGGCTCTCTGTCTGGCTTCCTCTTCCACTAATGAATCCATTTTCACATAGTGGGTTACATCAGCGATATGAACCCCTACTTCCCAGTTACCATTTTCCAGCTGTTTAAGAGATAAAGCATCATCAAAGTCTTTTGCATCCTCCGGATCAATCGTAAAAGTCGGTATTTTGCGGAAGTCCCGGCGAACTTTAATATCGCTTTCAGTAATTTCTCCCGGAATTTTTTCAGCGTCAGCCTCGACCTCTTCAGTAAAGCTATAAGGAAGTTCAAACTCTGCAAGAATAGCATGCATCTCCGTTTCGTGCAGACCAGGATAACCAAGTATATTAATGATCTCTGCAACAGGATTTTTTGATTTCGGATCCCAGTCGACCACCTTTGCGACAGCTTTCTGTCCCTGTTTTGCACCATTTAGTTTTGATATCGGGATATACAGGTCAAATGGCATGTTCTTATTATCGGGAATAAGAAATGCAAAGTTGGGCATAATCTCAACAGTTCCGACAAATGAGGTTCTCCATCTTTCTATGATCTCCACAACTTCCCCCTCGGGTCTGGCTCCTTTTCTTTTGGCATAAAGCCACACTTTAACTTTATCGCCGTGAAGAGCTGTTTTCAGGTTTTTAGCAGTGACAAATACATCGTCTTCAAGATCGTCGGTTGAGATGAATCCGTATCCCATCCTCGTCATGTCAACAGTACCGGTGATATACCCCCTGGTTATTTTAATCTTGTATTTTCCATGAAATATTTCCTGTACGCTGCCTTGTTTGGAAAGATCCCTCAGGATATCTGATATCATCTGCCTTCCGGGAGCATCGGTAATATTAAGACGTTTAGCGATCTGCTTATAATTAAACCCCTGTTCGGGGGTTTTGGTCAATGTTGCAAGTACTTGTCCGATAAGTGATTCTCTTGAAATGCCGGCATCTTTCCTGGCCATTCCTTTCTTACTCATATTTCAGTTTTTGCGAAGGTACAAAAAGGAACCATAAATTTTAATACATTTGATTGATAATTGGAATGCAATGACTGGATTGAACTCGATATTTTCCCAATCTGCATCAATAGTTACCCGGAAAACAGGAAATGAATATGTGCTTGTACCCATTACAAACAACATAGCAGATATGAACAGCGTTTATACCCTGAATGAGACCGCGGCGTTCATATGGGAACTGATTGACGGGAAACGAAGTGTTGAAGAAATAATCATTAAATTGACAAATGAGTACGATATTGATAAACAAAACGCCGAGTCAGATGTTTTTACATTTATTGAAAATATGAGTAAATATCTTATAATACGTTAATTACATTTTTTACATGAATAGTATTTATAGATAATGTTCGGGAAAATATGAGGAATTTTAATTTAAACATTGCAGGATATAATATAGGGTTTGAGGCTTCAGCAAACGGACCGGAGCTTAAGCCTGCAGCAAGATTCCTCCGGAATATCAAGCCGAATAACAGCTCGGATATCCTTATCCGGGTTCATTCAGAACCATTTAACCTGCCAAAAGGAGCCGAAAGAGTTTTCCGGGCCCCATATGTTGAAGAAATTAATGGCATCCAGTTCAATAATGAAACAAACTTTTGGAGCGTCTGGAAATATCGTTCCGAGCTTTATATCTGGACAATCTTCCCACTTTCTGTTTCAGAAAAAAATGCGGTTTTGAAATTCTCACTTACATCTATGGAATGGGATCTCTGGATTTATGGCGCCAAGGATGAGATGGATCCTTTCGAATATCCTCTGGATGGACTGATCCTGTATTACCTTACAGTTATAAATGGTGATATAATGATCCATGCATCGGGAGTTAACAATGCAGGACATGGTTATGTTTTTAGCGGAGTATCTGGGAAAGGGAAATCCACTATTGCAAAGCTCTGGGATGATTCAGGAGCCAAAGTGATCCACGATGACAGGCTTATCCTGAGATATACTGGAAATGGATACAAAATGTTTAATACACCTGTTTATAATAATGATGAACCTCGCGAATCACCTCTTAACAAGATTTTCATTATTGAACATGGTCCCGAAAATATCATGGTCCCATTAAAAGGAGCCAACGCAGTGACACAGGTAATGGCGAACTGTATACAACACAACTGGGGAGCAGATATTATCGCCCGGCTTCTTGGTTCTATTTCGATTATGTGCGGAACAATTCCAGCATCAAAGCTTTTCTTCAGACCCGACAGAAGTGTAATTGACCTTATCCTCGATAATGAATAACGGGAGGAACAATCATACGATTTTGAAAGATATCGGACTTACATTACTCGCAGAAGGAAAAACCATCAGAATAAAAGCTCATGGGTATAGTATGTTTCCCTGTATTAAACCAGGTTCGCTCATTCTGATCGAACCATTGAACATAAAGGGTCTGCCACATCCCGGAGAGATTATTGCAATAAAGAGGGAGAACGGACTTATTGTTCACCGTCTTTCCAGGATAATAAACAAGAACGGTGTTACATTCTATACCGCCAGAGGAGATAGCAATGCATACGCCGATAATCCGGTTAAAATCGATAAAATAGCAGGAAGGATAGTTCGTGCCGAATCAACAGGCGAAAATCCTGTTCCTGCAGATATCAGAATTAACACAAGACCAAAATATTTTATTAACAGAATAAGAGTTATCGGGATAATTTTATGGAAGAAAATCAGATTTTGACCCTCCTTTTCCCCATTGGGGGGTTTACTTACAAAGAGGATCCAGCAGCCCCCCATTTCGAGCCCGTCGAGGAAGAGAGGTTGGGGGCGAAAAAAACAGGAGAAAGAAAAAGAATTAAATGAGAGAAAAAATAAATCTATTCCGGGAATCATTAAAGCTTGTCTGGAACAGCTCACCAGGATGGACATTTGCAAATATTATACTGTCTGTGCTACGCAGTGTCTTTCCCCTCATGCTTATCTGGCTCCTGAAAATAGTTATCGATGATATTACCAGGGCAACCACAGCTGCTTCCTCCACTCCGAACATAAATTTACTTTTGCCGATACTGGCAGTTGTTATAATCTGGTTTCTCGATGAAGCCTCTTCCGATTTCAGTAATTATGTCCGTAAAAAACAGGCTTTGAAGCTTGAGGTTTATATGTATGGTTTGTTGCATTCAAAGGCAATAAAACTTGACCTTATCAACTTTGAACGTCCCGAGTATTTCGATTGTCTGTCACGTGCCTCAAGAGAAGCCCCATGGCGTCCGAACAGCATCCTGAATAATCTGGTTTCCATGCTTAGAGGACTCCTCTCCCTGTTACTTATGGCCGGACTAATATTAACTCTTCACTGGACACTTGCTTTACTTCTTCTTGTTGCAAATATTCCGGGAATCTGGCTGCGGCTCTATTATGCAGATATCCTGTATAATTTTCAGAGAGAGCAGACTCCCGAAGCCAGGAAATCAGCATATTTTAACTGGCTGCTGACAGGCGACAGACCTTCCAGGGAATTGAGGCTATTCGGACTGGGAAATTATTTCATCAGTCTTTTCAGGAAGTCTTTCCTGAAACAAAAAGAGGAAGAGATCAATATCATAAGAAGAAGAACAGTTATAGAATTTGTATCCAATCTTTTTAAAGCATCAGCACTTTTGGTTTCTCTTTTATTTATCGCACACCAAACAATCAGTGGAAAACTTTCTTTAGGTCAGATGGCAATGTTCCTGCTGGCATTCAGGCAGGGAATGATATATATAAAAGATTTATTCAGTTCGCTGGCAGGATTGTATGAAGACAGTCTCTTCATAGGTGACACATTTGAATTCCTGAATCTGAAGGAGAGTGTTACCGCTGCTGAACCTGTAATTGTGCCAGCTCCATTAAAGGAAAAAATAGTGGCAGATAATGTATCCTTCACTTATCCGGGGAATAGCTTCAGGACTATCAATAATGTCTCATTTGAGATAAAAAGGGGTGAAATAATAGCTCTTGTCGGACCAAATGGTGCCGGTAAAAGCACGCTTGTGAGGTTATTATGCAGACTTTATGATTCGGATTCGGGAAACTTAAAATACGATGGCAGTGATATCAGGAATATTGATCCTGAAGAATACAGGAAACAATTTTCAGTTATTTTCCAGGACTTTATGCTTTACAATCTTACAGCAGGCGAAAACATCCGGATGGGTAATATTGATGAAAAAAGTCCTGCTGTGAGGATAAAAGCTTCAGCAAAAAGTACCGGTGCTCACGATTTAATCGATAATCTGCCTAATGGTTACGAAACTGTCATAGGAAACCTGTTTGATGATAGTCGTGAACTCAGCTGGGGTGAGTGGCAGAAGATTGCATTGGCAAGAGCTCTCTTCAGGGATGCTCCAATACTTATTCTTGATGAGCCATCCAGCGCTCTGGATGCTGACACCGAATATGATATCTTCAGCCGGTTCAGGGAGATAGTTAAAGGCCGTACCTCGATTCTTATAAGTCATCGGTTTACAAATGTCAATCTGGCCGACAGAATAATTGTCCTCGATAAAGGGGAAATTGCTGAAACCGGTACCCATGAGCAGTTAATGAAGAGAGGTGGGATGTATTTCACCATGTTTACAAAACAAAGCAGCAGGTTTAACAGATGAAAAGCGAAGTAAGGATAAGTGATGAAGAACACCTTCTGCTGGAATTATGCCGCCTTGAATTCAGTGATGAACAGATAAACAGGATCAATTCGCTTCTTGCTGTTATAACCGACTGGCCCTATTTCAGTAATCTTGCCAACGAACATGGTGTTGCTGCACTGGTCTGGTATAATCTTGAGAAATATCAGCTTCATTCAGAAATACCTGAGGCTGCTGCCTATTTCCTAAAGTGCACATTAATGAGGAGCCTGGGCCGGAATACATTCAATACCGAATCTATGGGTGAGGTTCTCAGGTTGCTTAATGCAGAGAATATCAAAATTGTTATTCTTAAAGGAATGGCACTTGAGAATTCGGTTTATGGCAATCAGGGATTACGACAAATGTCAGATGTTGATATCCTGATAAACAGGGATGAGTGCATCAAAGCACGAAAGATTCTTTTCCGTAACGGATATGTATCGCTTCCTGTAAAATCATTTTTTCATAAACTGATTCTGGCCTATTACGGCAAGCATCTTCCCTCACTCATTAAGAATGGGACTTCTGTTGAGATACACCATGAGCTTTTCGGGGGAAGAAAAAACTTAATGACTAAAATGCTTTACAATAGCAGTTATATGCTTGAGATAAAAGGAGAAAAAGCCTGGTTTCCTCAGCCTCAGATCTTCTTTCTTTATCTGGTAAAGCATCTCTGGTTGCACGAGATGAATAATGAATCGCAACTCAGGTTATACACTGATCTGATTGTTCTGATTGAAAAACATAATTATGAGATATTAAATTATAATCTCCTGAAATGCGCTTCAGATGCGGGTATGTCGGAGATACTTGCATGGCATCTGGAGCCGTTAAGAGATATATGGAGTGTTTCTTTCCCGGGATGGCTAAACGACTTTATTGATAAATGGCATAATGAGGATTTTATAGACAGGTTTTTTTTCTTCCTGAGGAGTCCAAAGAATAATCCATCAGGTGATAAGGCCGGATTTTATCGTCATATTCTAGCAGAGATTCCCGGATTCCATCGTAAGTTTCTATTTATTTTAGGAGATCTCTTCCCAACCGTCAGTTTTATGAAGAACCGTTATAAATGTAAAAGTACATGGAAGGTATTGCTTTACTATCCGCATAGGTTAGGGAAGGTTTTATGGTTATTCAGGAAATGAATTGATTCTTTATTGTTCGTGCCTTTTGCTCCTCCAAAAGAACCGAACGAATTACATATTGTAGATTAAAAAATTAATCTATCTTTTGCGAGTTCGCGAATACCTTTATAAATAATAAATTATGAGCAATAATCAAGGCTGCAGTCCCGAGGACTCGCGATTGAGGCGCGAAGGCAAAAGCGGAACCGAGCTCGCATTTGCTGACGCAGATTTGTAATCCGTGCCCACTGTTCTTCTCGGTTCCGGTGCCCTTTTCTTTGGTTCGTTTCTTTTGGGCAAGCAAAAGAAATGAACAAATATTCTTTTTAGGAACAAAAAATGAGTTATTTTCAATTAAAACCTAAAATAATTCCAAATTTATTTGGTGAATTACCCCTTTTTTGTTTAATTTTATAACTGAAGTCAAGTTCAAGGCAATATTGATTCTGGCAATAATGAACAAGTTTCAGAAAGAGACTTTAAAGATGAGGTTACTAAAACTTGCATCTTTGAAAAGCACGGGAGCACCTGCCGAGCTGGCGTTAAGATTTGAGATCAGTGAACGAAGCGTAAAGAGGATTGTTAAAGAGCTCCGCGAAGAGGGAACAGATCTCAGGTACAGTCAGTCGAGGCGGTCATATGTAACCGAGGAAGATTATCAATAATATGTTGTATAACATATCGATCATCCATTTTTCTGTCCCCGGCGTTTTTTAAAATTGTATAATAAAGTCTTTGTCGTTTTAATTTATATGGGTTTTAATTTAGGTAATATCAGCATCGGGAAGTGGATTAGTCACAGAATTATTAGGAATTCCGGCTATTCAGCACATTCCGGTTTTAGAGGTCGTTCCTCGCTGCATTTTTCGTGCTTTTAGTCTCGTTCTTTTGAACGGAAGGTCGTCCTGACCGAGACCCCACCCCGGGAGAGTGCTGATTATCTCTCGGGGTTTTTTATAGGTTCCGGGGTTTGTGTTTTAACTTAATTGCCTGGTGGAATATATCGTAGAAGTGAGATAGACACAGAGATCATATTCATAAGTACATGAAAAATTATGCAAATCAGGAATCCCTTTTTATAATATAATCGGGTAAAAGATAAAATAAATCCGATCGCCAATTGAGGAAAAATAAGGATAAGTGCAATGAAATACTGAGATGCTTCAATAATTTTATAATTGGATATATGGACCAATCCAAAAAGGATAGGCAAAGAATAAAATATGTATTTAAAATTTTTATTCCAAAATGAAATTAAACTTGATTTATAAGTAGAAGCCAATGCATATATCAGGATGAATACCAGGAAAAAAGATATTATTGAAATAAGGTGATTACAAAACCGATGGATGATAAGAGAAATCAGAGTTGAGACTGAAAGGGCAAGATTAACCGGATTAAAAAGAAGTGATAATCTGAAGATGATCTCTTCAGTGACAGGTGCAAAAACCGTAGCTAAAAAGAAATAAATCCAAAGATGTTCCTTTAGTGATGCAGGAACTTCAAATGTTTCATTAACCGGAAGAGCTAAAAAAACAGGAAGTATTGTGAGATTAATCGCGCTTATTAATCCAATAACCAGAAAGGTGAGCAAATAGATTTTTAAAGCTGTAACTAAAATATTTGTATTTTTTCTTTCAAGGGATTGATATTGTGGTCTTTGAAGGAAATGGAAGAATTCGGAGGGGCTGAACATTGTAACTATTCATATTATTTGTACATCCAAATTTACAAGATTAAGCATAGATTCTGAAGAGCCGGTTTTTTTAAATATGAAGAATTTCAATTATTTATTTACAAATATTGCGGTGCGATGCACCTCTCTAATCCATTACGTATCCTGCTACAAATATTGCGGTGCGATGCACCTCTCTAATCCATCATGTTCCCATATTTTCTACAAATATTACGGTGCGATGCACCTTTCTAATCCATTACGTATCCTGCTACAAATATTACGGTGCGATGCACCTTTACAATCCATTTCATGCCATGATTTACTACAAATATTGCGGTGCGATGCACCTTTCTAATCCATTACGTATCCTACTACAAATATTACGGTGCTCTGCACCTCTACAATCCGTTTTATGCCATTATTTTCTACAAATCGGTGCGATGCACATCTCTAATCTATTACATGCCATTATATGCTACAAATATTACGGTGCTCCGCACCTTTATAATCCGTTTCATGCCATTATTCTCTACAAATTTTTCGGCGCGATGCACCTTATAATTCCCTTACAACCGTTATTCTAAAAATATTTTGGTGCGAGCACCTTTGACAATCGGTGCAAATATTTTTCCTGGAAAAGGTATAGCCCGTTGCAGCGTTTTTCATAATATAACCATTTACCATCAAATATCAGGATACACTTTTTGTTTAATACTTAGCAGCAGAGCTGCGAAATATTTGTAGAAATGAATTTATAAAATGAAACATAAGGTGCAGAGCACCGGAATATTTAATTCCAACCATTTATATCATTAAAGAATTCAAACAGGTATTCATTGCTAAATATAACCTCATTCTTTTCCAGCATTTCCAGGTATTCTTCTTTAAATGGTCTTTTTCTATGATGTTCTTCCTGCGATAAAATATATTTTACAACGTTATCAATTTCTGATCTTGAATAGGTAAATGCTCCATAACCTTTTTGCCAGTCGAATTTAAATTTAGACAATCTTTTTTCTTTAATCCATGCATTGGTTGCCGTTTTAATTTCTTCCATCAAATCAGGAATCAGCTGATTTACATTATATCCGATTAATATATGTATATGGTCGGGCATTGAACCAACTGCCAGCATTTTATGATGGTGGTTTTGGGCAATTCCGGTAATATATTTCTCCATTTCATTTTTCCATTCTTTTTTAATTAAAGCATTGCGGTTTCTTACTGCAAATACCAGATGGAAATAACATTGTGTGTATGTATTCGCCATTTTATTAATATTTTATATTTCGGTGCGATGCACCTCTCCAATCCATTACGTACCCTACTACAAATATTGCGGTGCTCTGCACCTCTACAATCCGTTTCATGCCATTATTTTCTACAAATATTTCGGTGCGATGCACCTCTCTAATCTATTACATACCATTATATGCTACAAATATTACGGTGCTCCGCACCTTTATAATCCGTTTCATGCCATTATTTTCTACAAATTTTTCGGCGCTCTGCACCTCTCTAATCTATTACATGCCATTATATGCTACAAATATTACGGTGCTCTGCACCTTTGACAATCGGTGCAAATATTTTTCCCGGAAATGGTATAGCCCGTTGCAGCGTTTTTCATAAAATAACCATTTACCTTCAAATATCAGGATATACCTTTCGTTTAATACCTAGCAGCAGAGCTGCGAAATATTTGTAGAAATGAATTTATAAAATGAAACATAAGGTGCAGAGCACCGGAATATTTAATTCTCCTTCTTTTTCCGATAGGCATTTTTTAGGATAGTAATGAAACCTGCTAAACCAAGTATTATCATCATAATATAATCCGGCCTGTTAAATTCCTCCTTGCTGAATAGCCTAAACAGTAAATAAATCGATAAAACAAGGAGTAGAGATTGCAATAATCCGTCTAGTTTCTTCATATCCAGTTTCATCTTTAATCCATCGCTTAGTGCGATCCATAATCCCGAGCTTTAAACTGTTGTCTCCCGCATCAGCTCTACATCCCGATAAAATACCAAGACTATATAGCGTGTAGAAATGGTTGTAGGTAGATTAGTATCATCTCCCTTTTCTACTTAAATAATTAATAACTAATACCTCCGGAAAATTTATAAATCCAGGATTTACTTTATAATTCTTGATCATGCCTCAGCTTTCAGTGTAGCAATGTTAATAGACGAGGGCTCTATCTTCCCTGAGTGCATTATCTTCCTTGTATTAGTAACATATAAATAGACTATAAAGAAACTTATAACTAAAGTTGAGATTAAAGATCCTTCCAGACCAAAGCCTTCAAATGGGAACTTTGATCCTGAAAAACTCTCTATTTTTAAAACCTCTTGAGTTGTAAAACCGCTAACAGAAAATCCAAATATCGGACCTTGGAGAAGATTCCAACTGAAGTGAAATCCTATAGGTATTGAGAGATTCATCCTCTTTAGATATAATTGACAAAAAAAAATGCCGATTAAAAAAATGTTCAACATGCCAATCCAATTAAATGAGGAGTTAAAAGCATGCATCAGACTAAATATTAACGAAGAAATGATAATACTAAAATATTTGTTTGATTGATTATACAGATTAGTAAAAATGAATCCTCGGGACATGGCTTCCTCAGAAACCGCTATAAGAAAGAATATTATTGCATACAGGAGAATGCTAATATTAAATCCATGGAATGTGATTTTTGTTTTTGTGGTAAGAGTTAGTATAATAATGATTAATAATATCTCTATTGCACCTAGTCCTACCCCGAAAAGTAGCCCTTCAGGCTTAAGCATCGAGTTCAGGAATGTTGGCTTCTGTTTGCTAATGACTTTGGAGACAAAGAATATGGCTGAGAAGGTGCCAAGAAATACTGCTACCTGACTAATTAGTAAAAAGCCATAATCAGTCGAAATGAGTGTGTCAAACTCAGTTTTTGATGCTGCATAAGATTCAGGATAAATTAAAAAGACTATACCATAAAATAAAACTAAAAACAGCAACCAAAGTGGGAAAAAGAGCAGGATTTTTGTCCAAATGTTCATAAAAATAAGATAAAGGTTTTTAATCCTTGAATTTTAAAAATCAATTTAATGAATCTTTATAAAGAAAAACTTAGTCCCATAATAATTTATTATAACAAAGATAAAATTTAGCAAACTAAAGCGAAGATAATCCTCGCTTTAGTTTTTTACTAATTTATACTGGCCTATACTTAAGACTAAGGTCTACACTTACCGCAACAACTCCTGGGCCATTCCCCCCATTGGCAGCATATATTACCATTTCTCTAAGTAAGAAACCTAAATCATAAGCAAAACCACCGCCGTTTACTAACAAAAGACCTTCATTAGTTAACTCTTTTATACCTTTCAGTGAATAGTTAATTGTTTCCATTTGAAAAATTTTTAGGTTATAAGATACTATTATTTCGCAACTTCAGGTTTTCCTGCAATGCCAGCTTTGAAGTTGTCCCAATCGTTTATAACAGCCACAAAGGCTGCTACTATTAGCGCTCCCCAAATGAACCCACCATTAACATCTCTTTGTTCAGTAAATGTTAGATAAGTAATTTGACAATTTAGATTTTCCATAATAAAAATGTCTTAATAATAATCTGTTATCATTCCCCATTTCTTTCACATGCCCGGGGCTTTAGCATGGTAACGTTACCATACTAAGGTCGGAGAGCAGCGTACGGAAAAAAAGGATTTTGGAGAAAATTTTTACCCCACCTGAATTTTCTTTCTTTTCATTATAGGTCAATGGCCGGAGTGAACATGTTACGGCTATGTCGTACGGCTGCATGTAAAAAAATGTCTTTGCCGATTTTGAATAGGCAATCGGCGCTCCGCGTGATCTTAATTCATCTATCAATTCGTAGAGACTGGTGCGGCTTACACCCAGCTGCCTTGCAAATTCTTCGGGAGTTCCGGTCTTCTGCCTCGAGACAAGTCTATGCATCATACTTATCCGGTCGAGATATTCAAATACCTTCATATTATATTGTATTTCAGGTTTTAACTATTTCCTTAATATCAATTGTCTGGTGCGTCCACATCCTGCGAAACGGACCCTCAATAACTGACAGTTCTGCTAATGAGCCGTCCTGAACAACCATTCCTTTATCAAGCATTATAACTCTGTCAGCCATGTTAATCGTTGAAAGCCGGTGGGCAATCACAATTACTGTCTTATTTTCTTCCCTGAGTAACTTTAAAGTGTTTTGTACAAATATCTCCGCCAGTGAGTCAAGTGAGGAGGTGGCTTCATCAAGGATCAGAATCTGGGGATCGCGATAAAGCGCCCTGGCAATGGCTATTCGTTGCTGCTGCCCTCCTGATAAAGTAGCTCCGTTCTCTCCAAGGTAAGTATTGAATCCATGCGGAAGTTGTTCAATAAATTTTGTCATCCCAAGCTTATCACAAACTTCAATCACCCTGTTCATATCAGGAGTAAAATTACCGACAGCAATGTTATCTACAACATTTCCGGAGAAGAGATCAATTCTCTGGGGAACCACGGAAACAACTTTACGCAATGACTGGTTGGTAAGATGACGAAGATCATAACGTCCGATGCGAATATGACCTGACTGGAGCGCATAGAGATTTTGAAGTAATGAAACTAAAGTAGTCTTGCCGGAACCGCTCTCACCTGCAACAGCAGTTATCTCTCCCTTTTTTATTGTAAGATTCAGAGAATCGAAAACCTCTACCCTGGTTCCATACCGGAACTTCACGTTCTCAAAATGTATGTCATCAATCATTTCAGGTTTTAGTTCTATCTTGTTTGCTTCATCTTCTATCTCAAGGTCAAAAATTTCAAATAGCCTGTCGGCAGCAATCCCGGCATCCTGCAGGGTGCGGTTAAAACCTATTACAGAGGTAACAGGACCAGTAAAATATCCTACTACCGAATAAAATGAAAGCAGCTCCCCTGGCGTAATCTGTGAGCCGATTGCGTATCCCGCTCCCACCCACAAAACAAGAATTGTAATCAATTGTGAAATAAGACTGGTAGAGCTTGATGAAAAAATACTGTTTAATCCTGATTTGTAAATTATCTCAAGAAGACTGACAAATCTGGTCTCGGTTTTCAAATTTGAAAAATTCTCGAGGCCGAATCGTTTAATGGTCCCCGCTGAGTTGAGAGATTCCACCAATTGTGCCTCAAGATCTGCCGCTCTTTCCATAACTGTTCGCTGTACCTTCCTGTTAAGCCTGTTTGAGATATAATATATCAGGGTATAAAGAGGGACAACAATAAGCATGATAAGCGCCAGTTTCCAGAAGAAGGTAAACATCAGTATAAAAGAAACTATCAGGATGAAGATGTTAAGAATGAAATTTATTGATACCTCATTAACAAATAAACGAATCTTGACTGCATCACCAATTCTTGATATTATTTCACCTGTCCTCATGTTATCAAAGAAGGTCTGAGGCAGTTTTAACAGATGCTGATAGTATCCAAGTATAAGTGTCGCATCAATTTTCTGTCCGGTTTTAAGAATAAAAACTGACTGGAAAAAACTAAGCAGGAGTCTCAGTACAATAATGAGCACCATTGCAATGCCAAGCAGGTTTAAAAGGCTTAGATTCCCTCCCGGCAGTACGGTATCAACAAGCTTCCCCACATAAATTGACATTGCAAGTCCAAGTACTGAGAATACCAGTGCGCCAGCAAGCGATTGCAACAGAATGCCCCTGTGAGGTCTTATTAGATTCCAGAAGCGAACCTGGGCCGATACTTTTTCATTTCTGACTGTAAATTTCTCCCCGGGAGCAATAAGTACCAGCACTCCGGTCCACTGTTTTCTGAATTCTTCATGTTCAATCTTATGAAAAGCCCCATCTCCGGGATCCATGATCTCAATGTACTTATCCGTTGTTTTTATTAAGACCACATAATGATGAAGGACCTCTTTCACAATAATATGTGCAATTGCCGGTTTTGGAATTTTAAACAGGCTATCCCAATCCCCTCTCACCCCTTTTGCCAGAAATCCCATTTTTCCTGCTGCTTCCACAAGTCCTAAAATATTTGTCCCTTTCTTATCGGTTCCGGCAAATTGTCTGATTCGCGCTACCGGCAATGCCAGTTTATACCAGGCAGCGACCGAAGCAAGACAAGCTGCTCCGCAATCAGTAATATCCCTCTGTTTTACAGTTATTTTCATAAAATTACTACCCTTTGGTATAGGTATAAGGATTGAACCATTTATCTGCCTTATCGAATAACAAATGATACAAACTCCGTCGGATTACCAGGATCCTGGTACTGAGGCTCATCCCCTTTTTAATTTCAGCTTTATAACCATTCTTTAGTGAAAGGAATGTTTTTTCAGGTTTACATTTAACCCTGAAATATGCGACTGATCCATCTTCAACTATCATATCATCAGAAATATCAATAATATCACCCTGCAGCATTCCCCATTCATTATAGTTAAATGCGTCTACCTGAATTTTAACTTTCTGTTTTTCGTGGATAAGCCCGATATCGGCGGGTTTTACAAAACAGGTCGCAACCAATTCTCCTCCCGGAGATATCTCCGCAATTTTCTGCCCCGGAGTTACAAGGCTTCCGGGCTGAATATCTGAACTTTGAATTATTTCTCCACCTGTCGGAGCAAGAACTATTCTGTTTGTAAGCTCCTCAGAGCACTGCTTTAATTCGGCAAGCAATTTGACCGAATCATTTCGACGTAAGGATAAGTCACTCTGCCATTGAGATTTCTGAGATAATAATATCTGATCCAGATTGTCTTTCTCGGAACTAAGCAAAAAGAGAGAGTTTTCATAATCAATCTTCGGTATGATCTGCTGATTATAAAGAAGCTTATTCCGTTCATGTTCCGTTATCTTCTTCTGGTATTTTTGCAACTGGATCAGATGCTGATTTTTCAGATTCTCGAATTCAGCCTTATAGCATTGCGTAATTAATCCCAGATGATAAAACCGGCCTTCCAAAGAAGAAATTTTAGTCAGTTTTTCCAGGTCCTTCATAGAAGCATCGTTTTCCCCTGTCCTCTGTTCCAGAGAAGTGTACTGAGCCCTTATTGATTCTCTATCAAAGATCAAAAGCGTATCACCTTTTTTTACTGCTTTTCCATTACGGATCGATGTATAAATAATTTTGCCCTGGAATGGAGCAAAAACAACCTGCTTTTCAATGTCCGATTGAAAATAGCCTCTGGCCTGCACTGAAACATCCACATTGATAAAAGGAAGAATGGCAATACTAAAAATGATCATCCCAATTATAATCCAATAGATGATCCTGCTCCTTGTATTTATTGTAACAAGGTAGGTTTCAAGACTGAATTTTGATATTGAGAATGGTATCAGGTCCACTTTGATAAAATTCTAGCACTTCAATACTTCAAACTTTAGGCACTCCCAACTCCAGGCACTACAGGCACTCCTAAACAAGACATTAATTCACGATTTAGAAACACAGCTACCCAAATTTACTAAATATTTTAATTGGATACTATAAATGAGCGGGTTTTTTAAAGCAAAACGTGCGAAATACATCTGAATGCCTATACCTTATATAATACAGCACAGTTATCCGCTGCGCTGTAATGGGAATTTGAGATTGCTTCGCTTCGCTCGCAATGACTTTCAAGGCTATGGAATTCGTGCTAAGAGGTAAAAAGAACCTAATAAAATTGGTTGTTATTGCGAGAATCCGCCAGTCGGCGGAGACGAAGCAATCTGCCAATCGTATTACCAAATATGATTAGGAAATCCTCCAGCCAAATAAAAAGCCCGTCTTTCAACGGGCTCCTAAATATGTGATCTGATTCTATTCTCCCTTTCGTACGACTCACGACTCAAGACTCACGATTCACGGAAATCAAATTCTTATCTTCCGTGTGCTGTGTGTCGTGCACCTTGTATCCTCCATCCATTCTTCCGGTTGCCTGATACCTGTAGCTCCACGCCATTAATGAAGGAGTGTCACATCTCCCACCTTCTTGAACGGTTGACCATTAGCATACTTCCCTTCCACATACCATACATATACACCCTGCTGGCAGAGCTTATGCTGGTAATAACCATTCCATGGTTTATTGATATCGTGACTTTCAAATATCAACACACCAAGCCTGTTGAAGATCTGAAGCTTATACGTAATCACTTTCTCCCTGATACCCGGGAAGAAGAACTGATCAATCTCTATACCTCCGGTAGGCAGATGATCAATATCAATTTCTGACTGTGTATTCGGAGTGAACACCGTTGAGAACCTCAACACTCCCGAGGGCTCCACTGTCACGGCAGGCGACAATACAAACTTGTCACTGCAGGTAATATTCACACCATTAACCACATTATTTAAATATGCCCAAAGGGTAACATCATAAATTCCTTCTGCCATGTACTTATGATACGGCTCCTTGACCTTCGAGGTATCTCCGTCACCAAAATCCCAGAGATAAGAATCTGCTCCCTGGGTCAGATTGAACATTCTTACCTTTTCATCATTCACAAATACCACTGTTGGCGATACCTGGAAGTTTGCCTTGGGTGATGGGTAGGAGTTGACAACCTGAGAATACGTTGATACCCCTCCCGGTCCAGTTACTGTCAGCTCAATACGGAAAGTACCCGGATCAAAGTATGTGTATGTCGGATTCTTAGCTGTTGAAGCGCCTCCGTCACCAAAGTCCCACATGTAAGTTGTACCTGGTGTATTTGTATTAAGGGAAGTGTTATTGATCTCAATATTCAGAGGCGAACAACCTGACGGTACCAGGTCGAAATTCGCAACCGGAGGAATTGGCGTAACGATTACTGAGTGTTTAACGCTATCTGAACAATTTGCATTGCTCACGTTCAACACAACATTGAAAGTACCCAAACCTGTATAAGTATGAGTCGGACTCTGGATAGTCGATGTGGCACCGTCTCCGAAATTCCATAACCATGTCCAGGTGCCCGGATTAGTGGTATTTGTAAAGACTACAGGATTACCAGCCGCATTATAGATCTGAGTAACAGGAACCGCGGTGAACTGAGGAAGCGGTACCGGCATCACTGTTATATCCATAGTCTTCACATCGGTGCAGTTGTAGAACGATGTTGTTGTTAGTGTCACCGTATGAACAACAGGANNCCGTCACCAAAGTCCCAGAAGTATTTACTTGCTCCCGGCAATGTAGTGAAGACGATCTGGTTACCGCTGCAAATGATTGGAGAAGAAACCGTGAAGGTGGCATCAACTGCAGGGTAAACTGTTACAACTGAGATAAACGAGTCAAGACATCCACCGGGTGATCTTACAGTCAATTTCACATTATAGTATTCAATCGAGGAAGGATTGACATTCGTGAAAACATGTACAGGATTGGCATTGACTGAATCCTTTGGTGAACTATCACCGAAGTCCCACCAGAATTTGGCAATTCCGGTCATGTCTTTTGTGAATGTTACAGATGCGGGGGTACATCCGCTAGACTTATCCTGATTATAGGTAGCATCAGGAGCATCAACAATAACCGTAACATCTCCGTTCCCGTAACATCCTTTACTGTCTTTAACCTTATAGTTCAGTGCATAGGTACCTGCAATCTGCGAAGTGAAAGTCGGCGACTGGACGAAGTAATTATTCAGAGGACCAATATCTCCAGTCCACAGATGTGTTGACCAGATACCTGAACCATCGGTAGGATTTCCATTGATGATAAGCGGAACAGTACCGCAGGCATGTATAGGATTAACAGCGCTGAAGTCGACAACAGGATTCGGATTAACCGTAAGTGTTGCACCGGTTGAATTTATCGTAATACATTTAGCCTTCAGTGCAAGCCTGTACTGGTTTCCGTTAAGAGCAATAGGAACATTGGAAACAGTCAGCTGCTGTGACGTTGATCCACCATAAATCGCATTGTCGTGAACATCCGACCATACTCCTCCGCTGAATACCTCCCATCTCAGTGAATCTATAATCCCCGTACCATTGGCTGTGAACATCACAGGACCTGTACCATCGCATGTTGCTTTATCCACAGGGTTGAGTGTTATTGATGGTGGTATGCTTACCCTCAGCACGGCAAAGTTAGAGTAAACCGGAATTCCGCAAGTCCCGCTTACAATAATCCTGAAGATATAGTTATTAAATGCAGCCTGTGCATTTGTTATTGTAAGAGTGCTCTGGGCCGATCCGCTGAAATTGGCATCATTGACGACATTAATAAATCCGGCGCCTTTGTTAACCTGCCACTGATAAGTAAGTGCAGTTCCGGTTGCATTTATACTGAAGGTTGCACCGGAATTCATACATGCAGTAGTGTCTTTCGGTTGTAATGAAATCTCCGGAGCAGTGTTCACGGTAAGTATTGCATCAGCTGATGTGACTGTTGAAGAACATCCTGTGACCACAACATGGTAAATATATCCGTTCATCAATCGTGTTGCACCAAAAAGACTCAGAGTTGAATTGGTAGCTCCGAAATAGATTCCTCCGTCAGAAACAGGATTAAATCCGCTTCCTGTATTTTCGTACCACTGATAAGTAAGATCCGTTCCTGTTGCAGCCACATTGAAGGTTACCATACCAAATTCACAAATAGTTTTGTTTACAGGTGAAGAGGTTATTGCTGGTAAAGCTCTTACAGTCACTGTGGCTGAACCGATAAGATTTGCAGACGGACTCAGAACCTGACATCCGTTAGCATCTCTGACCCTGGTAAGTGTGTAGGTTGTTGTCGCCAGAGGAGAAACAACAATGTCTGCCCCGCTCACATAGCCGGTAACAGTACCATAGTTATTTATGTCGAGCTCGAACGGACCTGTTCCAACCATCACGTTTACCTTCAAAATTGAAGTCTGCGAAGGACAAATGGTTTCACCGCCTGTAAGTATTGCAACAGGTTTAGGATTAACCAGTACCTCAATAACATTACTAAATACCGGCATACATATACCTGAAGTAATCATTCTCCGGTAATACTGGGTACTATTTGCGGCTGCAGGTGGTGTGTACAGTGTTCCTGTTGCACCTGCAATATTTATGAACGGGCCGACAGCAGTTGAGCCATTTTGCCACTGGTAGATATATGCACCCGGTCCTCCGGCAGCAGGCACCGTTTCCGTGAGTTGTGCAGGATTATCTCCTGCGCAGACCACCTGGTTGGCTGCAATGGTTCCTGGGGTCAGTAATGCAGGTTGCGTTACGTTTATCGTTGCCTGTGCAAAACACCCTTTGAAGTCGGTGACAGCAATGGTGATTATCCCGGCGCCTGCATTAAAGAAGGTCTGTGAGTTAAATCCGGGAGCTGCCAGCGTTCCACCTGTGGTATTGGTTACCACATGGAAGTTATATGGCAGTGTTCCGCCCGATCCGAAGAAGGTCCCGCTTCCATCCATATCGCTGAAGCAGTCTAGAAGTATATCGCCTGTAGAAGTCAGTGCAAGTAAAATCGGTTCGGTTATCACCATATTCGGATACAATGTTGCCGCACACGCTGTGTTAGCTGCATCGCGAATACGAACATCGTAGGTTGCGGGTACAAGGTTGACAAAATTGCCTGAACCGACCCACGACAAACCTCCATCGACAGAGTATTCATAAGTCCCTGATCCTCCAGTTGGTGAACTGATAGTTATCATACCATCGTTTGCACCTTTACAAGAGACATCTGTTTTTGTAACAGTTGCAGCAAGAAGAGCAGGCTGGCTTATTGTATAGGAATTGTTCAACACCACTACACAACCGGTATGAGCAGCATCCCTGATAAGGACATTGAATGATCCGGGTGTCAGCAACGTAAAGTTACCTGAAGCCTGCCATGAACCTCCTCCGTTTATACTATACTCGTAAGTGCCATATCCGCCCGCAGGAGCAGAAATTGTTATTGTCCCGTCGTTTCCACCGAAACATGTTACATTCGACCTGGCGAGTGTAGCTGAGAGGATAAGCGGTTGGGTTATAGAAATTGCAGGGTTCAGGGTTATAAAACAAGCTGTATTTGCTGCATCTCTTATCCTGACATTATAGTTAGCCGGGGCAAGATTGGTAAATGTGCCCGATCCCTGCCACGTTGCACCGCCATTATCGCTGTACTGGTATGTACCATAACCTCCGGCTGCTCCTGTAATTGAAATCGTACCATCGTTCGAGCCATTGCAGGTTACCATTGTCGGTGTTACTATTGCGCTTAAAACTACGGGCTGTGTTATTATAAGTGCAGGGTTAAGCGTTATTACACACCCGGTATGTGCAGCATCACGGATTCTGACATCATAAGTTGCAGGTAAAAGGTTAATGAAATTACCTGAAGCCTGCCATGCACCTCCTCCATTGATACTATATTCATAGGTTCCATAACCACCTGTGGGTGAGGAGATTGTAATGGTTCCGTCATTTGCCCCATTACAGGTTACATTTGTTTTCACAACAACTGCTGAAAGAGGCGCCTGCTGAGTAATCTGAAGAGACCCATTCAGTATTTTAACACAAGCAGTATGTGCAGCATCACGTATCTGAACATTATAGAATCCGGGTATCAGAGCGGTAAAGTTTCCTGATGCCTGCCATGCTGTACCTCCATTAACCGTGTATTCGTATGTACCGTATCCACCAAGAGGATTAGTTATTGTTATCGATCCGTCAGCGGCTCCGGAACAAGTTACATTTGTACTTGTAACTGCTGCAGAAAGTACCGGTGGTTCTGTTATAGCAAGTGCAGCGTTCAGCGTTCTAACGCAGGCTATATGCGCCGCATCACGTATTAATACATTATATGATGCCGGTGCAAGTCCTGCAAATGATCCTGAACTTTGCCACCCGGCACCTCCGTTAATGGAATATTCGTATGTCCCGTATCCGCCAAGCGGATTGGTTATTGAGATTGTTCCGTTGTTAGCGCCATTGCATGTAACGGCGGTACTATTGACAACTGCAGTCAGAGCCGTAGGCTGTGATATTACCAGAGCGGCATTCAAAACAATAACGCATGCGGTGTGAGCCTTATCTCTTATCTGGACATTGTATGAACCAGGTGTGAGAGCTGTAAAGTTTCCTGAGGCCAGCCATGTGGCGCCGCCATCCCTGGAGTATTCATATGTTCCGTATCCTCCGGCAGGATTTGATATTGATATCGTTCCATCATTCGACCCGTTGCAGGTTACATCTGTACTTGTCACTGTTGCAGAGAGTACAGGCGGTTCCGTTATTATAAGTGCAGCGTTCAGAGTTATTTCACATGCAGTATTCACTGCATCGCGGATCTGAATATTATAAGTTAAAGGAACAAGTCCGTTAAACAATCCTGAAGCATGCCAAGTAGCTCCTCCGTCAACTGAATAGCCATAAGTACCTGATCCGCCTGTCGGAACAGTAATATTTATAATCCCATTATTTGCACCATTACAGCTAACATTCGTTGGAGTAACAACAGCATTAAGAATAGCGGGTTGGGTTATCTGCAGGGCATTATTCAGCACTACCACACATGAAGTATGTGCAGCATCGCGGATCTGGACATTATAGTTGCCCGGACCAAGAAGTGTAAAGCTTCCTGAAGCCTGCCATGACCCTCCCCCATTGATACTATACTCATAAGTACCATATCCGCCTGCCGGAGCAGTGATTGTTATTGAACCATCGCCGACGCCGAAACATGATATATCCGATTTATTGACTGTAGCTGACAGAATAGTCGGCTGGGTAATAGAAAGTGCCGGATTCAGAGTTATAACACAAGCTGTATTGGCTGCATCCCTTATCCTGACATCAAATAATCCGGGTGCAAGGTTGGTGAAATTGCCTGTACCAAACCAGGTTGTACCTCCGTTAACTGTGTATTCGTATGTTCCATAACCACCTGTGGGACCAGTAATTGTAAGGATACCATTATTGGCGCCGTTGCAGCTTACCATTGTTGGTGTTACAGTAGCTGTCATAACTGCAGGTTGCGTTACTATAAGAGCAGGGTTCAGAGTTATAACACAAGCAGTATGTGCCGCATCGCGGATTCTTACATCGTATGTTAAAGGTGGAAGGTTAATAAAAGTACCTGAAGCCTGCCATGAAGTCCCGCCATTGATGGTATATTCATACGTGCCGTAACCGCCCGATGGTGAAGAAATAGTTATTGTACCATTGCCTGCACCATTACAGGTAACATTGGTCTTTGATACATTTGCATTAAGGGCAGCCGGTTCAGTAACATTCAGAGAACCGTTTAGAGTAACTATACATGCAATATTGGCGGCATCCCTTATTTTCACATTATAGAAACCGGGTATCACTCCGATGAAGCTGTTGGATGCCTGCCAAGCAGCGCCTCCGTTTATGGTATATTCATAAGTGCCATATCCGCCAGCGGCTCCGTTGATTGTTATTGTGCCATCGGCTGCTCCGTTGCAGTTTACATTTGTCTTTACAATTGATGCAGAAAGAACAACAGGTTCAGTTATCACAACGGCAGGATTAAGCGGGATTATACATCCCGTGTTGACTGCATCACGAATCCTTATGTTATATGTACCGGGAGAAAGGTTTGTGAAGTTGCCCGATCCCTGCCATGAGGTTCCTCCGTTTATGCTATAACCATAACTTCCATAGCCACCAGAAGCAGCTGAAATTGTAATTGTTCCGTCATTGGCGCTATTGCAGGTTACATTGGTGTGATTAACAGTTGCATTCAGAATTGCAGGTGCAGATATTACCACAGCTGCATCGAGGATCTTGACGCATGCAATATGTGCCTTATCCCTTATCTGAACATTATAGGTACCGGGGGTCAGTAAGGTAAACAACCCTGTAGCCTGCCACGTTGTACCGCCATTATCAGAGTATTCATAAGTGCCATAACCTCCTGCACTGTTAGTAATCTGAATTTGTCCGTCATTTGCACCGAAACAGGTTATATCTGTTTTTACTACAGTTGCACTTAGAGCCAGGGGTTCTGTTATCTGAAGTCCGGCGTTGAGAATGATAAAGCATAGTGGATTAGCTGCATCCCTTATCCTCACATCATAGGTTGCAGGTGCTAAGCCGTTGAATAAACCTGCACCTTGCCACCCTGTACCACCATTTATAGAGTATTCATAGGTTCCATAACCGCCAAGAGGAGCTGTTATACTGATGATACCATCGCTTGCACCATTGCAATTTACATTTGTCGATGCAACATTTGCCTGGAGAACAGGAGGCTGGGAAATTACCAGCGCTGCATTAAGTACCTTGAAGCAACTGGTAAATGCTGCATCGCGTATCTGAACGTTGTATGTTCCGGGAAGAAGAGCCGTAAAGCTGCCTGATGCCTGCCACGAACCACCTCCGTTGATACTATATTCGTAAGTGCCATGTCCTCCGGCAGGAGCCGAAACAGTTATTGTTCCATTGGCTGAACCGAAGCATGTAACATTGGCATTGTTAACTGTAGCCGAAAGAACTGCAGGTTCTGCTACAACAACTGCAGGATTTAGTATTACAAAACATACGGTATTAGCCGCATCGCGTATCCTGACGTTGTAACTGCCGGGAGTAAGGTTGGTAAAGTTTCCCGATCCCTGCCATGTTGCACCGCCATCTATTGAATATCCATAAGTTCCATAACCGCCTGAAGGAGCTGATATTATTATTGATCCATTATTTGCAGCAAAACAGGTTATATCCGTCTTAACAAAAGTTGCATTCAGAACGGTAGGTTGTGTCAACAATAAAGCGCCGTTCAGGATATGGATACATGTAGGGTTAACTGCATCCCTCATCATTACGTTATATGTTCCGGGAGTAAGCGCTGTGAAGCTGGGTGAAGCCTGCCATGTACCGCCACCGTTTACTGTGAACTCATAAGTTCCTGCTCCGCCAGTGGCACCCGAAACAGTTATTGTTCCGTCGTTGGCGCCAAAGCATGTGATATTTGTTCCTGCTGCCGAGCCGTTCAGAACAGGAGGCTGGGTAAGTGTAATATTGGCCGTTCCCGTACATCCTTTGGAATCAGTTACAACAACTGCATAATACCCTGCTTCCAGTAATGAAATATTCTGGGTGTTGGCAGTAAAGCTATTGGGGCCGGTCCATGAGAATCCGAACGGAGCCGTTCCTCCGGCAATTGCCATATTCACATCACCGGTGTTAACATTATAACATATCAGGTTTGTTCCGTTAAGTGTAAGTGCTGGTGGCTGGTTAACGCTTATCACAGCCGATCCCGATACCACACCGGTACAGGAGTTCCCATCGGTAAGAGCTGTAAGAGTATAAGTTGTGTTGACCAGTGGCGATACTGAAACCGTATATACATTTGTAAGATGACCCACTACTGTTACAGGTGTAGTGCCATCGGTATAAGTGAATGTAAATGGAGCAACACCGGTGAAGCTGGCGGTGAGCGTAGTTGAACCGCCTTTACACATCTCGGCTGTTCCGCTTATTGTGCCTGTTGGTTTCGGGAAGAATGATACTGTGGTCGTGCCAGTACCATTATTTGTACAATTGGCATCCGTGACATTCAGGATGGTATATGTGCCTGCTAATGTTACATTTAAAGTATATGGATTTGCGCCAGTCGCGACTACCGTAGGCGAACCTCCATCACGCAGATAGGTGAATGAGTAAGGTCCGGTGCCGGTAAAGGTCACTGTGAGATTTCTTGAAGCACCGTCACAGATCATTGCTCCTCCGCTTATTGTTGCTGTAGGAAGCGGATTAACAGTAACTGCCATGGGATTATGATTGGTAATACAACCTGCAGCATTTGTCTCACGGACTGAAATTGTTCCTCCGACATTAGCAAAGATCACCGTTATTGAGCTTGCAGAAGGATCGCCAATAATTGCGGCACCTCCCGGCACGGTCCAGCTGTATGTTGAACCAACACGATTAGTAACATTGTAAATATTTGTACTATTGGCACATACAATTGCATTGCCAATAATATTTTCCGGGGCAGGCTGTGCATAGACCTGTACAGGAAGAGTTGAAACAGCGCCTGAACATAAATAGGAATTCGTTTCATATACAGTTATATTGCCCGACCCCGCTGCCGGGGCGGCGTCAATAAGTATAGCGTTTGTATTGAAATCGAATGTTTTGGTTCCCACTGCTGCATCAACGGTCCAGTGGAATGTTGAACCTCCCACAGCGCTGACATTGTAGACAATATTTTTATCAGTTACACATATTTTATCGCGACCCGAAATTGGCTGAGGAGTCGGTTCGGGATTAACAGTGATAATAACTGCTGAAGGAGTACCCGGGCAACCGAACTGGCTGACAGGGGTAACAGTATATGTTGCTGTTATAGGTGCAGCCGAATAGTTATGTATCTGGTCATTGATATGAACTGTTCCGGCAGGATCTGCAGCAACATTAACACCTGCAGTACCCTGTACTGAAGCATCTGATATAACAGGAACGGGCCAGTTAAAGAGCGAACCCGCAGGTACGTTTGGCGGTGCAAGAAGTATCTCTTTCCCTATTGCCACCCCGCTGCAGACAGTCTTTGTCTGTGCCGGGAATATGACAGGTTGCGGACGTATTGTAATTACAACATCCACAGCTGCGCCGATACAGGTGGGAGCCAGTATTGGCTGTACACGGTATGTGACAGTCTTGTTGACACCGGTAGTATTGGTAAATTTATCTCCGGCCAGATAATTTGCGGGCGCTGTTCCATTCGGAACAATTGCATTACCCACATCGGTCAGACCGGGTGCAACTGTTTTGCTTATAATATTATAATAAGTCGGAATAACACTTCCTCCTGCAACATTAAGTATGAGCCCGATAGAAGTATTGCTGCAGGCGAATGCATTTAATCCGGGATCAAGAACCGGCTGTGAACCGACTGTAATCACGATTGTGACAGGCGCTCCTGTACAACCATTTTTGACCGGAGTGACTGTATATGTAGCTGTGCCGAGAATACCGGTTGTATTTGTAAAGGTATCAATTATGTCGGCTGATGAAGGAAGCGCTCTTGCCGTACCTCCGGTGAACAATGGATTAACAGGATTAAGTACAGGCACTCCCCATGTAAAGGTTACATTATCTGCAGGGTTTGTGAAGTTATTAAGAAGAATTTGATAACTCAATGCATTGCCTGAACATGCTGAAGGGTTTTGTCCGGCAGTGATATCAGGTAACTGCTTTATGGTTATAAGTATTGAAGCGCTGTTTACTGTGCCGCAGGTACCGCTGGTCACCTGGCGCCTGTAGTATGTGTTTGTTGTCAGAACGGGCGGAGCGTAGCCGACGCCTGTTGCTCCTACGATGCTCGTCCATGTCGCATTATCCGGAGAGCTCTGCCA
>PLMC01000094.1:0-147 GCA_003141495.1 Bacteroidales bacterium
CCTTATCAATTTTAACTTCACTTCTTGTTATAATAATGATTTACCGTTGAAAACAATCGATTTCAGGTTTGCTTCAACTACTTTCAGTGCTTCTTTTGGCAGCGGAGCATAAATCAGAGGAGCTGTAAATTGCTGTCCTTCATGAGT
>PLMC01000094.1:220-29087 GCA_003141495.1 Bacteroidales bacterium
TCAACATATCCAAGAGCTCCGGGCGTTTGCTTTATCATTCCGCTGACTCCTTCGTTACCTTTGGCACCAAGTCCAATCGGCCAGTCAACTGATGTTTTGTGTCCTACCTTGGTTTTCCATTCTTCACTTACCTTTGAAAGGTAATCTGTAAAGATAAAGGTAGTCCCACTTCCGTCTGAACGATGTACAATTGAAATGGGCATATCGGGCAGTTTAACTCCCGGATTGAGTTTCTTAATCTGTGCATCATTCCATTTTGTTATCTTCCCAAGGAAAATGTCTGCTGCCACGGCAGGAGTAAATTTAAGCTTTGGATCTCCGGGGAGATTATAAGTAATAACGTCAGCGCCGAGGCATGTTGGCACATGAACAACAGCAGTCGGCATTTTTGCCATGTCTTCATCACTGAGAAAAGCGTCAGATGCGCCAAAATCTACTGTTTTACTCATCAGTTGCTTTATTCCTCCACCTGAACCAATAGATTGATAATTAATCTTTACCCCTGTCTTGATATTATATTCGCTGAACATTTTGGAATAAAGAGGGTAGGGAAAACTAGCTCCTGCACCCAATAATTCCACATCGCTGGCCTGAGATTTTGTTGCTGATTTTGATATCGGCAAAAAAGCACTAGATAATACTCCTGCAAAAGCCATGATTGCAAGAATGTAAACTAATCTGATTGTTTTCATAAATTTCTATTTTTAATTTTAATTATTTACTGAATCATTAATTATAAGTTACTATCGCTGATTTACCTGAAAATATAGTGAACTGTCAGACGAAAAGCAAGGTCGTTGCTCTTAGAGCTTAGATTATTGGTAGCTGAATACCTGTTATTATACATATCGTACCAGACGTTGGGTATAAGGTGCACATTTTTAACCGGCGCGAAATCTAGTCCTGCAAGAATAAACGATTCTGCATTAACCCCTGGATAAGATGCTGCATATACATTGTCTTTGTTGAATTTGCTGTCGGGATTATAATAATCATAACGTAATACCCAGGCCAATTTATTGCTTAAAGTTCCTCGTGCAAAAATTGAAATACCAGATGCAACCGCGTTAACAGTATCTTTTACTGTTGAAGGAGCTGCTTCAGTAAAAATTGTGCTGTTTTTCTGAACCTGTTGAAATGCTTCTAACCCCATAGTAAAATTCTTTCCCTGATAAGCTAAAAATGCTTTGTAAGTTGTCTTGCTTTTCTGATAAGGTGAAGCCTGAGACCATTCGTTATCGGCTCCAACATCTAATAATATTTTTTGATCCATAAGTTTTACATACACATCACCATAGAACTTTTTGAATTTATCAGCTTCCGGTTTAGCGCCACTTCCATTGCCAATCATAAGGTTATAACCAAAATCACCTTTGTCATTTAACTTGCCCTGTAAACTAATACCAACATCATTGGATCCACCAATCTTTCTCATATCCATAATCGTTTTCTCCAGTGAACGATAACCCCAAACGGGTTCGGATGTGGTGGCAAAGGTTGGCGTTGACATCTGACCAATGACCAGATCAGCATTATGAAAAATATTTTTCCACCTTATATTGGCAGCTTTAATATAAAATGAACGGTATCCATCAGATGTAAATGTTGAACCTTCGTAAGCTAACACTAACTGAGTTGAAAATTTTTCGCTGATATTATAGTCATAACCAAGATAAATCCTTCTAAACTCAAACGATGTAAAATCCTTTGCAGTGCTGCCATATTGTGTATTGGTCATTCCAAATTTATTTGTATATCCTTTATACAAAAAATCTCCAAAAGCATAACCCCATAACTTTCCGGATGGTTTAAATTCAACCTTNNAATAAAAATTAGTTGTTTTTTCATTTTTTTGGTATTAGGTTTAACTTGAGTTTTCATGTTACAAAAGTGATGTTTCATTATTACAGCCCTGTTTCAAATAGATTAAGTAATTGTTACAAATACTAAATATGCTATTGCCTTATATCACAATAAGTTATGAAAAACATATCTTAATTTATAAATAATTTTCTATATTTCTGGCTGAATAAATAAATCTAAGAATACTAATGATTAATAAATGGCTTCATTGGACCTCAGAGCTACAGTCAATTGCTCAGGCGGGATTAACTTTCAGTACTGACAGGTATGATCTTGACAGGTATGAAAAAATAAGGAATATAGTGGTTGAAATACTGCATGAGTACACAGAGATTGACCATAAAAAAATCAGGGAACTTTTTGCTTCCGAAACAGGTTATCAGACACCAAAAGTGGATATCAGGGCTTCTGTTTTCAAGGACAATAAGATCCTTATGATAAAGGAGAAAGTCGACGGTGCATGGGCATTACCAGGCGGTTGGGCTGATGTGAATACATCGGTGAGTGAATCGGCAATAAGGGAATGCAGAGAGGAGGCTGGGGCAGTTGTCAAGCCATGGCGAATCATTGCAATACATCTGGCTAACAAACACAATAAGCTTGATTCCCCTTTTACAATTTATAAGATATTCGTTGAATGTGAACTTGTGGAAAATTGTTTTAAGGAGAATACTGAAACTCTTGATGCACAGTTTTTTGAAGCGGATGAACTTCCGGAGCTTTCTTTCGAAAGAAATACTCCCGATCAGATCAAAATGTGTTTTGAGGCAAAAAAATCCAATGTATTCGAGTGTCTATTTGATTAACACATTTTCTTTTTGAATCTTTAAGAATTGCACAGAGGGTCACAGAGAAGACACTGAGAACCACTGAGATAAAACACTCCAACTCTGTGTAACTCTGTGAATCCTCTGTGTAACTCTGTGTAACTAAAAAGAAAATAGATCAGTTGCACGAGTCCTATAAATAAAGAAATTTCCCTTCGAATGGAATTGCTAAGCCAATCTCTCTGGATTCAGATAGTCCAGCATTTTTAAGGTCCTCAAGGATATTTTTCACCTTTTCTGGAGGTGCTGAAAACAAAAGCCCCCCGGATGTCTGTGCATCGAAAGCAAGCATTTTCAGATTATAATCCAAATCTGATGCAAAATCAATATCTTTTTCAGCATATTCAAGATTCCTGAATGAAGCTCCGGGAATACATCCATCGTCAATCAAGTGGTATGAATTGCCTATAAACAGTACGTCTTTCATTTTAATCACTAAAGATACCCTGCTAGCCCTGGCCATTTTAAGTGCATGACCTGCAAGACCAAAACCGGTAATATCGGTTGCTCCTCTGATATTGTGTTTTTTCATCACTTCTGCTCCCGATTTGTTAAGTAGTTTCATTAACCTTTTGGCCTCTGTGAGATCATCGTCAGATACCATACCTAATCTATGACCGGCAAGAATAACACCTGTTCCGATGGGTTTTGTAAGTATCAGTGAATCACCTGGCTTGGCGCCAGCATTTGTTATTACCTTTTCAGGATGAACATATCCGACTACCGCGAGACCATATTTAGGAGGAAAATCATTGATGGTGTGTCCGCCGATAATCCTCACTCCTGCTTCCGTGGCCTTGTCAAATCCACCTTTCAGAATGTCTGCATAAGCCTCCATCGGTAGCTTTGCAGCAGGAAACATCATAATATTGAGGGCAAGTACAGGATCTCCTCCCATTGCATATACATCGCTGATTGAATTGGCAGCTGCTATCTGTCCGAATTCATAAGGATCGCTGCAGACAGGAGGGAAAAAGTCGGTAGTAAGAACAAGCGCAAGATCATCATTTACCTTGTATACACCTGCATCATCATGAGTATCAATATCGACCAGGATATTCGGATCCCTGGGCAAAGGGAGATACTTAAGGATCTCCTCCAGTTGCTTCGGTGATATTTTTGCCGAACAACCACCATATTCAACCATTTGAAGAAGGTCAACTTTCATTCTCTCAGGGTCTTATTACTTTGTCAGATGATGCCATTGCATCTGCAATAGAAAACATATTACTGACAATGCCTGCACCGACCACAGTTTCAAGACAATAGTAGTTTACACAGGTAGCACATAGCATTAACTCAACCCCCATTTTCTCAAGATCTCTCAAATGTTCAATAGCTGGAGATGATTTGGTAGCCAGTTTAACACCATTATTATAAAAAACTATCTTCGATGGAAGTTTGTCAAGATCTTTTAGTGCCTTAATAAAATTGATCATCAGTAAATGTCCGAGTTCATCGTCCCCCTCACCCATTTTATCTGAGGAAACAACAACAATAAAATTGCCTTTTTCAAAATGTGTGATCGGGGGATTGCAGTACTCTTCTGGTTTGGTTTGAACAACATCCCCAGTTGTTTTAGTCACTGTCAAAGTCCAGATACCTCCTTCCTCACTGACCAGGAATTCTGCTTTGTTATCTTTAAGGAAACGTCTTAAATTGTTAAATGATGTCTGATTATCAGTCAGAACTACGAAAGATTCTCCCTCAGCTGTTTCCTTCAGAGCTTTCTTTGCGGCAATCAGTGGTGCAGGGCATAATTGCCCTTTTGTATCTACAATTCTCATATATTTGAAATAAAAACGAACTGCAAAAGTACTAAAGAAAAGTTGAAATACAGAAGAGTTGAACTATTGAAGAATTGAACTGTGAAATGTTTAGGGAGAATTTGAATTTTTATACCTTTACTTGACAAACTGGACCCGTTAATTTCACTTTATATTTATATGAAAAGAATTGTCATTTTTTCTTTGCTCCTGGTCATGATAATGTTAACAAATTCATTATCTGCACAAAACACTTTTTATAAAAATATTCTTCCAGGTTCCTGGCTTGGTAAACTTTCAACCAACGGGATTGACCTCCGGTTGGTTTTTAATCTCAATTTAACCCATAGGGACAGTCTGGAGGCCACTCTGGACAGTCCTGATCAGGGAGCAAAAAATATACCTATGGGCAAAGTCATTTCTGACGATAAGAAATTGACCATTAAAGCTCCTGCCCTTCTTGGAGAGTATAACGGGACGGTTACCAGTGATACGACTATTGATGGAACCTGGACGCAACGTGGTCAAAGCTATATTGTGAATCTTAAAAAGCTCAGAACGGCCTTTAGTATTAACAGACCACAGGAACCAAAGCCTCCATTTCCCTACACATCTGAAGAAGTGACCTTTGCAAACAATAAATTTAATATTAAGCTTGCAGGATCATTAACAATGCCGCCCGGACCAGGTCCCTTCAAGGCTGTGATTATGATTACAGGATCGGGCCCTCAAAACAGGAATGAAGAACTCATGGGTCATAAACCCTTCCTTGTAATAGCTGATTATCTAAGCCGTAATAGCATTGCAGTTCTTCGTTTTGATGACAGGGGTGTAGGCAAATCACAGGGAAGCTATGCAGAAGCTACTACTGCCGATCTTGCAACTGACGCTGAAGCCGCTTTTGAATTTTTAAAGAATGATCCTAAAATTAATCAAAGAGAAATAGGATTTGTCGGGCATAGTGAAGGCGGATTAATAGCGCCAATAGTTGCTGCATCGCGCTCAGATGTCGGATTTATTGTTTCACTCGCAGGCCCAGGGGTAACCGGGCAACAGATTATTATCCGGCAGTTGCAGGATATTGGCAGGCTTTCAGGAGAGAAAGAGAATGACATTAAAGAATCCGCTGAAACAAATAAAAAGCTATTTGCAATTCTCAGAAAAGAAAAAGACAATAAAAAAGCTGAAATAAAAATGCTTGCCCGCTACAGGGAGATTTTGGAAAAGAAAAAAACTTCCAAAGAAGATACTGAAAAAGCTGTTGACCAGCTTAAGATGACATTTGGAGCCAATGAATATACCTGGTTAAGGTATTTTATAATGACTGACCCTTCAATTTACTGGAAAAAAGTAAAATGCCCTGTCCTTGCACTTGATGGAGAAAAAGACCTTCAGGTAGCAGCAAATGAAAATCTTCCTACAATTGAAAAAGCGCTGAAATCATCCGGAAACAATTCATCAAAGACTGTAAAGATGACAGGGTTGAATCATCTCTTCCAACATTGTAAAACAGGACTCCCGTCAGAGTATGGAACGATTGAAGAAACATTTTCTCCCGAAGCGCTTAAAATCATTTCTGACTGGATTCTGGCTTTATAGGTCAGTCTGCCAGTTTTTTTAAAATCGCACGTCCCCGCGAAGTGATCCCTGCAGATCCGTCTTCCATTAGTATGCCGATTGAGGTTGAAAGTTCATTTGCCAGTTCAGGATAAACCAGGGAAAGCTTGTATAATATTTCCATAGAATAAGCCTTGACTGCTATCGCAGAAAATCCGGAGTTAAGAGCGCTAAAACAAAAATCGGCGAGCAAACCCTGTTTACGGCTGCTAATCTTTTCAAGTTCGCTAAGGGATATTATTCTGAGAAAAGAACGGAGTGAGCTTTCATTATTAATCTTGCTCAGATTTTCTACAATCTGTTCGAGATATGGATAAATGATCTCCGGAAACCTGTCACAAACTTTTGTAAGTGTCCATGATGCCCTGAAGGCGAGCCTTTTATCTGTTGAGAGTGAATATTCAAACAATTTCAAAAATATGGCCGGATTATCTATTGCAGACGCTGCAACCCATTCAGCTTCTTTCATACCCATCATGTTGTTAACAATTGTCTGAAGATCTGCATTATCTGTCAGTTTATCTGCAGGTTGTTCAATGATATGGGAATCATTTAGTATATCAGTTTTAGTTCTTTCAAGATAATTCTTTGCAACAAAAACATCAGCTTGGGAAAAATCTGGCGTCATTAAATCTTTTTCCTCAACCCATCTATAATCAATATGTTCAGTCAGGAAAGGCATTTCATCGAGGGTATCACATATAAACGGGATAAGACTGATCTGTTTATGGCCATAATCGTAATCAACATTTGCCATCTTTCCACAGATTACTATCTCCATTGATAACTCTTCCTCCACTTCACGGATAATACACTCTTCTTCAGTCTCATCAGGAGCCAGCTTACCACCAGGAAATTCCCATTTAAAAGGATGGTCGGTTGCCTCACCCCGCTGAACAACCAATACTTCGTCCTCTTCATTCCTAATAATCGCACAGGTTACACTTATCATATCCAAGTTATAAGTAATAAGAACTTACACAGAGTGGCACAGAGAAGTCACAGAGAACCACACAGAATAAACTGGTCAAAAAGCCCCCCTTGGGGGGTTGGGGGTAATACACAAGATTATTCATAATATGTCTCTATACAGTGGAATAACCAGCATAAATTCATATTTCTTCTCATCCTGATTTACCTTACATGCATAGTGGACGATTCCATTTGTTACAACAATATAAGGAACCTTAAAACCCATATTATAACAGACAATCTGATCGAATACCTTATCATCAATCTTAACTTCAGGCGCTTTGCATTCAACAATCATAACAGGTTCTCCTGATCTGTTGTGTATCAGTATGTCAACTCTTTTTTTCATTTTGTTATATCCCGAGAGGACCTCGATACCGATAAGTCCTGGAGGATATTTCCCCTCATTTATCAGATACTGAACAAAATTCTGCCTGACCCACTCTTCAGGAGTAAGTTTCACATATTTTCTCCTTAATGGATCGAGGATCATTTCGTTTCCCTCTTTTCCGGTAATCCTGAAGGAATATTGAGGCAGATTTAACTGTTTCAACTTAGTTTTGTATTTTTGGTGCCTGGAATAATTAAAAAACTAATTCTTCCTGGTTTTGCCCTTTGTGCTCCTTTGCGTCTTTGTGTCTTTGTGGCTAAAAAAAAATTGCCACTAAGGCGCTAAGGCACAAAGATTCACACAGAGAAATAATGAATTTCCAAATATTGACTTAAAGTTTAATAAAATCATTTTATCCTTCACAAATATATTGAGATAATCTTTAACTAAAATAACCAGATGAAGACGAAAGAAGAAATTGTTAATAACTGGCTCCCACGATATACGGGAAAAGATCTGAACAGCTTCGGCAAATACATTATCCTTACCAATTATAATTATTATATTAATCTTTTTGCAAAATGGAATAATGTCGAAGTAGAAGGTAAGGATCATAACATGCCGAGTGCCACAGCTGAAGGTATTACAATAATAAATTTCGGAATGGGGAGCCCAAATGCGGCGACTATTATGGATCTTTTAAGCGCGGTATCCCCTAATGCAGTTTTATTTCTTGGAAAATGCGGTGGACTTAAAAAAAAGAACAGCTTAGGTGATCTGATACTTCCTATCGCTGCGATCAGAAGCGACGGAACATCTAACGACTATCTTCCCACCGAGGTTCCTGCTCTTCCTGCTTTTAAACTCCAGAGTGCCATATCGGCTACTATTACAAGATTTAACAGGGAATATTGGACAGGCACTGTATATACAACAAACAGAAGGGTTTGGGAATACGATGACAGGTTTAAGAAGTACCTCGTCAAAACCAGGGCTATGGCAATTGACATGGAAACAGCGACTATTTTTACTGTAGGGTTTGCTAATGAAATCCCTACCGGAGCGTTACTGCTTGTTTCTGATCAGCCAATGATCTCGACTGGTATTAAGACAGAAGCCAGCGATGTTAAAGTCACTAATGATTTTGTTGAAATACATCTGAAGATTGGCATTGATTCTCTTCGTGAAATAATTGAAAACGGAGTATCGGTTAAACATCTAAAATTCTGATAATGCCTGTCACTTACGAAGAGATAATCTCCGATCTGAAAAAACGAATATTTAAGCCTGTATATTTTCTTGCCGGGGAGGAACCTTATTATATTGACCTCATAACAGAACATATACAGGAAAAGGTATTGGCGGAAGATGAAAAGGCTTTTAACCAGATAATACTCTATGGAGAAGATACAAATATTGCAGCAATAATAGATACGGCACGAAGGTTCCCAATGATGTCAAGTCATCAGGTGCTCATAATAAAGGAGGCACAAGCGCTGAAAAAACTGGAAGAACTTATCATATATCTTGAGAATCCACTTTTATCAACAATTCTGGTATTCAGCTACAAGTATAAGACCATTGATAAAAGGACAAAACTTCATAAAACACTCGAGAGTCATGGCGTTTATTTTGAATCGCCCAGAATACGTGATTATCTTATTCCAGCATGGATTGAAAGGTACCTGATGACCAAGGGTATTAAGGCAGATCTGAGTGCAAGTGCTATGCTTACTGAATATCTTGGAATCGATTTACATAAAATTGTGAATGAGCTTGACAAACTTATTATAACTCTTCCGCCCGACAAACCACTAATTACAACAACATTAATTGAAAAAAATATAGGGATAAGCAAGGATTACAATAATTTTGAATTACAAAAGGCAATCGGGGAAAAAGATATTCTCAAAGCCAATATGATAGTTCACTATTTTGCTGATAATCCCAAAGACAACTCTATTACGCTCTCAATAGCTTCACTTTTCGGATTCTTCAGTAAGCTGCTGACTTTTCATTATCTCACGGATAAATCAAAAAACAATGTTGCGTCAGTTCTGAAGATAAATCCATACTTTGTTAAAGAGTATGAGAACTCCGCATCAAAGTATAATGTCGCAAAGACAGTGCAAATTATAAGTCTTCTGCGTACATATGATATGAAATCAAAGGGTTACGGGGATCCTGGCACTGAACCCGGGGATCTGTTGAAGGAGTTGGTATTCAGAATACTGCATCTTTAATTCATCTCAGGTGAATCGGGGAAGTCGGCCCACATCTTGTATTTGTTTTTAAAGCCTCTTAAAACCTTTTTCCATATATCATCGCCACCATTATTCAGTACAATATTGGAATTGACTTTTGCAATCACCCAGGAGTTTTCTTTAAGTTCACGCTCAAGTTGACCGGCTGACCAACCTGAATAACCAAGAAAGAACCTGATCTGTGATTTATTAATTTTCCCTGTTTTTATAAGCTCTCTAATACTGTCAATGTTGCCACCCCAGAAAATGTTTTCCTCTACCAGAACACTTTTCGGAATCAAATCTCCAAGATTATGCAGGTAATGAAGAGTATCCGGTGCAACAGGTCCTCCCAGGCTGAGGTTTTCATCCCAACCTTCAAATCCTTCGATTGCAGCACTTACCTGTAAATCGAGTTTCTTATTCAGAATAAAACCAACTGATCCCTGAGAAGAATGATCCGTGAGATACACAATACTCCGGTTAAAAAAGGTATCGGGCAGAAATGGTTCAGAAATCAGAATCTTACCTTTCCCCGGGATTTTATCTTCCGGCAATATTGCAAACAAATCGAGTTCCGGTTGCATAATTCAAATTAATAATTAGAAAAGAAATATTATACAAAAATAATTAAGTAAAAACTTATCTTCAATTAAATATTATCATATTTTTACCCCAATTGTTAAATAATCTAATGCAAAGAAGTACATTAAACATAATTGGGAATAAAGTTGTTCTAAATATCCGTGAAAGGATGTGCGAAACAGCAGAAGAGATGTTGGCGAGTGACAAATTTCGTCTAGTTCTTGATCATTGTCTGAATAAACTCAGATCCAAAAACTCACCCTTGCTTGAGTTTTTTGGAGGATGTTCAGCTGATGAAGATTGTGTTAACGATCTTGTCAAGACACTTTCTTTACTGGTTAAATATGAGATTAAATTGGTCCCGCATATTTTTGATAAGTCACAGATCTTTCTTAAAGACCCTGATAAAATAGCCGGGTTTGTAGAATATCTCTACGACTACTGGCGTCATTTTGACCGCTTCATCATCAATGATTCTGAAGGTGACAGGCTCGATAAAAGACCATATCGGACTTTTAATGAAACAATTGAACAACTCACACATCTTATAAGGACAGTTTACAGACATATTCAGGAAAATATTACTGGCAGTCATCCTACTGTCTATAGGCAGGTTCCGGCCGGAGCTGAAATGGCAGTGATCTCCTTACCCAAAGATATTGCCTACAAGGGAGACAAATATAAAAAACTGAATAGTGTCCCTGTAATCCGACAAATGCTTATTTATCCTCCTCTTGTTATCCAGCAACCGATGAATAAGCGTACCGGACATTTCAAAAAGATCAATCAGAATCCGGTTGATCTGGTCACATTAAACTCAGATGAATGGATTTGTTACCCGGCAAAAGTTGGTAAGTTACTGATTATGGTTTACTTCCATCTTGATTTTTACGAACTTGGCTTTTCAATGTGTAATCTTTTCCAGTTAGCAGATGATTCAGATCTTGAGAAAAAACCCGATGCACTATTTATTTATGGAGTACCTGGAAAAACTATTGACGGACTGGCTCCATATTCGACAGTATTTTACGATGACGTAGAAAACGGGATATTCGTAGGTGCAATTCCTGATCGTCCTGAGTTTGGGTACTTCGGCTATCTTAAGAAGATGGTGCTTACACTTCATAATTCAATCGTTATGAAAGCCGGAAACATGCCTTTTCATGGTGCTATGGTGAAAATAATGTTGCAGGGAAACAAGGAAGCCACTATACTAATGATGGGTGATACCGGCGCCGGCAAATCCGAAACTCTTGAAGCTTTCAGGGTGCTTGCAGATAAGTACATTCGTGAACTTACGATTATAGCTGATGATATGGGATCAATTGAACTTGATCATGACGGTTTCCCGATAGGATATGGAACGGAGATCGGGGCATTCCTNNATGAATCCAAGTCAGGTAAATGCACGTATTGTTTTTCCTGTGACTAATTTTGAGACTATAATTACAGGACATAAAATAGATTATATTCTCTATGCTAATAATTATGAGGAGATTGATAATGAACATCCTGTTATCGAAAGATTCAGTTCTGCAGAATGGGCCCTGGATATATTCAGCGAAGGCGCTGTAATGAGCAAAGGGACAACAACATCAAGCGGATTAGTTCACTCATATTTTGCAAATATTTTTGGCCCTCCCGAATATAAAGAGATTCATGATAAGATTGCTGCAAAATATTTCGCATCATTCTTTAAGAATAATGTATTTGTAGGGCAGATGCGAACCAGACTGGGTATACAGGGTCATGAATCAAGCGGACCAAAAGAAGCTGCACTGGAACTATTGAGAATAATAGGTGTTACAATGTAATTGAGGGCGTTGAAAAAGTCCTTTTTAACCACAAAGTACGCTAATAAGGCACAAAGGACACAAAGTTAAAACCATGTAATTCAGTCCTTTGTGATCTTGATGTAAAAGGCCACCTCTGCAGTCTGGCCCCTNNGGCCCCTTCGCTAAAATAGCCCATCAGGCTATTTCTTAACACTTGGGCCCCTCTGTGGTTAATGGGTTTCGACTTATTCAACCGCCCCCAAATATTTCTCCGGCTCTGCCTCTTTCATCATTTCATAAACTATATCGAAAACATCCTCCGCACTGGGTTTGGAGAAATAGTCTCCATCCGTTGTATAAGCCGGACGATGCTCTTTTGCTGCGAGAGTTTTTGGGGGACTGTCAAGATATTGCCAGCCTCCTTGTTTTTCAATAACCTCCTGCATCATATAAGCAGTTGTTCCTCCTGGTAAATCTTCATCCAGAAATAGAATCCTGTTGGTCTTTTTTAGGGACTCAAGTATCATTTTATTTCTATCAAATGGCACAAGAGTCTGAATATCTATTAATTCAACAGAAATATCATGAGCAGCCAGGTGTTTTACAGCTTCAACAGCAATCTTCACAGTTGATCCATAGGTGACTATAGTCAGATCTGTTCCATTACTTAAAATTTCAGGAATTCCCAGCGGCAAACGGAACTCACCAATATTATCGGGCATTTTTTCCTTCAGTCGGTAACCATTAAGCGGTTCAATAACTATTGCAGGATCATTTCCTTCAAGAAGTGTATTATAAAACCCTGCTGCCCTTGTCATATCTCTGGGTGAACAAACATAAACACCTCTTACGGAATTAATAAGCATACTCATTGGAGATCCTGAGTGCCATATTCCTTCAAGACGATGTCCGCGGGTACTTATAATCAAAGGCGCGATCATCCTGCCTGCAGTTCTGTAATGGGTTGTAGCAAGATCATCGCTTAATACCTGCAGCGCATACATAAGATAGTCGAGATATTGAATTTCGGCAATTGGCCTCATCCCCCTGAGCGATAAACCCAGTCCCTGACCAAGAATAGTTGCTTCCCTTATGCCGGTATCTGTTATTCGAAGTTCACCGAATTTTTTCTGTAATCCCTCAAGCGACTGGTTAACACCGCCGATATGACCTGTATCCTCTCCGAACGTTAATAAAAGAGGATATTTTGCAAAAAGCTTATCATAGTTATCACGTAATATCTGGCGGCCAGGAACTTCCTGTGAATCATCTGAATATACCGGAGGAACCGGTTTTACGTTAAGAACAGATGAAGGAGTTTCGTTATAAAGAAAAGAGTCATAGCTTTTTCTTGCATTAGCATAATTACGTTTAAGCCAGCCCTGTAACTCCTCTTTCAGGTTATCTGATTTAAGACACGTTCCACAAATATTTCTTAAAATCTTTCTTGCCGTTACAAAATTGTCTTTTCGGATTGGTGCCGGAACTTTCTTCAGATCTTCAGCATAACTATCAATTGTTTCCTCCTTTGCCTTTTCAGTGCACTTGCATGAACGATCATTAATTATCTTGACAAGAGCGTCCCGTTCAATCTTTATTGGATTTTGGAAAGACTCCCATCCTTTTTTTCTTGACTGCTTTGCTTCCTCTTCAGCTTCAAGTGCAATCTTTTCCAGTTCATCAGATGTGGCAATTTCGGAACTAAGTATCCATTCCCTCATTTTCTTTATCGGATCAAACTCTTCTTCCCACTTCAGCCGTTCCTCACTTTTATATCTCTCGTGTGAACCTGATGTAGAATGCCCCTGCGGCTGCGTAACTTCCTCAATATGAAATACGACCGGTGTATGTTGTTCACGGCAGATTGCAATCCCTTCCTCATAGAGTTTTATCAGCCCGGCATAATCCCACCCTTTACCTTTGAAAATTCTAATTCCTGGTTTATCTTTTTCAGTTTCAAATCCTTTAAGGATTTCTGAAATACTTCCTTTTGTAGTCTGGTATTTTTTAGGAACAGATATTCCATACCCGTCGTCATAAACCGAAACAACCATAGGCACCTGGAGAACTCCGGCTGCATTAATCGTCTCCCAGAAGTAACCTTCAGAAGTACTTGCGTCGCCAATCGATCCGAAAGCTACCTCATTACCATTTATCGAAAGAGTCGTAAATTGTTGCAGATCTTTATTTTGTCTGAATAATTTTGATGCATATGCCAGGCCGAGTAGGCGTGGCATTTGTCCCGCAGTGGGCGAAATATCAGCTGAAGAATTCTTTTGCTTTGTCAAATCGCGCCATGATCCATCAGGATTTATATTAGGAACAGAAAAATGATTATTGAAGACTCTTCCTCCACTTCCGGTATTAAACTGATTATCAGTGTTCCCGTACAGCTGATGGAAAAACTCAAGTGAGTCATATAATCCCATTGCCATCATCCAGGTCTGATCACGGTAGTATCCCGATCTCCAGTCACCGTTTCTAAACTGTTTTGCCATAGCCAACTGGATTATCTCTTTTCCATCACCGAAGATCCCAAACTTGGCCTTTCCGGTGAGAACCTCCTTACGTCCTATAACACTGAGGCTTCGACTAAGATTTGCCATTCTGTAATCGGCCAGAATACTCTCCTTATTAAAATATTTTTCAGATTGATTGTTGTTTAGTTTCATCCCAATATTCTCTTTAATCAAATATTCTCCGGGTTCATGGTTGTTCTGTTTCATCCTTGGTAAAAAGTTAATTGGTTCTTCTGAAACTAGAAACAATCTAATACCGATGTTGTTTAATGAACCATGGAATTAGTGGCTATTGACTATTTTTCAGATTCGGTAAGATTACTCTTCAACTTTTCAGAGGTCCATGTTTTAAAGTTCCCGTTTTCATCAGAATAGATCATGTAGGCTTCAAGTTCAGGATGCATACTAATAAATTCAATCGCCTTTTCTTTTCCCATAACGAGGCAACCGGTTGCAACGCCATCAGCCATAGCGCATTCGTCAGCGATAATCGAGACACTCAGAAGAGTATTTTTTGTAGTATACCCTGTTCGCGGATCAACATGATGTGAATATTTTACACCATTTTCTATATAAAATTTCCTATAGTTTCCCGAAGTTGAAATTGCTTTATCAGTCATCTTAAGTATTGCCTGGAGCAATTGCCCGGGAGTCATATTATTATCCACAGGTTTATCAATTCCAATTCTCCACAATTTGCCTGCTTTCGTTCCTTTTGCCTTGACTTCCCCTCCTATCTCGACCAAATAATTTTTAATCCCGAGACTATCGAAAAAACGGCAGATCACATCCACAGAATAACCCTGGGCTATTGCATTAAAATCCAGGCGCATACGGGGATCTGACTTTATCAGCCTTCCTTTAATCAGCGACACTTTGCCCATCCCTACAAGTTTCAGCAGGCTATCGCGCTTTGCTTCGGTGAAGCTCTTATATGCCTCGGGTCCAAATCCCCAGGCTCTAACAAGAGGACCCACTGTTATGTCAAAGGCTCCATCTGTCATTTTAGAGATTATAACTGATTTCCTGAAAACTTCTGTAAAAAATGAATCAGGAACAGCATCTTCATTCCTGTTTATCCTGGAAATAATGGAAGAATCGTTGTAAAGAGATAAAGAATTATCAAAATCCTGCAGAATCTTATCAACTTTTTTTCTGATTTCCGTGGGATCCAGGTTCTTCTTATTATCATATACTATACTATAGGTTGATCCCTGTGCAAAACCGGTGAAATTTTCAAAAACAGGCTTATTTCCCTTGCAGAATGATAACGAAACGGCGAGCAAAACTATTGTTGAAAACAGAATTATTCTCATTTTTTAATCTTTTTCTGCGAAAATAGAGTATTTCTTTGAAGTTTCCTTTTGAAACCCAATAAGAGTTTGAGCAATTCGTTGTAATTAAAATTCCTTTGTGAGCCTTAGTGATAACCTTTGAACGCCTTTGTGGTAAAAGCTAATTCTTGTATACCACAAAGGAACACAAAGTATAACACAAAGTAATATTAAGGTAAAAGAGAACCTTTAGTTTAAGTCTGTTATATGAGTTATTTAAATCATGTTACGACAAAATTGTACTATTTTTGCAGTGAATCTGTTTTAAAAATATTTTATGATAAGATCAGGAGTTTTTATTTTGTTTTTCTTATCATCAGTTTCACAGGTTAGTGCAAGTGAGGCAGATTCTCTTAATTACACAAGTCATGTATTCGATCCAAGAATCAAAACTGTACAACTCTACAAGGATGGCTGGAATCTTTCATATCCTATAATGAAACTGAATAGTAATGAGAAATTAGTTCTTAATTTCGATTTACTGAGTGATCAATCCGATTCATACTATTATACTTTTATACACTGCGATAAAGACTGGAAAAAATCTGATGTTTCCCAGAATGATTATATAACCGGATACACTGAAAACCCTATTGAAGATTATGAAAATTCATTCAACACAACAGTAAGCTACTTCCATTACAAACTCACTTTCCCTAACGACAGGGTAAGTCTTAAACTTTCAGGCAATTACATCCTTTTTATTTATCCTGCAGAAAAACCGGAGGAACCTGCAATAACTCAAAGGTTTATTGTTACCGAAGATGCCATAAAAATTGATATAACGGTTCACAGACCTCAGATGACAAAAGAAAACAACACTCATCAACAGGTTGATTTCGCTTTGAATTACACTGGTATGCAGATTAATGACCCCTACAGGAATCTGTATGCTTTTATTCTTCAGAATGGAAGATGGGATAATGCCAAAAGAAACCTTAAACCCGATTTTTATGGGAATAATGAACTTAAATACAATTCATTATCTGACAAAAATATTTTCCAGGGAGGAAATGAGTACAGGTATTTTGATATCAAAAGCATCCGGTATAAGTCAGAATATGTCAAACAAATAGATTTTGCAAGTCCCAATTATAACGTGTATCTCTACCCGTCGGATGACAGGGAGTTGAAACCATACTTCTACTGGCAGGATTTCAACGGGAAATATTATATAGCTTTCCAGGAGGGGCACAAACCCGAAATCGAATCTGACTATGTTTATGTTTATTTTACTCTTCCCTCAGATAAGTCGATTTCAGGAGGAAAAATGTATGTATCTGGAAGTCTGAATAACTGGGCTTTCAATAAAAACAATTTGATGTTATATAACTCCGAAAGAAAGGCATATGAATGTACAATGCTTCTGAAACAGGGTTGGTATAATTATGAATATGTTTTTCAGAAAGATGGCGAAGCAAATGGAATCGCAACATTATTTGAGGGCAGTCACTATGAAACCGAGAACGACTACATTGTTTTGATATACTTCAGGAATCCGCGCGATCGTTACGACAGGGTAATAGGAACAGCAATCGCCAGTACTCTGAACAAGCTCACCAATTAGTCAGAGTTCTTAGGTTTCGTGTTTTTCTTTGTCCGATTCTCAAATTTGCCCTGCACCTTGTTCTCCACTCCATTTACAATGCCATTATGCCTTTTGGCCGAAGCACCGTTGTACCCTTTACTGATGTTTGTCTACTCCATATTGCATATAAATAGTATGTTTAAGAGTTTTCCCTATCTCGTTCATATATTCTTCGACAGCTCTCACAGAACCGGGCAGTGTATAAATCAATGATTTTCCAATGATACCTGCCACGCCTCTGCTTAATAGAGCATTAGGTTTTTCCGTTCCATATTTTATACGTATGAATTCCATTATCCCGGGAATCTCTTTTGTAAGAAGAGGAATAACCGTTTCAACAGTAATATCTCGTGGTCCAATTCCCGTTCCCCCGGTAGTAATTATAATATTGCAAATATCCCCTGCATTGATTAACAGATCTTTCAAAACTGAGGCATCATCAGGTATGAGAGTTAATCTAATATTATACGACCATCCGGCAGAAGAAAAAAATTCTTTTATCTTTTCTTCTATCTTTGGTCCGCTGAGATCCTCGTACTCTCCTCTGTGAGCCCTGTCGCTTAGTGTAATTATCAGTATTTCAAATTTTTCAGGAATGTTCATTTTTTTATTTTTTCTTTGAGACTGATCCGGTCAACAATCATATTTTTATCAACTGCTTTACACATGTCATAGACTGTAAGAAGAGCGATGCTGACTGCTGTTAATGCTTCCATTTCCACTCCTGTTTTTCCATAGCATCTCACTTCACTTTCCACCTTTACCCCTGTTCTATCAACTACGGCATCAACTTTAACATTTTCAAGAACAATATTATGGCATAACGGGATAAGATCATATGTTTTTTTTGCTGAAGAAATACCTGCAAGCTGGGAAACAGACAGTACATCGCCTTTTTTAAGAAGGTTCTCTTTAATAAGCCTGATTGTTTCAGGTGCAAGTGAGATGTGCCCGCTGGCTTTTGCGATTCTGAGTTGATTCTCTTTGTCTCCGATATCGACCATAACAGCTTTCCCTTTATTATCTATGTGTGTAAGTTTCTCCATAATCAGTCAACCTCCTATATTATAAAATGAACCTGTTTCATTTTTTGATCCGCACTCGGGTTTTGATTCTGCGGCCTGGTGAATTGCTTTTTCAAAGCCCAATTCTCTTATATCAAATTCAATATTATTGAAAAGGCATGGTTTGAGCTTACCATTAGAAGTAAGCCTTAATCTGTTGCACAGAGAACAATCACCACCGGTACCTCCATTGACTACTGAAAAATGACCCTTTACCAGGTCCATTTGCAGGATATATCTAATTTCCAAGTCATTTTCTTTGCAAAAATCGGCAAGAGCTCTGGCTTCTTCCTCTTCCTTGAAGTCTTTTATTACGCAGTTTATTTTAACAGGAAGAAGCCCTGCACTTTTTGCAGCATCAATACCTTCAAACACATCATTTATATCTCCGGTTCGCGTTACAATTTTGAATTTCTCAGGATCGATTGTATCAAGGCTAATATTTACTCTCCGCAGACCGGCATCCCTTAATTCCTTAGCATACTGTTTTAGTAGAGTGCCGTTTGTTGTCATTGATAGATCTTCGATACCTTTTATTTTTGAAATCATACTGACAAGTGTTGTAACTCCCTTTCTGACAAGTGGCTCCCCACCGGTTAACCGTACCTTCGTCACCCCATTTGACACAGCCACTTCAGTGAATCCGGCAATTTCATCAAATGAGAGTATCTTATCATGCCGGAACAGTTGAATGCCCTCTTCAGGCATACAATATGTACACCGTAAATTACATCTGTCGGTGACCGATATCCGCAGATAATTAAGATTCCTATTAAATCTGTCGAACATTTACAATTTCTCCTTTTGTCAATGATTTTATTCCTGGTTTCATGGCAATTATTCCATCGGAATCAGAAAGTGCCGTAATATGAGCAGAACCATGAAAATCGACCGGTATAACTTCCATTTCCTCATTAATATGAACCGGAATTAACCCCAGTCTATCCGATGATTTTCTTTCATAATTTATGGCCAATGGCAGTTTCTGTTCTCTGGGTATCCAGGTATAACCCATCATTCTGTTTATCAGTGGTCGAACGAGCATTTCGAATTGAATGAATGAAGAGACAGGATTCCCCGGCAGTCCAAATACAATTGCTTTTGAATGCACTCCGAATGTGGTTGGTTTTCCCGGCTGGACATTCACCCGATCGAACAAAATTTTTACACCGGAACGTATCAGAACCTCAGGTACAAAATCAAAATCACCCATAGAAACACCGCCGGTAATAATAACAATATCACACTCATGAATAGCCTTCTGTATGATTTCATAAGTGATGTTTTCATTGTCAGGGGCAATCCCATACTCAATTGCTGTTCCTCCCGCTCTTGTAACCTGGGCATCCAACTGGTAAGCATTACTATTGCGTATCTGCGAAATAACAGGAAAATCGGATGGGTTAATCAGCTCATCGCCTGTACTTATTATACCAACAACTGGCTTTTTTTTAACATTTACCTTGGTATGTCCTACAGATGCCATAACTGCAACATCCTGAGGTTGGATTAACTTACCTTTTTTAAGTACAACATCTCCGGTTCTTACATCTTCCCCTTTTACAGAGATATTCAACTTTAAATCAGTTCCGGAAAATCTGATTTTGCCGTTACGGAAATTTTCCGATTCCTCGATCATAAATACGACATCACAACCATCGGGGATTATGGCTCCGGTCATTATTTTTGAACACTGATTTTTTCCCACAAGTTGCAAAGGTTTCTTACCTGCAGAAATGACCTCAATAACCTCTAATTCATTATTTATGTCGATTCTGTGACATGCATAACCGTCTACAGCTGACCTGCTAAATGGTGGCATATCAACATCGCTCAGGATATATTCAGCGAGTATCCTACCACAGGAATCTGTAAATGGAATTATTTCCGTTTTAGTTTCAAAAACAGATTTCATTACAATTTTAAAAGCTTCTTCAAAGGTTATCATATCAATTTTAATTCTTGAATTTTATCTTTTAATCTCAAAACACTTGCGCCGGGATAAATAAACATCAGATAAAAGAATCCCACTCTTGCGCTTAAAATAGAGAGGGGTACCTTCTTTATACAAATATTTCGCCCCTCCGGGGCTTTTTCCTGAATTAAAACCTTCTCCTCATCCAATTTCTTCTTTTCAATTTTACTTTCTTACTTTTTTCTTTTAACCTTTTTCTTTTTACTTTTTTCTTTTGTCTTTAAAAAGTTCCATTTAAAACAATAACTGCTTCACGAGGGAAACTCATCCAGACCTCCTGCGACTCTATGAGTCTTAGTTTTTTCATATCTGATGAATGTATCTTTACATAGAACAGATCACCCGCATCTATTGTTACCTCCATTCCAGATTCAATAGGTATTATTTCAGCGATTTTCCCTTTTATCGTATTGAGTTCTTTGTCCTCCGGTATTTCGTTTGTAAGAACAATTAAATCGCTCTTCACAAGTAGCAGGCTGTCACTAACCAGTTTAGCTCCATTAAGTTTGAACCGTACATTTTGTTCAGTTACTGCTGTTAATAAACCGTCTTCACCGGATATATTAACCTTGAAGAAATTTCTTATGCCGGCATAACGTGCAACAAAACGGTTAGAAGGGTTTTGAAAGACCTCATCCACAGTGCCTTCCTGTATAATCTTCCCGTTATGAATTACGCCCACCATTTTTGCCAGACTTATAGCATCACCATAATCATGAGTTACATGAACGATGGTCTGACCGGCTTTATTCAGGTTTCGTAACAACCCCCTGAGATCATCTTTAAGTGATGTATCGAGTGAAGAAAGAGGTTCGTCAAGAAGCAGAAGCCGCGGCGAAGTAATAAGTGTTCTTGCCAGAGCCACTCTCTGCAATTCACCTCCTGAAAGTTTATTGGTACTTCGTTCGAGAAGTTGTTTAATATTCATCGTTTCTGCAACCTTTTCTACCTTTTCCGCTATATATTTTTTATCTGCTTTCCTGACTCTCAGCGGGTAAGCAATATTTCCAAAAACAGTCATATGTGGAAAAACAGCATAATCCTGAAAAACAATCCCAACCTTGCGGTCCTGAATTCGTTGTCGGGTAATATCAACATTATCAAGAATAATTGTGCCATTATCAGGATGTTCCAATCCGGCAATCAGCTCAAGAAGCTGTGTTTTTCCGGAACCTGATCTTCCCAGCAGAACATAGTACTGTCCATCGGATACCTCCAGGTTTATATCCGTAAGAGCAAAATCGCCAAGTCGCCGGTTTATATTAATCAGTCTGAGCATCAGGGTTATTATATTTCTCTTTTCTTTTTAGTGAAAGAAGTCTTAGTGCAATCAGAAACAGCAAAGCTACAAGGATAAAAAAGACTGATGCCGGCCTTGCATAATTAAGTCCGTATGAACTAAACCTCTCATAGATAAGAACAGGTGCAATCATAGGATGATAAGCAATAATAACAACTGCACCGAACTCACTCATTCCCCTGGCGAACATCATTACAAAACCCGTAATAATACTTCTCCAGGCCAGAGGCAATGAAATTGTAAAAAAGACTTTTGTATTGCTGGCTCCAAGATTCAGTGCAGCTTTTTCAAGTCTTTCCGGAACAGCAGCAAAGCCGTCGCGGGCAGCATTTATCAGAAATGGCAGGCTGACAAAAGCCATCGCCAGAGCTATTCCTGACGGATGATTTACAAGGTTAAGACCTACCAGGGAAGCTGTTTTCCCTAGAAAACCGTCACGGGATATAAATCCAAGAAGAGCTATACCAGCTGCTGTATGAGGAAGTACTATGGGAAGATCAATTACTCCCTGAATAACATTTTTAAATGGGAAACTTTTGCGTGCAAGAAGCCAGGAAAACGGAACAGCTCCTATAGAGAAGATAAAGGTTGCAGTGAATGAGACCCATAGTGTCAGCCAGATACTCTGGTGAACCTCTTTATCTTTTACGGTTTCAAGAAACTGTGTACCTTCTGTATGAATAAACATCCCTACCAGCGGAGCAAGAATGAACAGCAACACCAGCGATGAGAGAATCATTACGATCCAGGTAAATATGCTGTTCTTGTTCATTATTAGATCACTTCTCTTTAACCTCAGGTAAATATTTCGACAGTTGTAAGGGCAGCTTTTCAGGTTGTTCAGTTCTGAAAGGAATTATTGGTTCCTGTCCATTGCTTTTAAAGATTTCCATGCCTTCCCGGCCAAGAAGAAATTCCAGAAAATTAACCGCCTCCTCTTTCTGTGGAGCATTGTCAAGGACAGTGATGCTGTAATTAATATAATCTCCCGTGACTTTCATTTTAATTCCCGGCTTGCTTCTGGCAACATAAGTACTAACAGATGAATAAATATCATTTTTTGAAGGATCCGAGAGGTTAATCTCTTTGGGCAGTTCAATGTACTTTAATCCATGCTGTATTGCAACTGATTTATACTGAAACATATAATCAATTGCATTTGCTTCGAGAAGAGCCACAAGATCAACCTCCTTGGGACGTACATATTCTTTGTTTTTTAACGACATCTTTTCAGTTAATCCCGGTTTATTGTAATATTTTTCAGCGAGCATAAATGTAAAGAGAGTCCTGTAACCACAGGGATCTGAATCAGGATCTGACCTTGAATAGACTACATCCTTCCTCTGAAGGATATCCATCCAGTTATCCGAATTAATTTCTTTTGAATACTTTGATTTTTCAAGGTAGGCGATGACAATTTCATTTGTTGCAAACCTGATACTCCAGCTTGCATAATCAGGAATCAGAAGTTCATTTATAACAAAATAATCTGATGAAGCTATTATATCACATGGCTTTTTAAGCTCTGTGACCTTTCTTGCACAAACAAGGCTTCCGGCTGATTCAAGAAATATTTTAGTGCCGGGATTTCTTTTTTCATACTCCATGGCTACCAGCTTAATAGGAACAGCGAGTGACCCCGCATGGAAGATAATCAACTCTTTATGGTTAGCTGGGGATTGGCTCTTTGAATATGATGGCTGAATTAAAAGTGCTAAAAACATAATGATTAAGATTCTCATAATTAATAATAAGTTAAGACCACCACAAACTGCTTCAAAATTAGTAAATGGTTTGTAGAGACATCCGAAATGAGCATTTAAAATAAGAATATGAATCAAATCTTTTCTTTCGCAATACCCAGTATCGTAGTTATCGTCTTCCAGTTTCTGGCGGTTCCCATTACGCCCATTTTCTTTTCGAAAAAGTTTGTATAGAGTTTGGTCCTTCCAAAACCATTCGGGCAATAAATGAATATTTCTCTGCCAATTATCCTGAATTTATCCGGAGGGTAGTCGACACTTGCTACTTTTTTAATCTGAACATCAGTTGGTTCATCATGAAGAAAGAGAACTGCCATTTTTGAGGGGTCAAAATTTGTCTCTTTAAGAAAAGGGTTGGAAGAAAATAAATCACTTAGTTCCTGGTTCGTTCTTATCATAACAGGAATGCTATAATTGAACCTTTCGAGAATTGCCTGTTCCAGAGTTGTGGAAATAGCTGTCTGGGGTTTTTTACCAGTGTCACTGAAGATAACATTTCCACTCTGAATAAAGGTCTTTGCATCCTTTAACCCCAGATTAATGAATAATGCAGAGAGGTCGGTCATCTTTATTGAGTTATGGCCGGTCATATTAACACCTCGGAGGAAGGAGATATAAGTTTGCATGTTAAATTTTCTGGAATTATCTGCCGGATTATAGTAGAGACGCCCAAGTTGGGCGTCTCTACTTTGTATTGTTACTGATAATTTTTCACTACATCGATTACTTCAGGGAAGTCCATTCCTATCTTTTTCAGGAATTCGATTGTCGGTACTCCATTCTTATTCCATCCTCTTCTTTTATAAACTGCATCTATCAGTAATTCATATTGATCTTCACGATATTTCCTTAATACCTTCATCTTCTCAGGAGTTGTCTTTCCTTCAGGGTCGTATCCAATCTTTTCCTTAAGCTGTTTGTCGTATCGTTCCGCCCTCGATTCGTATTCTTCGATTGTAACAGGACCGGCTGCACGGTATGGCTGCCTGTCGTGAATTCGTGTGCCATAACCACGGCGGAGGTTAAAAACTCTTTGAAAATTATAGACCCTTTCAGAATCCTCTATGAGCCGTTTCTTATCAAATTCACGACCCGTGACTGCCTTATATATGGTTACATAATTATCAACATGTTCGGGTACTTTTGCCGGTTCATCAGACTGCGCATTGGACTCCGGTTCAACATCATTCCATGGAAGCTTGCAGAGACCTACAAGACCAAACCAGGTACGGAACATTGGGAAATAATGTAACGCCTCGGCCTTATTTTCAAATGTTGGGATCTGGTTATTGACCATATCCATGAATATAAGCCAGGCTTCATCATGCTGAGGACCTTTATTTGTAAGGGCAAAACCACCCTGCTGAGCAAGAGATTCTTTCGGCATGTATTGTGAATATTCAAGTCCCTTATTTTCCATCCCGATATCATTAAGAAAAGAGGCCTCGCCCCAATTGTTTTTAATAAACAGCTCTTTCATCTTACGCACACCTGTTCCGGCAATCTTACCAAATCCTTCACCCCGCGCAAGCTGATGCAACATTTCGAGAGCAGATTCAGAGTTGCCAAAGTTCAGATCAAGTCCATCTGTTCTCTCCTTATTGAGAATTCCGTTCTGGAAACACTCCATAATAAATGCTGTAAGCGTACTCCATGTTATTGTACAAATCCCATAAGTATCACAATAAAAATTTGTTTCTATAATATATTCCGGATCGAAAATTCCACAATTTGAACCCAGGCCGGCAGCATTCTCATATTCAGGACCATCGACAATGACTTTCTGTCCCTTATAAGGACCGGTCTTCAAAATAAAATCATCTATACCTTTGCTACACGACATATTGCAGCCGATCCAGCAACCATCAGGAACATTCTGTGTGAAATTTCTTTTCCATACCGATGAATCGATTTTGTAAGAATCGGGATGGCTGCCAAATTTGTAATTCATTACCGGTAACAGGTCGTGGTCATTCATTATCTCCATAAGATGCGCTGTTCCGATCTCCCTCATCTGGCATTGTTTGGCGTCTAGTTCCCGCATCTCCCGATTAAACCTTTTACCACGTTCCATGATCGCCTCCAGATCAACTACATTATTGAGATTGCCTTTTACTCCTGGAATTTTGCAAACAAGGGCTTTGATTTTCTTATTGCGAAATACTGTTCCTATGCCACCTCTTCCGGCTTGTTTTAACCTTACCTTTTTGCGTTTTGAATCGTAAAAACTGAAGTTAAGCATTCCTATTAATGAGTGTTCCGCTGCTGATCCGGTTGATACTACTCCGATGTACTTCTTTTCATTATCGTTATCAGCAAAAATTTCTGTCAGCTGTTCGCCCAGGAGATGGCTGTCAGTGGCCTCTGCAGGAGCTTCAAATATTTCAACTTTATGATTTATACCATCAATAAAAACAATTACATTCTTTGCAGCCTTTCCCTGGATTTCTATTGCATCAAATCCTGAAAATTTAAGGAATGGGCCAAAGAAGCCACCCACATTGCTGTCCATTACCGAGTTTGTCTGAGGTGATATACTGACTACCAGTGACTTACCCGTTCCTGAATACTGAGTTATTCCACCAAGCGGCCCGGAAGAAATAATAATCTCATTTTCAGGATCATCCCATTTAGTGTCGGGTTTAGTTGCATCCCACAGAAGTCGTAACCCATAACCTTTTCCACCAATGAATTTTTCTTTCATGACTGGTGGAACATCCTTCTCTTTTATTTCTGTTGTACCAACATTTATGTATAGTACCTTATCGGTATAACCTCTGCTCAGTGGGGTCCAGATATAATCCCAACCTTTTAAAAGTTTATGTTGAGCTTTTTTTGACGTTATATCCATATTTAAAAGTATTAGACGCCTGTAATTCCGATATTTATAACTTCAAAATTAAAACATTATTCTCTGTTTTAGTATGATATAGATCACTATGTTATAAATTTCATTTGTGGTTTTAACAAATACGGATATTGTAAAAACATCAAAAGGTTCTTATCTTTCGGGGTATTAGATTGAACAAGAAATAAAATGAACCTGGTCGATAATGAGATTCTCTGAAATTAAAACTCATCTTTCAAAATTCAGGGTCGGAATTGCCGGAGCGGGAGGACTTGGTTCCAACTGTGCTGTTGCTCTGGCAAGATGCGGGGTTGGCTCTCTGGTAATAGTTGATTTTGATGTTATTGAAGAACCAAATCTTAACAGGCAATATTATTTCACCGACCAGATCGGTATGATGAAAACAGTTGCTCTAAAAGAGAATATTGCACGCATTAACCATGATGTCAATGTTATAATTCATCAGAAAAAACTCGACAGAATAAATATTACTGAGATCTTTTCAGACTGTAATATTATTGTTGAAGCACTGGACAGTGCGGTTATGAAGGAGATGCTGATCGAAACTGTTCAGATAAAAATGCCCGGGATACCTGTAGTAGTCGGATCAGGAATGGCCGGATGGGGAAAAACCAATGACATCATCAGCAGAAAAGTAGACGAAACTCTTTATGTCTGCGGTGATGAATATTCTGAAGTATCTGATAATTTGCCACCTATCGCACCACGTGTCGCGATTGTTGCAAATATGCAGGCAAATGTTGTTGTCGAACTTCTTATGAATACTAAGTGATTGATAAAAGATAAATTGATGAAGATCTTATTAAATAACAGGGAAGAAGAATTCATGAAGGAGTCAATCAGTGTGTATGAAATGCTGATTCTGAAAAAATTTTCATTTAAAATGAGAATAATAAAAATCAATGGCGCTTTAATATCAAAAGAGAAGTACGATACAACAATAATATATGATGGTGATGATGTACAGATGCTATATCTCATGAGTGGCGGTTGAAAAAAAAATTGTAGGTTTGTATCATGGTTATCAGGTTTAATTTTAAAGACAAAATTCCCTCCATCTTCCGGAATAAATATGTCCTGACGATCATTATTTTCGTTGTATGGGTAACTCTTCTAGATTCTAATAATCTGATCGCCAGGTACAAGGACATGAAAGATATGCGTAAACTCAAAATTGACAGAGAATATTATATAAAACGTATCGAGGAAGACAAACAGAAGCTTCATGAATTGAAAACCGATAACCATAATCTCGAAAAATTTGCCAGGGAACAGTACCGGATGAAGAAGCCTGATGAAGATCTTTATATTATTCTCACACCGTCTGAAGATCGGAAGATTACAAGAAAAAATAAGTAATAGTTATTATCGATTTGTTGCCTGCTTCTAGCTTTGTTTGGATATCCTTTTTAACCACTAAGTACTCAAAGTAGGCACAAAGCACACAAAGATAAAACATTATAATTCAGTTCTTTGTGTTCTTGATGTAAAATGCCACCCCTGCAGTATGGCCCCTTCGCTATAATAGCCCACCGGGCTATTTCTTAACGCTTGGGCCCCTTTGAAGTTAATGGATTTCGACTTTTTCAATGTGCCTGTAATATAACAACAAGCCTTTAGTTTCTTTTGATTCAAAGATCAACCCTTTTTCTTGCAGTAATTCGGAAGCAACAATATCGACAGGCTTCTTCCTGAAGAAATCTGAATGAACGTTGTTCAGATATTTTACAATTTTGAACATATTAAACCAAACAAAAAACCTTTTTTTAAAGGACACTATCCCCGATGTATTATTCTTTATCTCTCTTATTTTTTCAATCCACTCCTTTTCATCCAGGAATAATCTGAGACCCTGAGGAATCAGGCTGAAATGTTCGTGTAATTCCATGGGGTCGGATTCAAAAAAAACATCAACCAGTTTGAAGAATTTCCGGAGTTCATTAAACGCCAGTATATCGTATGTTAAAAGTGTTGAACTTTTATCGGCACTAAGCTTTCCTATTGAAGCGCCTGTCCCGAACGGCACCCGGTCAGAAGCCCGGGGTGAAGGGTAAACTGTAGTTATGTTTAAATTAAAATAACCTCCTGCAGGAACAAGTTTCTGAATAAAATAAAAGTCCTCGCCTGCCTGCCTCCTGTTCATACCCCCGGCTTTTATATACGGCAGAGCTTTTACGGCTATTGCAGATCCAACCGTATGATAAACATATGGAAATCCCGAATATGCCAGCCCCTGAAAACAGTAACGCAGGTGCAGTTCATATAAAGCAATTGAGTCATAAATAGTTTTCGTGTAATCGGGCCCGGCAAGAGAGTGTTCAAAATAGATGGAGCATCCGTGACGGTCATTTTTTTTCAACAGTTCATTGCTAACGGCAAGAAAGTAATTTGGATCAACAGTACAATCTGCATCAAGATTAAGAATAACTCCGTCGGGTTTGTTAATAGCGTCAAAACGACGTATTGCTTCATCCAT
>PLMC01000131.1 GCA_003141495.1 Bacteroidales bacterium
GTTACGAATGTCCATATTGAAAGAGGTTACTTATACTGCAGCTTGTTCTTCTTCTCACAAAACAAGATTATTTCTTTTTGTCATACATTAAAGAAAGATGTGTACATACTTTGGAGGCTTATGGATAAAGAAGAATACGATGAACTAATGTCCAGGAGATTGTGGTATGAAGTAACCAAGGATGAGGAACTTCTGGCATTTGATTTTTGATTTCTGATTTATATTTATTTGTACAAAACTACATTTCATTAAATATGTTCTGATATTGGTAATAATACTACCTTTTTTGTAACATTTTTAATGAAACTATATGGAACAGGTAACCTTAATTCGCAAAGAACTCTATGATTTAGTGTTGGCGTAACCACTCTCAAGACTTCAAAGAAGTATAAGATTTCTGACAATGGCCTACGGAAGATCTGCAACGTTTTTACACTTCAGTATCAGTCTTGATGGAGAAGTTCTGGCTCTTTTCTTCCGGCCAACATTGATATTCTTCATCTGGGCAAGTTTTATTCCTTCATATTGCCGGATTTTCCGCTGATTATTTTCCATTTCGGCACCAATCGAAAGCATCTGGAGCAACATTTTTGCAATTGGATTCTCCTGCCCGTTTTCCAGGGAGTACTGCTCGATCCAGTATTGGAATCTTTACCGGAAGGATCAATATAATAAGTGGCTTCTGATATTGTTAAGCTACAATAAAAAAAATAGCAAAATAAGTAACTGTTTCATAATATACCAATTTAGACTAATGACTTAATTTATTTGACTAACACATATAATCAAACCTCAATTAAGAATAATTATTACACTAAAGAATATGTTGCTTTTTAACTGGACTAGATATTTTTCAACTGATTTTTTTGAATTAGAGGATCACGGTTGACGGGCAAAGATGTTTGCCAGCATATTATTTTACTTGTAGCCCCTTCAGCTGAACTCCACATTAGAGTTGTTCATCGGATAATATCCAAACGATCGGCCACCTCAGGATGAAAGAGTTAGATTGAATGAAGTTAAATCATTCTGGTTTAAATTAATCCGTTAATGCGAGTATGAGTAACCTGGAAAAGAAAATCAATTTTTTTATCAAAATAGGATAAGATCCAAGTCAGATTCTTGCTAAATAATTATGGAGAGCATTGAATTATTAATTATATTCTATTTAATATATATATAATTTGCTTATATATAAAAGAATCTTTAACTAAAATTACAAGTTAAGAGTTAAAATGAACATTTATATCAGTCGATGTAATTACTTTATCCAACAGGTTTTCAGAAATAACCATAAACGGTCAGAGCCTGATCATAATCTTACAAATGCTGAATTTTATTTATCACAAGAAGGGGCCCTGGAAAAGACCTATTATGTTGTAATGATAGATACAACATTAAAAAGAACCTCCCAAAAGGTTATTAAGAACTTATTTATAATTAAAATAATAGAACAATCAAAGCTAACATTTACAGGATATAAACATTGCCTCTCTCTTCTCAAATAATAATGAATCCTGCCTCTCTAAAGCAGGGAGCTGATATTCAATCCTGAAGGCGTATGGCCAAATTAAATTTCAGAAGTCATCAAAGCATGAATAGAAAAAGCTTGATCATTCAATACAAATAAAACAAGCAGGTTTATCTACATTCCGGGCACTTTAATATTCCCGATGTGCTGTCGGTAGTAAATTCCTTACCACATTTTTCACATTTAACCTGATTTTTATCTTGTGCCAGCAGTCTGCCGGCAATCGCTGTGTTAAACTCTAAAGCTTGTAAATCCCTGATCTGCGAATAATTGTCTCTGCGAATATTTGCAGCTACATGATCTTCCTCTTTTTGAATTGGTATCTCTATTTCATTTTTCATCTGGCAAAGATACGAATAAACTCACCCACTACCTAAAGTTTAATTAGTTCCACCCTCCGGTTTTTGGCTTTTCCTTCCGAAGTTGTATTTGGTGCAATGGGTTCTGTTTCTCCTTTTCCGTCAGTTTCAATCCGCGTTGCTTCAATTCCATATTGGGTGCTTAATGCATTTTTAACCGAAACGGATCTAAGTTTTGAGAGGTCAAGATTTTTAGCATCATCACCATCACTGTCTGTATGTCCTATTATCTTTATTTTTACGGTTGGATTCTCTTTCAGTACGGTTGCAATCTCCTTCATAGTACCCGCAGATTCAGGCTTAATCTTATCACTTCCCGAATCGAAATAGATCCCGTAAGTCACTAATTTACCTTCAGTTATGAGTTTATTACGCATATCCGGAGCGCCAATTGCAACTCTGAAATTTGCGACTAGATTCAGTGCTTCAGAACCGGTTTCAAAGCGAAGAGCATTGTATCCCAAACCGGGTGCAAGTGCTTTCGCAAGATCAAATATTTTAACCTCATTTAAATAGGCTCTTACCCTGGTCTTTTGAACCCAGAATGACAATCTTGTTTTCTGATTAATAACCAAAGGATTATTTTCAGTGTTGCCATTCAAATTATAAAGACCTTCTGAATAGGTCGAATATTCATGCTGATAATTTCCGAATTTCATTCTGATACCTGCCACTCCGGGAATAGCGCCGCCTTCTGCAAGATCATTAGGATTTACTGCAGAATAAATATAGAAACCGAAAACTATAGTCTTTTCATCATTAGCTCCGGGTATCGGGAGTAAATCAAATTCAACAGTAAAATTATCGGGAAATACCTTTTTTGTTGCAGGAACAAATTCCGCACCAACACCAAGTTTAAGCCATCTGCCGGGAAAAAGGTTAGTCGTGACAATCTCTCCCGAACCATCAGTGTTCCATAAAGCCGGGAAATCACCAATGTTATCCTGGGTGAAGTCATCAAAAAACATTAATGATTCTCCCGGAATAAAATCGTACTTAGAAGTGGCACTGAGTTTTTGCTCTGCCGGGGCTGTTTGTTGCGCATCCTGACCTGACAATATACCAGAACTCAGGAAAAATATCAAAACAAGAAAAAACCAATTTGTTTTCATATGATCGGTTTAAGTAATTAATTATCCATTAATGTTGTAATAAATTTACGAAAAAAACTGAAGGTGAAAGAGAAAACTCAGAAATATACATTGAAGTTCATAAAGAAGGCTTTAACTTGCCGGATGATATTTTGATCAACTGATATTTATGGCTCAACAGCATGGGCTCCACGTGAGCCTGAGCCTGAGCCTGAACCTGCACCTACTTACAGGCCATCACTCCCTTAAGATATCCGATGGATTCAGCGATACCCGGAAGAGGGTCACTCATATCTTTTTCAAACTCAAGGCTGCACATTCCTGAATATTTAATTTTTCGAAGAGTTTCAATAACTTTGGGAATGTCGATAATACCACGTCCCATTTCCACTGTTATTCCTTCTTTTGCGGCTTTATCAACATCCTTTACATGCATGTCAAAGATCCTTGATCTGTACTTTAATATATCGACGGAAGGATCCTGTGCGTCACGGGTAGTATGCCCGATATCGATGCAAATCCCGATTCGTGCATCAAGATCCTTTATATGGTTCCAAATGTCTGTTGTATTTGGATATAATGGATTATCAGGACCATGATTATGAATCGCCATTTTAAAGTCATATGATTTTATCTTCTTCTCGACATAAGGAAGAAGTGCATAGTCAGGCGCTCCGACAATCATTTTTACTCCGGCAATTTTTGCATATTCAAAAGCCTGATCAACAGACTCCTGTGTCTTCATATAAACAACTCCGACAGTATAAACATTAATACCAGCAGATTTAAATTTTTCAATAACCACATTAATCTTTTCCTGAGAGCTGTTCATTGGCATATGAAAATCCTTCAGAGAGAGATTGGTGACCGCTATCCTTTTCATCATTTCGATGGTTTTCTCAACGGTAAACTCCCTGAATGTATATCCAGCCATCCCAATACTGAAGGTGTTGAAGGCTTTATCTACTGATACGGTAATGCCCGGTGAGGCATACAAGGAAGAGGCACCTGCTGCAAGAACTCCTGCCCCTGCTAATTTTATAAACCCGCGACGTGAATTCATAATTAAATTCAAATATCATTAGTAATTATGCAAAACGAATTAACTTCTTTAACTTATTTAGGTTTTCTTATAACCATATTATTATCAATCAGCCTGTTGTTGTAAGTTTGTATGATTGCTTTAAGTTTATCTACCATTTGACTTTCAAGCTCCGGATCTTTCCCGATTTGGTTATTTTCGAGAAATAAGTCATTTTTATAATTATATAATCCGACTGGCTTATTATCAATCATTTCAAGAATATGATCTTTCATATAAAGGTTATAAGTACTTCCATTGGTATTAAATGCATAAGATTCATACGTGTCATCCAACAGGTCATTACCGAAGGCAATGTATGGTTCATCAAAATTAAGATAACTCAGTATGGTTGGCATTATATCGATTTGTTGCGCAATCCTGAGCTTAAAGCCCTTAAGATCACTTCCCGGTTTAAAAAATATTATAGGTACACAGTATGCACCAAAATTATTCTGAAACTCTTTATGCACCGATTCATTTGTATGATCGGCAGTAATAACAAAAAGAGTGTTTTTAAACCAGGGACTTAAAGAAACTTCATGAAAAAAATTCTTCAGGGCAAAATCTGTATACCCGATGACCTCAAGAATTGGAGCAGGTCCTTTTTTGAATTTACCTGTGTATTTTTCCGGCACTTTGAATGGATGATGAGATGAAACAGTGAATATTGAAGCTAAGAAAGGCTGTTTAAAGCCATTAAGCTTCGAAGCAAAAAAATTTAGAAACGGTTCATCCCATACTCCCCAGATGCCATCAAAATCAGATTTATCAGGATATTGATTAAGACCAAAATAATCATCAAAGCCAGCCATTTTTGTAAATGAATCAAATCCCATAGACCCGTTTGGCGCACCATGGAAAAAGGCTGAATAATATCCTTTCTTTTTAAGAAGTTCAGCCAGCCCGTTGATCTGGTTATTTGCATAATGGGAAATAACGTACGGAGTATCAAGCGATGGCACAGAGGCCAGAACAGAAGGTATAGCATCAATTGATTT
>PLMC01000078.1 GCA_003141495.1 Bacteroidales bacterium
GACCTGTCAGAGACAAAATATAAGAATGCTAAAACAAAAAGGACCGATATGTAGTATCTATAATTCCTTCTCTCGAAAAAGAATTTTGGTACAAGAACCAGATAATTTGAATAAAATATTATTCCATTGATTATGTTCCCAATATAAAAAATCCATATAAAGTCTTTCCCGACATCCCATCTCTTAAAAAAATAGAGCGGTATTCCCAGAATAATTGACCAGGCAAGAAGATGAAGTAATATTTTAATTTTATTACCTGTAAAAAAGTTTTTCATATTCTTATTCCTGTTTATTCCCCCTTTTATGGTTGAGGTAACAAATTACTGACTTTTAGTTGGAAAAATCAACTGTTTTCCACTGAATCTGACCCGTTATTCATATCTGAGAGCATCTATCGGATTCAGATTAGCGGCTTTGCGCGCCGGATACCATCCGAAAAACACTCCAATAATAAAACAGACTATAAAAGCAAGAACGACTGATTGAGTTTTTACAATTGCATGACTTGACATTAGTGATCCGGCCAGTCTCGCTAAAAGATATCCTAAAACTACTCCCATCACTCCACCCAAAATGCTAAGTATAATCGATTCTGCCAGGAATTGTTTCATTATATCCTTCCCACGTCCACCGATCGACATTCGTAATCCGATTTCACGTGTACGTTCCGTTACTGATACAAACATAATATTCATAATACCTATTCCACCAACCAGCAAAGAAATTCCCGCAATAGCGCCGAGGAGATATGTCATAATATCTGTTATTGATGTAATAGTTTTAAGAAGCTCTGATTGTGACATTACCCTGAAATCATTTTCTGCAGATTCTTTCAACTTATGAGTCCTCCGCAGAATTTCCTCAACTTCTGCAATAGCAGTCGGACTCTTTTCCTCACTTATGGCTGAAGCATAAATACCATTAATATAGTCGATTGCAGCGAGCCTGCGCTGAACTGTAGTATAAGGTGCAANNCGGATCAGCCCCTGCACCAAAGAGGTTGGTCACAACAGTTTGCCCAAGGATACATACCTTCGACATATCCTTTATCTCATTGGCATTAAAAAATCTTCCGCTTAAGATTTCAAGTTTTTTTATACCCAAATATTCCTCACTCACACCGTATATAGTTGTCTGTGTGTTCTGGTTGCTGTATATAACCTGTCCGTTTGCCGTCACTTCTGGAGAAACTGCTGAAAGGGCCGTGGCTTCGTTTCTAAGTGCCAGGACATCCGTGAACTTAAGCGCCATTGAGCCAGAAGATCCCAAACTCACACCGCCACGTCGCTGCATATTGGGCATGACCATCACCATATTCGTTCCCATTGACGATATTTGTCCCCGAATTTTCTGTTTTGAACCCTCCCCTATAGCAAGCATTGCAATCACTGATGCCACACCTATAATTATACCCAGCATTGTCAGAAAAGCTCTAAGCTTGTTTCTTATCAATGCCCGTATTGCAATTCTGAATAAATTTATATAATTCATTTCCCCGAGATTTAATTTATTAATCAAATTCCTCAATAACTTCCACCGGTAATGTTTTCAGTATTTCCTTTGCATTGAGGCGCTCACTTACAATACTCTCACGCTGAATTTTCCCATCGCGAAATGTAATATTTCGTGTTGCAAATCTTGCTATATCAGTCTCGTGAGTTACATATACTATCGTTCTTCCCTTATCATTAAGATCCTGGAATAGTTCCATTATTTCAAAAGAGGTCCTTGTATCAAGGTTTCCTGTTGGCTCATCGGCAAGAATAAGAACTGGATCATTAACAAGCGACCGGGCTATTGCAACCCTTTGCTGCTGACCTCCCGATAACTGGTTTGGCATGTGATGCATCCGGTCAGTGAGCCCTACTGCTTCAAGCGCCCTGAGAGCAGCTTCTTTGCGCTCCCTTGACCTGATCTGGGGATTATAAAACAGAGGCAGTTCCACATTCTCAAGAGCAGTGGTTCGTGCCAACAGGTTATATGCCTGAAAAACAAAACCAAGTTTCTTATTCCGGAATCTTGCAAGAGCATCATTATTCATAGTATTGACATTAATCCCATCCAGCAGATAATCGCCTGAAGTCGGTTTATCGAGGCATCCGAGGATATTAAGCATTGTTGATTTGCCCGACCCGCTTGCTCCCATTATGGCGACAAATTCTCCTTCATGAATTTTAAGTTCCACCCCGCGCAATGCATGTACGGTAACCTCCCCTACATGGTAATCCTTCCTGAGATTTTTTATTTCTATAATACTATTATTCATAACACCTGTTTTTAAGTTCTTTTCATTCTCACTTTTTAAAACGGGAATCCCGGAGGACCATTATCCGTCTTTTTTGCTGTACTCTTAGCTTCATTATCACCAGAAGAAATGACCACCTCATCTCCTTCTTTCAAACCTGAGAGTACCTCAACACTTGTTCCATTATCTATACCAATTTTAATCCTGTTTGGACGTATGCCCATTTTATCATCTTTTAACCATACAGTTTTTGTTTTCGGATCGGAGTTCATAGAAGCCATTGCCGCTGCTGAAGGCATACCCTGGAAAGATTGCCCTTCAGGAATGTTTTTAGGCATTCCACCTGTTCCTGCCATTGAGCCTGCCGGCATTTTTGGCATTGATCCGCTTGCCTTCATTTTTGAAAACATTTTCACCATATAAGCCTGATCGGGAGTAAAACGTACTGCTTTCCCGGAAAGTAATAAGGTGTTTGTCTTCTCTTCAACATAAATTGTAGCGCTTGCAGTCATTCCCGGCATAAGCTTTTTATCCGGATTCGGGGCATTCAATATTACAACATAGGTTACTACATTATTTGTTGTCACCGGCTGTAACCTGACCTGAGAAACAGTACCTTCAAATTTCAGATCAGAATAAGCATCAACTGTAAACTGAACACGCTGACCGTTTTTCACCTTTCCGATATCAGCCTCATCAACACTTGTCTGAACCTCCATCTGAGTAAGATCGTTTACGATGGTAAATAATGTCGGTGTGCTAAAGCTGGCAGCTACAGTCTGACCTTCCTCAATAGCCCTGTTAAGTACCACTCCGTCGATCGGGGAAGTTATTGTAGCATATTCGAGATTCACCTTTGCTCTGTCCAGTCCCGATTTAGCATTGGCAAGGGAGGCTTTTGAATTCTCAAAGTTGTATAACGCCTGGTCATAATCATTCTGGGCGATAAGCTTTTTATCATAAAGAACTTTTAATCTGTTATATGTCGCCTCCTGGAAATGAAGCTGTGACTGTGCCTGATCGACTGCAGACTGGCTTTGATCCAATTGAGTCCTCAAAGGTGTCTCGTCGAGTTTTGCCAGCAGTTGTCCATGTTTCACATGATCATTAAAATCGACATAGATATGCAGAATAATCCCGGAAACCTGGGTCCCTACATTAACAGTTTTTAAAGCCTGAATTGTACCAGTGGCCGTAACTGTATTGCTGATGTCGCCCTTCTCAACTTTGACAGTATTGAAGGAAACGATAGCTTCCTTTTTTGAAAAGGGTTTTAGTGCCACTAGAGCAACAATCCCTATGACCAAAACAGCTGCAATAATTATTAAAATTTTCTTTTTCATCATTTTACCTTTTTACTTTTTTCTTTAATTTGATCTTGCCCTTTACTCTGAGCCATGAGCACTTTAATTTTTATCCTTTTTTGTCTTTTGTCTTTTATAGCGATAGAGGAATTCCCATATAAAAATCGAGGATTTTATAACTTACTATTAAGTTGTATTTTGATTGCAACAACTCGCTCTCTGCAACTATCAGGTTTGTTTTTGAAACCAGGTAATCGACCGAATTAATGACTCCCTGTTTGAATTTTTCATCTGAAAGTAATGAAGCTTCGAGAGTTGCACTATAATTCTCCTTGCTAGCCTCATATTTGATCTGAGCAGACTTAACATCAACACAGGCCTGTTCAATGCTTTTCCTGAGACTGTTTTTAGTGTCGGATTCACTCAGTTCAGCATTTTGATATCCTATTTTTGCAACAGCTATACTGGTTTTAACCTGTTTCTTCTGATAAATAGGAATTGAAAGTGAGAAACCTGCTGAAGGAGAAACCCCATTGTTTATCTGACCAAAATAAGAATCATTGTTAAGGCTTGAAAAGCCTGAACTGATTCCTGCACTTGCTGACAACGTGGGGAAAAGTCCCGCTTTTGCAACTTTCTCATCAAGAGATGCAATTTCTTTATTAATAGCGGCATTTTTGATTTGTGGTTTAATGGCCAAAGCAGTTTCGTAAACTAATTTCACATCAGGTATTCTGTTTTGATTTAAAGACTCAGACAAATCAGGATGTGCAATTTTAAAATTATCTGAAACCGGGAGCTCCATAAACTGTTCAAGTGTTACTTTGGCAATTGCCAGTTGACTTTGTGAATTAGCCAGGGTAAGCTTTTCACTTGCAAGCTGAGATTTAACCTGGGCATAATCTGATTGAGAGATTGCCTGAAGTGTCAATCTTTCTTCGGCAAGGTTAAGTTGACTGGCAGTAGATTCAATCTGCTTCTCACTGTTACTTACCTGCTCTTCAGCATACAATATCTGAAGATATGCATCAAGTATACTCAGGCTTATAGATTCTTTTGTAGTTTCGAGTGAATACCTGCCCCCTTCAATGCTGAGTTCAGCCTGTTTTATCAGGTATGTAAGCCTTGATGCATTGAAAACAATAACTCCTGAATTCACCGAATAATTTGAACCGTTACTTCCTTTTAATCCGGATTCTCCTGCAGCAGTACTTTTTGACCAATTAAAATTCTGACCAGCCGAAGCATTCACCGAGGGCAGCCGTTGTGCCTTAGCCTGTTCGGAATAAACCATATACTGCTGGTTTGAGAGTTCGCTTTTCCTTACCTGGATATTACGGCTTAACGCATAATTAATACATTTATCAAGAGTCCATATGCTGTCTTGTTGAGCGATAATATCCTCAACCGTTACAACCAGACTTAAACTTAATATCAAAATCAATTTTCTCATAGAACTTTCCAATTTTGGGATAAATGTATGGCGAGGCTTAACCCTATGAAAACTTAATAGAAGTACTGATTGATTTTACCGACAGACGGGTGGATTTAAGATTCAGATTACTCGTGAAACGCAGAGATCGAAAAGAGGCCCGAGCGTTAAGAAATAGCATGGTATGATATTTTAGCCAAGGGGCCAGACTGCCGCGACGACTTTTGTCTTCGAGCCCTTTGTGCCTTCTTAGTGCCTTTGCGGTTAATTGATCTTTTTAGATAATATCTTTAAAAGTTGTGAATGTGAAAGGTTGTAAAGCGTCTTTATTACATACCTGACTGAGAAGCTTTTATCATTAACAGATTTGCTTCAAGACCATCGAGGTAAATAAGGACCCAGGAAAGAGGGATGATAATGTTCGTGCCACTGAAAGTCCAGGCTGGATCCTCGTCTTTCTCTTGACGGAGTCCAATTATTGCGGGCAGAGCACTCGCTGTCTCTTCATAACCTTTAGTTTGTTTCATTAAAGCAACAAGTTCACTAAGCGCCTTTTCAAGCCTTACCCCTGCCGGTATTTCACCGTTGTCTGACAATACACCTGCGGCAATATTCGGGGATTCAGGTCTAAGTAAATTCCCCGGATTTTTTTCCCATTGTTCAAGGGTCATTCCTTCATGCTTTAATATCAGATCCTGGTAATTATTTGTGATCTTTATTATCTCATCAATTTTCACATTAACGGCTGATTTATTGACATTTATCGGGAGATGAACCATGAATGCCTCTGCCTTACAATAGTTCCGTGAAATATTATAACTGTCAACTACAGTCTCTCTCGAAACATTTAGTGCAAGAAGTGCCTAGAATACTGAATTCAGCGCCAACAGAAGCAGGACAAAAACTGTATTGTAAATGTTGAAATTCTTGTTCTTCGAAGTAACCTTCAGAAAAACAGGAAGAAAAACAATATACGGAAATGGGAGGGCAATAAGCAGTCCGATGCCTGCATAAGGCCAATGCATTATTTTATAAAGCATTGCTGTGAATACAACAAAGCATGTAATAAATGTTACTATATAAAGCAACTTATTCTGACTGCTGCCCTCAGCTTTGTAATTATTAATCAATGCAGCCGGTAAGAAGAGCTGGACCAGTATCAAAGTTCCGGTGACTAATTGCAGCTCCCGGCCAATGGTTCACTTTGAGTATTGCTCCGGTGGAAATAATCGTGGCTGTAATAACTCCGAGAATATATATCTTTTTTTTCATAATTATATAATTTTGATTTTAAAGGTATTATGGAGCCCACATTTTGATAAAAATAAAATGTCAATCATTAGATGTGGGGTTCATGGTTTTATAGATTTAAGTTATTATCAATGTTTTGCAATTTCATTTAAAACACATGATTCAACAATAAGGAGTCCGTTTTTTATGATCTCAAGGGTATGAAGTCCTGACATTAGTGACATTTCACCTTCTTCCGGGTTTCCCGCTGGCAAAAATGTTTCCGTATCAAGTAGTTTTTTATACTTCAATATATCTTCTGTAGGAGTTATACTGGTTAAATGGCTTATGTATTCTGCCATTGACGAATTAAGTTCCTTCCGTGCACTGCAGCCTGGGAAAAGAAAATCCTTTGGAAGGTTTGTGTTGAATGGTTTGGAGAGTTTAATATATTGTATTTGCTTACCAGCTTCAGTCAGATAGATCAGATCAAAGCTTACTGTCGGCTTACCTGGTTCTCCTTCCGATTCCAGTACCATTTTTTCCTGGATATTGCTGATAATTGCGAGCACTCCTCTGGTTCGGTCATGCAGCTGTTCCGCCTTAAGGTAGCTTAATGAATCTAACATGCTGGCCTTGACCCTGTTGTTCCAAAAAAGATAATTATTCATGAAAGTCTGCTGACTATTATTACGATAATAATAAGTCTGATATGAATTTTGCAGGTTCAGGGTTACCATAGTACCCGGGATTACAATTAAAAGAAATCCGATGACCAGGAAAATGAACATGGAACTAATATGACTTTCCTTCTTCCAGGTGAGCCATGTAAACGCAGGAAATGCCAGAAAGGATAACAGGATTATTCCGATAATCATAAACAAAGTTGCGAGTGGCCAGAGCTTCATTACGAGTGGCCAGCTGCTCTGCATTTTGAAGAGCATGCCTACAACAAAGAGAACAGACCCGGCTGCACCCAGGATGTAAACAGGCCTTTTAGCCTTGTTTTCCGGGTCATTCATTCTGTTCACCATCAATGCAGGGATAAAGAGAAGTATGTATGACAGGGTTCCGAGGATAAGAATATAACCGGCACCGGGCCAATGCTGAATTTTAAGAAGTGTACCTGCAATAAAGCATGCTCCAGTCAGAAATGCTGAAATGAGCAGGAATAGTCTATTCCTGCTGTGAGTTTCTTTCCATAAAACTCCGAGAGCTGATGGTAAAAAGACAAATGCCAGCAGCATGGCTCCCAGAGTCATTAGAGCTCCTGCCAATGGAAAATGCTGGATCTTGAATATTACTCCAAAACCTAGCATTATTGTGCCAATTACGCCTGAAATTTTCATAACATTTTTCATAAAGCGGTATTTAGTGTCAACTGCATAAAGTGTCTCTTCCTGGATCTCTTTCAGTCTCCGTGATCCCATTTTTTGTTTCACCCTATGATAAGCATCTGTGAAACTCATTCCTTTCCGCATCTCATCCTCCACATCACAGCAGACATGATCAATAAGTTCTTCAAGCAGATGTGAAAATGTGATCTCCTGTCTGCTGATATCGCGATTGATCTGATCTATATGATGCAGACTTAATTCAGGCATGGCTCAACCGGGGTTTTGTATCAACTATTCGCTGAAGAGATTCAATGAACTCGTTAAGTTCTTTTATTTTGTCAGCTACAACAGTATGACCTTTAGGAGTCAGAGCATAATAGATTCTTATTCTGTTATTAAAATTTTCCGAAGCAGTAACGAGAGAACCATCCTTTTCGAGTTTATGAAGAATAGGATACAATGCTCCATATGTAAGTTTTATTTTCCCTTCGGTAAGTTCCTCCACTTTTCGGGTAATAGCGTAACCATGCATTGGTCCTTCCTCTTTTAAAAGCTTAAGGACGATTGTCTTTAGTGATCCTTTAATAAGGTCTGTTGGTATCATAGTTTAATATATAAGCTATTTATATATTGTAAATATAAAATATTAATTTTTATAAATATTGTTTTTTTGAAAATATTTTATGAGTATTGCAAATCCTTAATAAAATCAAAACAGCTCTTTAGAAGGAAAGCGGTTAAGAAATAGAGATTCGAGGGATCTCCCACTAAAATGCGGCCAACTATTTAATCACAATCAGCTTTGCAACTGAGATATGTCCTTTACTATATACCCTGGTGAGATAGATTCCCGACGGCAAAGACAAATTAGTCTTAATAGTGTTATCAGCCGATGGGGAAGTAACAGTTTTTACAATTCCCCCGTTAAGTGAAGTAATTTCAATTTTGTCAATATCAGAAGCTGAGGTGACTATGATAATGTCCTTTGCAGGGTTTGGATAGATCTTTGGCTTTATAACTTCATTCTCTGAAATATCATCAATAATATGAGAGCTATGGTCAATAAGTATATATTGAACGGAATATTCAGGGGAATAGAATGTCACCGGCTGCGAGATTAAATCGGACCATGCTTTTAGTTCGTCTATATTGTTTATGGGCCCACCTGTTGCGTTATCGGGTTGATGATCATTCACATAAACCTTCTGTGAAAAATCACCATTGTCTGGCCCTCCAGTTAGACTATACATATAGTATCGTTCACCAAAGCCAAAATCCTTCAGGTTTATTCCGATCATTTCATTTTTGGTTCCTTTATTAATTACAACCAGCCCAATCTCACCTGACTTAAAAGATGATGCATAGCAGATTATATTAGGATCACCTATAACACTTGAATTAAGCATGTGATCACCAAAAAACTTCTGGAAGTAATACATATAAAAGAATGCAGGCCGGGGGTTCCAGTCAGAAACACCGGGTTCATCGCGGTTATTGAAAATGCCCTGGTCATTCCCATTAGAATAACCGTTGGCCAGGTCCCACCTCGATGCTTGTCCATACTGCTGCTTAATCAACTCCCCAAGTACCAGAGCTGCATGCATTCCGTTTATATAAGAACACGCCTGCTTAGAGCCTACGGCAAAAATGTTCCATTCCGTAAGCGCAAGTGGTTTCATGTCAACATTGTTAGCAGCAGTATTCGATTTCAGAAACGCCATCATATTGATAGTTTCAGTTTGTCCGCTGTTAAGTACTACTGTAGGGGTTGAGTTTTCATTGTATGGAGTAAAATAATTATGAACAATAAAAAAATCAGCCTTGTTTCCTGCACTCTTGAAAAAGCCCTGGTTCCAGGTTTTGTCGGGGGGATTATATGAACTTGAGGCATCGTACTGGATAAGCTGAGCGCCTATATAAATTATATGTCCCGTTTCAGCTGCTGCTTTTTTCATTGAATCAACAAAAATTTTAAAGTGTTCTCCATATAAAGCGCCCGAAATAATTTCTGGCTGACCATCCTGATTTGCAGCCATATTTATTCGAAAACCTGCCTGCCATGGTCCGCCGCTTTCATTCCCAATCTCCCAGTATTTAGTGCGTCCGTTGTCGTACCTGACCCAATCCGCGGCATAATGAGCTGCAGTAATAGCAGGTTTCGGCCCGGTGCCATATCTTGCATATCCATAGTTGACAGTTATGATCCCTGTGCTGTTGGTCTGGGAAAGCATAGCATAATAATTGTCGAGACAGAGAGTCCAGCTATCTGAATTTCTCCCATACCAGTATCCGGCATCAACAAGATTTCCGTCTGAATCTGCAATCTTTGCAGGTGCATCGGAAGGAGGCTGGTTGTTAGATGAGTTCCAGAAGAAAATACTGCTAAGGTTTCCCCCCGGATAACGGATAATATTTGGTGAGAGCTTACTGATATTTGACAGCAAAGCAGGCTCTGTGACCATCTGGGTCATGTATGGGTTTGAATTATTACCATAGACATATTTTGAAACCCTAGCAAGGGTGTCAGTATGGTCAACAGTTATTATTACTGTAGGGTAAAAATCCATCTGTTTATGATCTTCGTAAGGAGGAATTACCGCAGTTTTTGTATGAAAATCTATCAGGAAACATCCCTGCGGATCCTGTGCTTTCAGTGGTAATAATGAAAAGAATACTGTCGTAAGAAAGATAAGAAAAAATCGATTTCTCGAGTTATCTGTTAATTGCATGCCATGAATCAATTATACTAATCTCTGAAGTTTGTTGAAAGATACGTCAAATATTTTAAAAATTATTTGGTCAAAATAAAAAGATATTATACTTTTGACCATTCGGTTAAACCCATTAGTTAAACCAAAACGCTAAAATTATGTCAGAGAATGATAAATTGACCGAAGAGAAAATTTTTGATGCAGCAACAGATGTATTTGTTGAAAAAGGTCTGGATGGAGCCCGGATGCAGGATATTGCTGATCATGCGGGAATTAATAAAGCGCTCTTGCACTATTACTTTCGAACGAAAGATAAGCTGTTCAGTGCTGTTTTTGAGATGATCGCAAAAAAAATATTTAAGAAATTTGCACCGGTTTTCGACGATGATCTTAACCTTGAAGCAAAAATTAGGTTTTTCTTCAGGGAACACATCTCATTTCTGCAGGCAAATCCCAGACTGCCCGGATTTCTACTGAATGAAGTTAACCGGAATCCGGCCAGAATAAAAAAACTCCTTAATAATATTGATTTCAATAACATCTGGTTACAACTTTATGAACAACATAAAAACGAACTCCAGAAATACAATATATCTCAGGAAACATTGCCTCAAATAATGATTTCAATGGCTGCCATGAGTGTTTTTCCGTTTGCTGCAAGGGGCATACTTGAAGGCGTTCTCGATAAAATGGGTCTCGACTTTAATGAATACATGGAAGAGAGAAAGACATTCGCAGCTGATTTTGTTATTAACGCATTAAAAAAATAACAAAACCCTTTTTTATAAACGATTAAATTCACATAAATGAAAAGGAATGTCCTCATTATAATAGTTCTTATAATTTCCCTGGCAAATACTCTTAACGCCCAAAAAATCCTGACTCTGAAAGAGTGCTATGACCAGGCCATGGCATCTAACGCCCTTGCCGGTGAAAAAAAAGGATACTCGGATATTTCAAGACTTAAAGATGAAAACCTGGTAATGGGTTGGCTACCAACGCTCGATGCAAACGGAAGCCTGATTTATAATTCTTCCGTTGTGGATCTGAGCGGTGTTCTTGGCTCCCTTCCAATACCTGGTATCGCAAATGCAATAAAACCTCTGCCAAACGAGCAGTATAAGATTACTCTGGATATTAACCAGGTCATTTATGACGGAGGTGCCATCAAAGGAGCACGAGCGCTTGAAAAAGCAGACCTTAGCGTAAATGAAAAACAGACTGAGACAGATCTCTATAAACTTCGTGGTCAGATAAACGGTTGCTATTTCAACCTTTTGCTCCTCGCGAGGCAGAAAGAGCTTCTGAATAACTATCTTGAAATTATTAAAAAGCGGATCGCATCAATGCAATCTGCAGTTAATAACGGTGTGATTATAAAATCCGACGTGGATGTGCTTACCTCGGAAAAGATTAATATTGAACAGCAACTGGCTGAAAATGAGATTAGAAAATCATCCTTCATTAAAATTCTATCAGATCTTACGGGTAATAAAATTGAAGCCTCTACAGAGCTTATTCTTCCTTCAATATCGGGTGAACTTTCAAATGAATTGTCACGTCCCGAATTGCAGCTTTTCGATCTGAGGAAAGAGCAACTTGCTGCCGGGATGAAAGTTATCGAAAGTAAAAGGCTGCCTAAAGCAATAGGATTTGCCACTCTTGGATACGGTAATCCTCCCGGAAGTAACTTCTTTAAAAATGAGTTTGCTCCATATTATGTACTCGGTGCCAGTATAAAATGGAATATATTCGACTGGAACAAAGCTAAGAATGAGAAACAAATAATCTCATTCCAACAGGGAATCCTTGATAACAGGAAAAATGATCTGACAGATAATCTTAAAAGAATGCTTGAAACAAAAAATTCTGAAATAGAAAGTCTTAAAGCTTTGATTGATCGGGATTCCGAACTTATTACTCTGAGGAAAAAGATTACTGCCTCTTCTGAATCTCAATATCAAAACGGTAGTATAACTGCAACCGAATATCTGAATGAACTTAATACAGAAAGACAGGCTCTAATAAACTCTGAGATCCATAAAATAAATCTTTCGATGGCGATGATTGAATATCTGAATATAAGCGGAAAAGAAATAGAATAGCCCCCATGTGATGGTAGGCCCCCCAACCCCCTAAAGGGGGGCTAAATTCCACTCATAAGGCAATTTAAAATAAAAGATCGAGAATAAACCCCCCTTTAAGGGGGCAGGGGGCAAAAGAAGAAAACAGACCAATGAAAAACAAACATAATAACAACATGAAAACCAGATCATTAATAATAATTGCTGCCATTCTTTTAGCCGGCTGCAAAAACAAAGCCGACAAAGCCGATGCATTTGGGAACTTTGAGGCAACTGAAGTCATAATATCTGCCGAAACAAACGGACGCATTCTGCAATTTGATCCGGTAGAGGGTGTCCTTGTTGAAAAAGGCACAACGATAGCCCTTGTTGATACAACTGTTCTTCATCTCCAGAAAGCTGAAATAGATGCAAATATGAAGAGTGTTACGACACGGATCAACTCAATAAATGCTCAGAATGATATCCTTAATCAACAGATAATGAATCTGGATGTCAATATTAAAAGAACAGGCAAGATGCTTAAGGATGATGCTGCGACACAAAAACAACTCGATGATCTTACAGGACAGGTTGCTGTTTTTCAGAAACAGATAGCAGCAAATTATACTCAGAAGGAATCCGTTGCTGCTGAACTTACAGTTTCAGAATCAAAAAAAAGTACTCTCAATGAACAAATCAGAAGAAGTTCTGTCTTAAGCCCTCTGAATGGAACTATAATTGAAAAATATAGTGAAGCCGGAGAGATAACAGCTGCCGGCAAACAACTTGTGAAAATTGCAGATCTGTCGGTTATGAAATTAAAAGTATATGTAAGTGGAGCACAACTCGGAACTATTAAAATCGGAAAACAATGTACGGTCAGAATCGACAATGGGAAAAAAGGTTATACCTCATTTCCGGGAATAATTAGCTACATCTCCGATAAAGCTGAGTTCACTCCGAAGATAATACAAACAAAAGAAGAGCGGGTAATTCTGGTTTACGCGGTTGATTTAGAAGTGAAAAATGACGGAACACTTAAGTCGGGGATGCCTGGCGAAGCGAAATTCTGATCGTGAAAAGCAAATGAAAAAAGTTATAGAATCAACGGATATTAGTAAAGCGTTCGGATCGACAAAAGCTCTGAATGATATCGCCTTCTCGGTAGATGAATCAGAGATATTTGGCTTTATTGGTCCCGACGGCGCCGGCAAAACGACACTTTTCAGGATTATTGCTACACTTCTTCTTCCCGATAAAGGGGAAATGAAGGTACTGGGAATGGATTGTATAGCAGGGTTTAAGGAGCTCCGTAAAAATATTGGGTATATGCCAGGGAGGTTCAGCCTTTATCAGGATCTCACTGTAGAGGAGAATCTGAATTTTTATGCAACAGTGTTTGGAACCACAGTAAAGAAAAACTATGACCTTATTTCTGATATCTATTCACATATCGAGCCTTTTAAGAAGAGGCTGGCAGGCAAACTTTCAGGTGGTATGAAACAGAAGCTGGCACTTTCATGTGCACTTATCCATAAACCAAAGCTTCTGATCCTTGATGAACCCACTACAGGTGTTGATGCAGTTTCGAGGTCCGAATTCTGGGCTATGCTGGCCAGGCTCCGTCAACATGATATTACTATAATCGTATCAACACCCTACATGGATGAAGCTATGAGATGCGACAGGGTAGCGCTTATCCAGAACGGATCGATCCTCACAGTTGCCCCTCCGCAGAAGATCCGCAATGGTTTCAGCAGGAAGCTTTTTATGATAAAGGCATCTGAAAAATACAAACTTATAATCGCATTAAGAAAATACCCAGGGACAGTGACAGCCTATCCATTTGGAGATTCAGTTCATGTCACTTTTTCAGATGACAGTATCGATGAATCATTGTTCAGATTTCTCAGCAAGGAAGGGCTATCCAAAGTAACAGCTGTAGAGACTGAAGCGGGTATTGAAGACAGATTTCTTGAACTTATGAAAAAAGGCGCAACGGTGTGAAGGCGCAAAGGCACAAAAGCGTAATGGGAAAAGTGGTATTGGATATGGGAAATACTAAATAAGAAGATGAATAATTCGGTAATCACTGTTCGTAATCTGGTAAAAAAATTTGGCAGCTTTGTAGCCAACGACAATCTTAATTTTGAGGTTTATGCAGGAGAGATATTTGGTTTTCTGGGTGCTAATGGTGCTGGTAAAACAACTACCATCAGAATCTTGTCGGGACTTTCAGCTCCAACATCAGGGGAAGTTATAGTTGCCGGAATCAATGCATCAAAGAAGCCGGAAGAGATTAAAAAACAGATCGGCTATATGAGTCAGAAATTCTCATTATATGAAGACCTGACCGTTAAAGAAAATATTATGCTCTATGGTGGGATTTATGGAATGAGCAAGTCGCTGATCAAAGAAAGAACAGAAAACCTTCTTGAAAAGCTGAATTTCCGTGATTATGGAAACAAATTAATTGCTGATCTGCCGCTTGGTTTACGTCAGAAGCTTGCATTCTCTATAGCTGTTTTTCATGAACCTAAAATAGTTTTTCTCGATGAACCAACTGGTGGTGTCGACCCGATTACACGCAGGCAGTTCTGGGAAATGATATATGAAACAGCTTCAAGAGGAATCACTGTTTTCGTAACAACACATTACATGGATGAAGCTGAATATTGTGACAGGATCTCAATTATGAGCGAAGCTAAAATTGTTGCCCTTGACACGCCCGAAAACCTGAAGAAACTCTATAATGCGGCTACGGTTGAGGACGTATTTATTAAGATAGCACGGCCAAATTGACCCCCTGCCCCCCATTTGGGGGGTTAGAAATATATTGCTGATGAAAATTGTGCAAAAAGTTGGGTATTTAGCAGTTGAATCGCCCTGTAATAACTGAATTATAGCCCCCATTTGGGGGGTTTGGAGGGTAAAAAAGGAGAGACAGAAAATGGATTATTTGTTTGTAATTTGATTATCAGAATACTATATGAAACGATTCCTGGGTTTTGTAAAAAAAGAGTTCCTGCATATTTTCAGGGATTACAGAACACTTTTTATTATTTTCGGGATACCTGTTGCACAGATACTTATCTTCGGTTTTGCGATAAGCACTGATGTTAAGAATGCCGGCGTGGCATTTCTTGATTTATCGAAAGATGAAACAACACAGAAACTGACAGATAAGATAATCTCCTCGGGATTTTTCAAAAGGACAGAAAATCTTGTAAGTTATGATGAGATTGAAGATATTTTCAGAAAGGGCAAGACCAAAGAGGTAATAATTTTTGAAAAAAATTTTGAAAAAAAACTGCAAAACGAAGGAAAAGCCAGCGTGAGTCTAATAGCCGACGGGGCTGAACCAAATACAGCCACCCTTGTCACCAACTATACAATGGCTATAATATCTGGCTTCAACACCGATATTTCAGGAATCAGAGCCAATAATCCGATACTCATTCAGCCCGAGGTAAAAATGCTTTATAATCCCGAACTAAAGAGTCAGCACATGTTTGTCCCGGGTGTAATAACCATGATACTAATACTTATATGTGCTCTCATGACGTCTGTTACAATTACCCGGGAAAAAGAGTTCGGAACCATGGAGGTATTGCTGGTCTCTCCTCTTCGACCGATACAGATTATTCTTGGTAAGGTAGTGCCATACTTCCTTCTTTCTTTCATAAACGTAATCCTTATACTTGTTCTTTCATGGCTGGTGTTTGGACTTTCTGTTAAAGGAAGTATTATACTGCTACTCGCAGAATCAATGTTATATATAATGCTGAGTCTGTCAGTAGGAATACTTATTTCAACCATAGCGAGCAGCATGCAGGCGGCAATCTTTATTTCCTTAGTCGGGATGATGCTTCCCACTATCCTCCTTTCAGGTTTCATTTACCCAATTGAAAACATGGATGATATATATAGATATATTAGCTATTTGTTACCACCAAGGTATTTTATTACAATAATAAAAAGTATTATGATTAAAGGAACCGGTTTCCTATATGTCTGGAAAGAGACACTTGTGCTTCTTTCCATGACAGTACTTTTCATTGGATTAAGTGTAAAAAAATTTAAAGTAAGACTTGAATAGAGTCTGGTCTAACGACGCACGACGCACGACACAAGGAGGGATTGAATTGGTTTTCCGTGAGTCGTAAGTCCTGAACCGTGAGCCATTGTGAATAATTAATGGACCTCTATTATTTGAAAATAATTGGAAAAATAAAAGCCCTAAAATGAGAACAATATTATATCTGATCCGAAAAGAATTTCTTCAGATCTTCCGTAACAAATTCATCTCCAGGGCTATGTTTGCAGTACCTATTGCTCAGATGCTGCTCCTTGTACCTGCAGTTACATTTGAGATCAAGAATGTGCGACTCTGCATTATTGACAACGATCTGACCTCTGAATCGAGAGGTCTGATAAGTAAACTTGAAGGATCCACCTTTTTCAAAGTGACATTTTCAACTTTTTCGGAGAATGAGGCAAATAACCTTCTGCACAAAAATAAATTTGATCTGATACTTAATATACCATCCGGTTTTGGAAAGAATCTCGGAACAGGAAAAACAGGAAAATTGATGGCCTCAGTCGATGCAATTAATGCTTCATCGGCACAGCTTACATGGGCATACCTTAGCGGTGTTATCCGTGATTATAACAGGAATATACTGACTAAAAACATCAATACAATTCCTGTTAATCTTGTCCCTCAGATAATTATCACAAACAGGTTCTGGTACAATGAAATGCTTAATTATAATCACTATATGCTTCCAGGAGTTTTAACACTCCTTGTGACGGTTGTAGGATTCCTTCTTGCAGGACTTAACATGGTCAGGGAGAAAGAGATGGGCACGATTGAACAGTTAAACGTAACACCTGTAAGGAAGTACCAACTAATCATAGCTAAAATGGTTCCATTTCTTCTCATCGGTCTGATTGATCTTTCTATAGGACTGATAATTGGCAAGCTTGTCTTCAATATACCTTTTGTCGGAAGTATTACTCTTCTCTTTGTCTGTTCATTCATTTTTCTGATTGCCGTCCTGGGACTTGCTCTGTTTATTTCAACATTCTCCGGCTCACAACAGCAGTTTATGTTTATTGCATTTTTCTGTATGATCATATTCATGCTTATGAGCGGCCTCTTCACACCTTATGAAAGCATGCCAAACTGGGCACAGATTTTTAACATGATTAATCCTGTTGCTTATCTTATGAAGATAAACAGGATGGTAATGCTGAAAGGATCAACAATACATGATATCAGCCGGGAAATTATTTCACTTATTGTAATTGCAGTATGTTCTACAAGTCTGGCGGTAAGACGTTATAGGAAAACAGCATAAGGTAGAGAAAATAGATTAAAATCAATTGATTGAGATAACTGCCTCTACAGGCCAGTGATCTGAGATATAGATCCCATGTTCCTCTTTGATTACCGTCTTGTAATCCAATACTCTCATGCTGTTCCTTACGAAAATGTAGTCTACACGTGCGGTTTTTTTCGTTTTGTCAAAAAACCCGTTGAATGTATGAACCGGACCCAGGGGGGTTTTTTCAGTTATAAGGTAAGAATCTTTTAAAAGGGGTACACTTTCATAGGGTCCGGTTAAGATTGAATAACCATTACTGGTTGGAGGCATATTAAAATCACCGGAAATTATGAAGGGGTAACCCTCAGCTATTTTACTGACTTCTTTAAGAAGTATTTTTGAACTCACAATACTTGCAGAATCAGAATCATTGGAAAAATGAGTATTGAAAAAGAAAAAATGTTTATGGTTTTTCTTTTCAACAAGTTCCATCCATGTCACAATCCTGGGCAGAGAAGAGCCCCGTCCTTTTGAACCGGCAATGTCGGGTGAATCGGATAGCCAGAAAGTGATGTTCCTGATTAAATCAAATTTTTCTTTCCTGAAAAAGACCGGGTTCATCTCCCCTTCCCTTGCTCCATCAGATTGCCCTACGCCAACTGAAGAATAATCGGTAAGAATTGTTTCGAGAACCTGGTACTGATTCCACAACACTTCCTGCATGCCAAAAACATCAGGTTTTTCCAATAAAATAAAATCACAGACCTGTGAGGCCCTTTTTGGCCAGGAGTAGATACTATCTTCCGGATTATTATATCTTACGTTCAGTGTCATTACTTTTATATCATTCTCTACAGATTTATGAGAACAACCGGAACTAACAACTGAAAAAATAACAGCTAAACAGACAGGCAGGTTTTTCATTTTCCCCGAATTTTTATCAAAGATAATAATCTGAAACTTAATTATCATAATTGTTGTCACCTTGCTTCACCCTGGGTATTCTTAAATGTTATGCCCAATAATTTATATATTTGCAGGATTGATGAATA
>PLMC01000016.1 GCA_003141495.1 Bacteroidales bacterium
TACTATGGCGGGCGTTGTGAAAAGTACGAAACCGATGACAGGAAGAAGGTAAATAACAATATCCCGAATCTTTTTGCAAAGAGGACCGAAATGTTGATGGAGGGGTTTGTGGAAAAAAGCTACAGGAACTCAATTTCTATAGGAATTCCGAGAGCCCTGATGGTGTTTTATCAGCAATTTCCTTTCTGGAGAACCTTTTTTGAACAACTTGGATTTACAGTAGTCATTTCAAAAGAATCGGATAAATCGCTTGTAGCAAAATCAATTGAGACAATAACTACTGAAACCTGTCTTCCTGTTGAACTGATGCATGGTCATGTTATAGATCTTATGGATAAGGGTGTTGACTATATCTTTCTTCCCTTCATTGTTAATGCTAAACAAAAGAAAGGAAATAAAACATCCAACTCCAACTGTCCTTGGATACAGACATATCCCTTCATGATAAAGGCAGCCCTGCGCGGGAAAGTTGATGAGTCAAAACTCCTTATACCTACACTTCATTTCAGGTATTTTGAAAGAGCTCTTTTAAAAGAGATGACCGGATATTTCAATGAGAAATTCGGAATCAGTAAAACAGAAATAAAAAAGGCAATATATAAGGCTGATGAGGTACAGACATCATTCGAAAAACGGCTAACTGATTTTGGCAAAGAAGTACTTAATTCAATCCCCGAAAACTGTCGTCCGGTTGTACTTTTAGGAAGACCTTATAACAGTACTGATGAGTATCTCAATCTGGGACTAGTAGAAAAGCTTATAAACCAGAATGTTATGCCAATCCCGCTGGATATGCTTGATCTGTCTCCTTACAATATTTTTGCAAACTATAGAAATATGTACTGGCCCAACGGGCAAAAGCTTATTGCTGCCGCCCAATTGGTAGCAAAAAATGATAAGTTACATGCAGTATACATAAGTAACTTTCGTTGCGGACCCGACTCATTTATATGGCATTATGTTACAGAAGAGCTGAAAGGTAAACCATTTTTACATCTTGAGATTGATGAACACTCTGCCGATGCTGGAATGGTAACCCGGATCGAAGCTTTTCTCGATAGTCTTAGTGGTTCTGAGAAAAATCAGAAGAAAGAATTGGAAATCTTCAGACCACGCCCCAGTCCTTCTTCACCACAGAAAGACAGGGTAATGTATTTTCCGTACATGAACGATGGTGCCTATATGATTTCTGCTGCTGCCCGCAGTTGCGGAATCCCTTCCGAAGTGCTCCCAAAACAGACTGGAGAGGATTTAGCGCTGGGTAGAAAATACACCTCATCAAAAGAGTGCTTTCCCATGATATGCACAACAGGGAGCTTTCTCAAAAAACTCATGGAACCTGGAGCAGATCCTTCAAAAATGAGCTTTTTTATGCCCGATCACAATGGCCCATGCCGGTTTGGTCAGTATAATCAATTTCACAGGATTCTTTTTGACAGGCTTGGATTTCAGAAAGCTGAACTTATTACCCCGTCGAATGATACATCATATGACGATGTTGCGGGTGAGCATGGGCAAAGATTCAGAATAAATGCATGGAAAGGTTTTGTAGTTGCCGACTATCTCCATAAAATCCACAGGGAAACACGACCCTACGAATTAAACAAAGGAGAATCAGACAGGCTATATGATGATTCAATATCGCGACTTGTAAAATGTATAGAAAACGGAACAGGTGGTCTGCATAAGACACTCGTTGGAATTGTTTCAGACTATATGAAAATCAGGATTGATAAAAGCCAAAGGAAACCTGTAGTTTCAATAATAGGAGAGATATTTATGCGCGACAACGCTGCCTGCAACGGTAATATTTCAAACCGACTGGAGGATCTTGGTGTCGAAGTGTATGTTGCTCCATTCTCTGAATGGTTAACTTATTCGACTTATCGTTTTACCCGCGACAGCAGATGGAAAAATGATAAAAAAGGGATTGTTAAATCTAAAATTCAGGGAATTGGACAGGAAGTAATTGCATCCTCCCTCCTCCGTGGTATTGAAAAATTTATTGATCATGAGAAAGATGTATCCCTGCACGATATGCTAAGTTTATGCAATAAGTACGTTAATCAGTTTTATGATGGCGACCCGGCAATTGCTATAGGTACATCAGTAGCTCTTACGCAACGCGGCGTTTCTGGTATAGCTGCCATTCTACCATTTACATGTATGCCTGGAACGGTTGTTGCTTCAGTTAGTGATACTTTCAGGAAAGACCATAACAATATTCCATTTATTAATATTGCTTATGATGGTCAGGACTCTGTATCACTCGATACCAGGCTTCAGGCATTTGTATTCCAGGTGAAAGAATTCGCTATGGCCAGGGAACGGGTTGCTGTAAGTCATTAAAGACAAAAGACAAAAGTTGAAGAACGAAGTGACGAAATCCCGCAAAGTGGGAATAAAAATAAGAAGGTTATTAGACCGCAAGACAATCATACAACTATTCCGAAGCCTAAACTGGCGAGAGTTTTTTGAGTTTTTTCTGAACCGTTCTTTAGTTTTACAGAATAGGAAGGAAACTCGCGTCTGACAGGATAATCACCTCTCAGTTTTTCAAAATCCTTGGGAGAAAGACGAAACCTGATATTATCTTTATCTATATTATAAGTATGTATTACAGCTTCTCTGATTATTTCTTCATCAGTTTTACTGATACAATCAATTGATATATAAGGAGAAGCAGGAGGAGGAACATTGGACGGGTACCAGTTTTCTGACGGAAGAATAAAATATTTGTTTAAGGAGTTGACAATCATAGCGGTCCCATTAGCTTTACCTTCTGATGAATAACCGGCAATATGGGGAGTTGCAATAAAAGCCTGCTGCAAAAGTTCAGGATCGATATCCGGTTCATTTTCCCAGACATCAATTACCGCACCGTTAAGCATACCCGAATAAAGTGCTTTCTTCAGAGCATATGTGTCAGTCACTTCACCGCGGGAAGAATTGATAAACCATGCTCCCTTTTTAATCTTTTTAAAACTCTCTTCATTAAAAAGATGCCAGGTTTGATCTTCCCCAACTAAATTCAGAGGTATATGAACAGTAAGTATATCAGACCCGGACAAAACTATATTCAGGCTGTGAAAATTCTTTTTTCCCTCCATTCTTGCCCGGGGAGGATCATTTAACAATACATTCATCCCGATACTTCGTGCAAACTTTTCAACCTTTGATCCGACATTTCCAACACCAATAATTCCTAATGTCTTGTCCTTCAGATTAAAGTGGTGTTCAGATGAGATCCTGAGTAAAGCTGCTGCAATATATTGCTGAACCGACGATGAATTGCATCCCGGAGCATTTGTCCAGATTATTTTGTTTCTACGGCAATAATGTGTGTCTATATGATCAAAACCGATAGTGGCAGTACCAATAAACCTTATGCTTGTCCCCTCCAAAAGATTCTCATTACAGACAGTTCTTGTACGGATCAGCAATGCATCAGAATCCTTCAGTATTTCCCTGCTAATCTGTTTCCCTGGAATGTAAACCACCTCTGCAAAGGGTTCGAGCGCTCCCTTCAGAAAAGGTATTTTATCGTCAGCAACAATCTTCATTTTACCTGAAATTTTGTGATAAAAATTAGATCTATTTTAATATAAAACTCTGAAGTTCTTTATAAAGTCTCTGTACGGGTAACCCGACAACATTGAAATATGAACCGTCAATGTGGCTGCAAGCTATAATGCCGATCCATTCCTGAATACCGTATGCTCCGGCTTTATCATAAGGCTTGTAATTATCAATATAATAACATATTTCTTCCTCTGAGAGAGCTTCGAATGTAACTTTTGTTGATTCTGAAAAGGTCACTTCCTTAGAAAGGGAACGAAGAGATATACCTGTAATAACTTCGTGAATGTTTCCTGATATTTCTCTCAAAATGCGTTTTGCATCTTCGTAATTGAGAGGTTTGCCAAGTACTTTGCTATTACACCACACAATAGTGTCAGCAGCAATAACTATTTCATTATCTGATAATTCATCTTTAAAAGAAGCTGCTTTTTCATATGCAATATACCGGGCAATCTCTTCTCCGCTAAGACCTTCCGGATAAATCTCTTCATATTCCTTAATTACAACCTCAAATTTAAGTCCCAGTTCGCGGAGCAGTTGCTGCCTCCTTGGAGAACGCGAAGCAAGTATAATCTTATAGTAATTGAGTTTATCGATAATCATCAGAACAAGTTCCAGGTAAGTATTATTTTTACTACTATAGAGTATAGTATACCTGTTAACATCACAATCTTCATCATTCTGCTGGCACTATGAAGATGTTTCTTTTCACCGTTGCCAAGCAGTTTATAAATGACATATCCCAGTGGAAAAACAATCGCAGAAGTTATGTAGACCAATGTTATCAGATCATTTATAAAAAAGTGCCATGTCAGGTAAAGAAGAATAATAGTTATTGTGATAAGACATACCGAAACTACTTTTGCAGAAAGTACTCCAATTACAACAGGAACAGTGTTTCTGCCATAAACTATATCTCCTTCAAAGTCTTCGATATCTTTGATTATTTCGCGGATAAGATTAGTTAAAAAAGCAAAAAGTGCGAATCCTCCAACCCAATAAAGAATAAAGTTTATATTGGGAAGCCTGATAGCATTGGCTGCGTAGTATTTATATAATGCAGGCCATTCATAAAAAGCCACCAGCATAGGAACCATTGCTGTAAGAAGTGCTACAATAATATTTCCGATCAGAAACTGTCTTTTATAGCTTGCTGAATAAAAATATAATAACCCTGAGACTACAAGAAACATGCTTCCCAGCCATATATACCCAGCTTTATATGAGATATAGAAGCCTGCTGCCACCCCTGCAATATTAAAAACAGAGTGCCATAGAATAGCCTGGCGTCGTGGGATTTTTGTACCGACAATAACCTTACCTTTATTAATCAGATCGGTTTTAATATCAAAATAATCGTTAATCACATATCCGCCGGCGGTGATTAAGACAGTGGCGGCAACCAGTAAAACAAAGTCGTACCATGGAAATTGGAGCGACATTGGCATCTCTTCACCGCTTCCTATTATTAGTATAACTCCTATCTTGCTCAATACGGGTGCGATAACAGCATATCTCATCAGCACCATTGTAAGGATAACCATAAGAAGATTCTGCCATCTGATCAGCTTAAGGAATGCTTTCATATTTCACCATGTAAATGCGTCTGAATCCATCCAGTTATTATGTAATCTAAGTACCTGTTCAATTACATCTCTTACACATCCTTCACCTCCTTTTTTATCGGAGATATAAGAAGAAACCTGCTTGATCTCACTGTCTGCGTCAGAAGGGCAAACAGAAACACCAGCTTCTTTCATTACTTCAAAATCGGGAATATCATCTCCCATGAACAGAACATTAGATTTATCAAGATCGTGCTTTTTAAGAAAAGTATTAAAATCATTAAGCTTACTCCGGCTCTTTAGGTAAATATCAGTAACTCCCAACATCCTGAGCCTCTTTTGATACTCTTTTGACTTGCTTCCTGAAATTATACCAATATGATATCCTTTTTTCACAGCCAGCTGCAGAGCATAACCATCCCGAAGGTTAACTGTTCTGTTTGGGACACCAAAAGAATTAAGGGTTATTGTCTGCAGTGACAGTACTCCGTCAATATCAAAAATAAACGCTTTTACTCTTACAAGGTCTTCTTTGAAATTAGCCATTATTCCGACTTTTATAGTGTTCAATTATTGACAGGGTCATCTCATTATAAATCCTCTGAAACTCAGTTGAGAAAGATAGTAATTCCAAATGCTTTTCTATCGTATTATGATCATGTCTTATTGCAGGTCCGGTTTGTGAGTTTTCGGGACCCGAATCCATTGCTTTTGAGATAGTCTCCTGTATCAATGGAGCCAGTATATCGAATGAAAAACCAGCTTTTAATGCTACCTCCTTACCCATGGTAAGCATATAATTTGTAAAGTTACAGACAAATACGGCAGCAAGATGAAGTATTCTTCTCTGCTCAGTATCAACGAAGTGTACTTTCCCACAAATGGATTCTGCCATTTCCTTAAGAATTACAGACGATTCATCATCCGAAGATTCAAGTAAAAAAGGGAGATCAGTGAAACTTATCTTTCTGTTTTTTGAGAAGGTTTGAAGAGGATAGAAAATACCTTTGTGTTTTATATGTTCAGGAAAGATATCGAGTCCAAAGCTACCTGCAGTATGTGCCACCAAAGTTCCGTGTGTACATTTGAGAGTTTCAAGAACACTTTTTAACCGATGGTCGGGAACCGCAACAATTATAACCTTTGTGGAATCAGGAAA
>PLMC01000031.1 GCA_003141495.1 Bacteroidales bacterium
AAGATAAAACTGTCAAGGTGGCATCTACTGGTGCAGGAGCGCTGGTTGTTACCACCAACGGCCCGGCGGTTTAATGAGTTGCCGTCCGTGTCAGGATTGGCATGCGTTTTTGCAAAGTCCCGGTAAGTGGGCAGGATTTTCGTGTCACGATGAAGTTGTCCAGATGGCTGAGTCCCGGTAAACGGTACAGAGTTGTCACGTCACGATAAAATTGTCCAGATGACGATGCAAAAACCATGACAACGGTGCGCTGGCCAGCAGCCCTATTGACTTTGTCTCGGCAGCAAGATTAGTCACGGTATACAAAATTTAATAAGTGAATTGAAGTTACTAACATAGACTTTTGGTGCTGATTATCAAGCAGTCCGGGCTGCTGAAGGCAATTACCTATACCATCCGTGTTATGGCCAGTATTTTAGTTGTCAACAAGTCATTGAACTATTTTTCATCTAGAATCCAAATTGAATTTACATCATGGGCGCTAACCCAAGTGTATTTGTTAGCAACTCTGACTGCCCCACTTCCGCAAAGTGGCAGATATTTGTTTATTATTTTGTTGTCTACTGGGTCGATGGTTAATAGTAAGGCTCCCTTCTTAGATCGAACCCAAACTTTATTATTTCCAACTGTGATATCACCTCCAGGTCCAGGTACTTCTCCTTCGATGGCTGCGATTAATTTATTTGAATCTGGATCAATATGGCTTATTGTTCCATCTTTTTGGTTTAGTGTCCAAACTCCATTTTCTCCTGCAGCAAGGAATCGCGGATTCGGTCCAACAGGAACTGTACAAACGACCTTGTTGGTTTTAGGATCAATACGTTGTACAAAGCCTGGATCTTCCGAAGTTGTAATCCAAACGGAATTGTATCCAAAAGTCGCACAGTATGAATTTTTGTTTACTTTAATATTTTTAATAATTGTATTAGAAGTAGGGTCAATACGGGATAGAGTCCCGGCACTGTCTGTAAGAATCCAGAGTGATCCATCTCCAAAAGCCAAACTAATTTCTCCCCCAGGGTCAGAAATATTAAGGGGTATTATAGCATTTACCTTGCCAGTCAGATGATCAATTTTGTAAATAGATCTGTCCTTGCAACTTACGATCCATAAATAACCCTCTGCAACTATTGGTGCTCCGCAAGGGTCTGGAATGACTACGCTTAAAACAGGTGTTTTACTATTTGCTGAAAGTTTTTGTACTTTACCAATATTCGTTACCCAAACATCATTTCCATCAGCAGCTAAAAAATCAGGAAAGCCATCAAGCTTAATAGTTTCAATAGCTCTATCTGATATTCGCAAATATTTTGAAGAATCAGTTTTTTGAGCGAATGCAGATGAGCTAATCAAGATGAATGTAAGAAAAACGATAATGTACTTCATAAGTTGATTTTTTAAGTGGCTTAGAGAATTCACTGAAAATATTATTTAGAATTTGTCTATCGAGATACGTCAATTATTGGCCATAACGGCCCGGCGGTTTAATGAGTTGGCGTCAGCGTCGCGGTGCCGCGTTTTTTGCCAGTCCCGTAGGTGGACGAGAGTTATCTGGTTACGATAATTTGTCTTGACGGTACCNNCCAAGTCCGGGTAAGGATTGTGAATTTAGGGTCACGATGAAATAATCTAGATGGCGAGCAAAAAACAAGGCACCAGCGCGTCGGCCGGCAGCCCTATTGACTTTGTCTCGGCAGCAGGATCTGTCCGGGTGCCAACAGATTTTCTAAGTGGGTCGATTTTACTCTCATAGACTTTTGGGGCTAATTATGAAGCAGTCCGGGCTGCCGAAGCCAATTAATTAAACCGACCGAGTTAGGCAACGTTTTTTTATTCAAATAGTTTTTCCATAATCTTGTCAAGCCCTTCATTAGAAAGGGTGTTGATTCCCATTGTCCTTATATGCATTACATGTCCTCTCCCAAATTCGTACTCTTGGTAGAACTCTGGAATACCTAAGGGATAATGATATTCATGAGGATATCTCCTTGCAAAAGCTGAATCATCAAACCAAACAACCCACCACTCACCATATAAATCCTCTGGACCACTTTTCCTCAGTAATAGATTGTAGCCCCAAACTTGAACATTATTAGAAAAAGGATCCGCAGTTATTTGGCCAATGAAAATTACATTATCCTTTTCTATAAAAGATGATTCTACCTCATTGATCACGAACCCATATTTTTCTTCCTGATTCTCTAGAATACGATTTTTTCGTCTTTCAATAGTCGCTTGAATATCTGAACTTAGGTAAAATGAGATATTGATGCTTTTATCCATAAACCTTATAATCATTTGGCTTCCATTAATGAATGAAATAATTTTAGTTCTTTCAAGTTGCTCATTCAATTCTTTAACTTTTCTATTGAAAATCTCAAACAAAGAATTAACAGAATAATCAATGAATTTTAGCTTATTGTCTATTGTCTCCTGTTGTTTCAGCCTTTCTAGTTCTTTCTGATTGGTCAACGATACTTTTTGATTTGCTTTTTGAAGCAAAGAGTCCAATTTTGATTCCTTTTTGTCTTCAATATTCTTCGATATATCTAAGTGCACTTGAACTATATCAGTTACAGAGCTGTACCTGTCCTTTGGCCTTTTACTAGCCATCTTTGTAATCATTTCGGACAGCCTGATAGGTAAATCTACTCGTAGATTCGTAATGTCAGGTAATTGTTCATATAGATGCTTATCCCTGAATTCTCGCTCAGAAGTACCATTAAAAGGCAATCTCAAAACTGACAATTCATAGAAAATGATACCCATTGAGTATATATCCATTAATGTAGTGTTGGAATCCAACATCCAACATTCTGGAGACATATATGGTAAAGTTCCAGAGCCCTTAAAAGTCCTTGTTCTTGTTTTTGCATCAATAAGTTTCGCTAATCCAAAGTCACATATCAAGAGGTTTTGATCATTGTCTAATAAAATATTCTCAGGCTTTAGATCACGATGAATTATTTTTACGTGTGCAAATTCAATTCCTTTGGCAATGTCAAGCATAAATTTCAATGCAACATTTTGAGGAATCATTTGACTTTGAGAGCTTAGATAATCTCTTAAATTGCCATTTTCATAGAAATCCATAACGCAGTACAAATAATGAGTACCGTTATCATCAAATTCTCCAAAATAATCAGTGTTCACTATATTTTGATGTTTAAGTGAAACTGAAATTTCAAATTCAGTTCTAAGAAGTTTGTATTCTTCTTCATCTCCAATGGGGATTAGCTTAATCGCTTTCTTTTTCTTATTATTGGTATCGATTGCTGAGTATACTTCCCCCATCCCTCCTCGTCGATAGAAAGACATAATCCGGTATTGTTTATCTGATTGTGGTCCCTTTAAAAAATCTTTCATCATAGTATAATTAGGTTGATAGAACATTCATTTTAAGAGCAATTTCGTACGTGATTTGCATTTGTCGAGTCAGGTCGAATTTGTCCAGATTTGGTTGTTCTGGTAAATGGGCAGGATTTGTCAAGTCATAATAAGGCTGTCTGGGTGAGGTTTTCTGTCTTACCTGTCGCGCTTATGTTGCCTAACTCGTTTATTGCGTTTGGAAACCGGATTTTTAAAACAACAGTTTGTCAGATATAGTTATGTTTGTTACTTATATCTGACATACGTTTTTCTCAGGATAATTAGGTCGATCTTTTTAAAGCACTGCCTCGTCAGTCACATAAGCATTTTATCGTTAATACTCTAATACAGACAACGTTTTAGTGCTTCTATCTAACTCCACCATTACAAATCATAATAAAATTAAACAATAAGTTTGAATTGGAGAATCTTTTCATGAAGGGCAAAAAACAAATCTTTTTATAGCTGCTGATAACACCTGTTCACATCATATCAAATTAGATCATCAAAGGTTAGGCTATATGTTAGTATGAATTATAAGGAGATCTTGCCCCTACCGTCAACTGTTAAGCAGGTTTTGGCATCTATAAATACGGCTTAAAATAGCTCTTCCGAATAAACACTAACAATTAAGGTTGTTCACAGCATTTTAGAGTACTTGTTTTAAGACGATGCCGTAGGGTGTTTATGAGATTGATCAAAGTTCCTCCAGGTTATTATTGAAATAATTAGTTAAGGGAGCTACATACCAAGCACAATCGTTAATGCCTTAAAAGTCTTTTCGGAGGGCATAATTATTTCCTTCTCATACTTAACCAGGAGTCGAGCCGACCTTTTAAATTTCTGATTATCCCAATCATATTTAAGGTAGTTATATATCCAGATGTCCTGCCAAATTACCGGCTTGTCTTTCATACGGTCAAAATCGAAATGTTGTTTTATTAGGGTGATAAACGCTCTGTCTCGCTTTGGAAATTCCTTCCCTATTTGATCCATCACCTTCGCATAGGTAGCATCATCAAGATATTTCGATACTGCACAGAAAATAATGTTACGGGGAGAGTATTTCATGAATCGGGTTGTTTGTTATTATATGAATAATATTGCACCACTACTGAAAATAAAATCATTTGCATGAATGTTATAAATGTGAGTAATTACATCTTGTCTAGAATCTTCATGTAGTCCTTTTTCAGGTAGTCCATTATCTCCGGCGTTATTCCCAGGATGTTATAAACCTCCTTCATCTTCTTGTTGGTTATCTTCAAGCCGTCCCTTTCCTGTTTCGGGAATACCTGCTTCAGCGTTTTGTCCCAGGCCAAGCTGTCCGGGGTGTACATCATCAGGTCGTTCAGGACTTTCGTTGATTGGTTTGTGAACTCCAGTACGTGCGGTATCAGTTGCTTTTGTTACACAAAAGAGATCAGTAAGCGTGGGTCGTACCTCATGAGCCAGTTTACTCTCCCCAGGGACCAGATGGTCTGGTGTAGCTGAAGCGTAGGTTTTTTTTTCATGCAATAATGATATAATGATGTCATTATATGCAAAAGCGTGAGACTTGCCTTGATCCACGCAAGAGGCTCTGGTAAGCCGCGAACATGAATAGGAAGCCCCACGCCATTCAGCGTGAAACTGACCTATTGCTCATGTTCATTATGAATTTACCAGATTCCTTGCGTGAGCAACAAGTAACGCTTCAACAATATTTTCAAATCAAATATACGAAATATAACACTGCTATTATTTCTTTAGTCAAGATGTATTAATATGCTTCCTAGAATTGTCATCAAACTTGTTGGCAACTTCTCTGTAATCCTGCCAGGCACATCTATATGACAGACATAGTTTTCAATAATGAGTTACCTGATTTATTGCAAAACCCCCGGATTTCTCCAGGGGCCTCGCTGCCGGTTTGGTTCGTGCTTCCCCCGCCCCCGGCTCATATATATTGGCAATTCAAAATGTTTTATGATAAGGAAAACTCTTTGAGATTTTTTAATTGATAGCTTTTTGATTTACTTGTTGTAGTAGTAGCGAAAATCTCCGTAATTTCATTCTCGACTTTTTTATAAATAATTTTGCCGTCACGTATCAATAGATCAGGACTTGTTAGAACAATAAGCTTAAAAACGGTCAAAGCATTCTTCACATCTTCCATTATACCTTTTCGAACTTGTTCTTGAAGTTTGTTATAGGAATCAGAGATTTCGGGGATATTGAACCAATCATCCCTATTTTGAGATGAGGAAATCTCAAATACCATATAAGGATAATCTTCAACAATAGTATTGTTTTTATAAAGAAGTCTAAAATCATTCGTATCAATTTTCAGATCGCTAACATTTATCGAACTCTTACTAGCTCTTATAACGACATAATATCCAGTATTAATAATACTAAATTCATTCTTAATTCCTATCTCTAATACAGTATCATTTCCGCTTCCTGTAAGTAACTCGAAACCTTTTTCAAGAGGTCCGATATAAGGTAAGGCGGTATTAATGAATGATACTCCTGCTAGTGAAGACATACTTGTTAATAAGTTAATAAATGGCTCGGCCAAATCAGCTTCTTTGATCGAAAATAGACCGATTTCCATCTTAATATCAGCTCCTCGATAGGGTATCGGTCCAAGCAATCTACTATTCAAATTGACTACCCTGTCAATATGAGCACTATCCAATTTTTCTAAGGTACCAGGTGTAGTTACATAATTGAAGATAGCAGGTTTCCCTGTAGAGTACGGTACCTCAATGTGGCTATGGACAGTGGCATAAAACTTTGCCAGTCCTTTCCTTACATCTACAATTCTCATAGATTTGAGAACCACACTTATGTACTCTGAGTCAGCAATAACTGTTTTTGAAGCAACAGTGTTTGGACTAGGATCAACAGGTAACTGCGAATAATACCAGTCTTTAGTTCTACTTACAAAAATGTCTCTTAACCATCCCATTGTCTGATTCTTTAGATAATTAATAATTTAAATTATGTGATTGAAATACTGCGGCTCCCCATATCCAGGCAGAGAATTCTTGAATCGAATTTATTCCGGTTCTGTAAAATGAAAATCCTAAAACATTGCCATTTGTATCTAAAAGAGCTGATCCCGAATCACCAGTATTGGTAACTTGTTTAGTTAATACTTTCACTTGGTTGTAGGGATCAGTGTATAATAAGTCTGGAGACCATCCAATTACAAAGGTATCTATTTTCTCTCCTTCTTTATTAATAAAATAGCAGGGTTCAAACTCTCTAGGAGTCATCCCAATTAAGGGTCCATTAACGTTTTTAATTCCGTCAAGATGAGACTCATCTATGTCTAATCGCACAAAACAACTATCACTTACGTCATTGACCGATATTATGGTACCTTCAATTCCGTTTACAACTATTTGAGTTTTACCTAGTTCTATTTTTATGTCTTTCAGACAATGATAACATATGGTGACTCCAAAAACACCATCCTTATTTGTTGTATATACTCCTGCAAGTGATCTAAAATCAGCTTCATTATTAACGACAACTTTATGTGGGGAGGTTGGATACTCACTTGTGAATATTTTTCTTGGCGGTTTACAAATGATCATTGGCCACTCTGCATTGGATATACCATCATAGGCAACCTTTGGTTCAAAATTATTTAGTAGATTGAGGTCAATTTTGATTTTTTTAATATCATCTGAAAGATCATTATCTAATTTCGATTTCGTTGTAACTAATTTTTGCCTTTTACCCAAGTAAACTTTTCGTACTTGGAACTTAGATGATTTTGATTTAGGAAGTAAAAACTTTTGATTATGAATTAAGTCAACTTTTTGTTTCACCCCATATGATGACTTCATTTTTGATTTCCAGATGTCATAACCACAAAGAATTGATTTTTTTGAATTGCTTTTTGAAGCATCAAAATATTTTGGCTCATCCGAAGCGAAATTTGGATCAAAAACCATTAGACAGTATTTATTATCTCCTAGACAAAGTAGATATTTTTCAAGCTTTTCCATATAAGGATCTTTGAGGGAGGAGCTTTTGAAATTCTTGCTGTTTTTAGGATATATTTTTCTTTTTAAGTCTGGAGATTCTAGTATCATTTGCCAACTAGATGTCATCATCATTGCTCTAGCTTTATGTTTGCTACCAAAAACATTGTTCAAATTATCAAATTTGGTTTTGTCCCAGAAATCTTCTGGTTGATTTGCGGTTTTAACATATTGTTCTGTAATTTTATTTAATTGGTGTGCCATATTAAAGAGATTATAGCATATCAGAATAAGCATAAGTAAAAAATGAAAATAATAGATGAATTTATTCCTTTAATGAATTCAAGATTATCTGGTTTTGTTGAAAATTGCTATACCAAATTTAAACCATTGAAAATCAAAAGTCAATAGGCAACTATTTATTTTTAGGATATTTTAAATAAAAACTATTGATGATAGAAGCTCTTGATAAGGATAATTAATTTTAAGGCATTAATAGGCACAATGAATGTCAAGTAGATAGCAGCTTACATTTTTTACTGTCATTTGAGCACCGGTAACACAACAAAACAAATTGTACACCTATTAGTAAATTTTTCTTACTTTTAACTTTAAATGTCAAAAACCTAACCTCGAAAAATGTTTGAACAAACTTTTAAGAATATTGACGATATACTGCATAAAGATGCCGGTTGCAGCAGCGAATTGGATTATGTGGAACAGACCTCTTGGATATTATTCCTTAAATATCTTGACGATCTGGAGAAAGACAAGAAAACATCTGCCGAATTATCAAGCAAGACTTACAAACCAATAATCAACCCGGAATACAGATGGGAGATATGGGCAGCACCTAAAAATAAAGATGGTAAACTTAATTACCAGGTGGCACTTACAGGTGATGACCTTGCAGACTTTGTAAATGGCAAACTATGGCCATATCTTAAAAAGTTCAAGACTGATGCTGTAAGTGCTGATACTATTGAGTACAAGATAGGGGAGATATTCAGCGAGCTTAAAAATCGCATCCAAAGCGGCTATAATCTCAGAGAAGTAATAAATCGTATTGATGAACTCCGGTTCCGCACTCATTCTGAAAAGCATGAGATGAGTCACCTGTATGAGGGGAAAATACAGAATATGGGAAACGCAGGTCGTAACGGAGGTGAGTATTATACCCCACGTCCACTAATCAGGACCATTGTAAAAGTAGTATCACCACAGATAGGCAATAAGATATACGATGGGGCAGTTGGTTCAGCAGGCTTCCTCTGTGAAGCATTTGAATATCTGAAAACAACCAAATCACTTACCACAAAAGATACGGCAACACTTCAAAAGAATACTTTCTATGGTAAGGAGAAGAAAGGCCTGGCATACATCATAGGAACAATGAATATGATTCTACATGGGATTGAAGCACCAAACATAATTCATACTAACACTCTTGCTGAAAACATAACCGATATACAGGATAAAGACCGGTATGACATTGTACTGGCTAATCCTCCTTTCGGTGGCAAGGAACGAGCAGAGGTACAACAAAACTTTCCTATCAAGACTGGAGAAACTGCCTTTCTGTTCTTGCAGCACTTTATTAAAATATTGAAAGCAGGAGGCAAAGCAGGCATCGTAATAAAGAACACATTTCTGAGTAATACCGATAATGCTTCGATGAGTTTGCGTAAGCTATTGTTAGATAGTTGCAATCTGTATGCAGTATTAGATTTACCAGGTGGTGTGTTTACTGGTGCAGGTGTGAAAACGGTGGTGCTGTTTTTTGTTAAAGGAACACCTACAAAGAAGATATGGTATTGCCAATTGAATCTGGACCGGAATCTGGGAAAGACAAATGCTCTCTCAGAAAATGATCTTGCAGAATTTGTCGCATTACAGAAAACCAATGCTGACAGCAAAAATTCATGGACAGTGGATATTGCAAAGATAGACACCAAAACCCATGACCTTTCCGTAAAGAATCCAAATAAAAAGGAGGATGCAGCCTTACGTGAGCCGAAACAGATATTGGATGAAATGAAAGCTCTGGATAAAGAAAGTGCAGAGTTATTAACTTCAATATTGAAACTGATATGAAACAAGATTGGGAAATAAAAAGGTTAGGACAAGTTTTAATTATTGAACGAGGAGGCTCACCAAGACCCATCGAGAAATATATTACTAGTTCGCCTGATGGGATAAACTGGATTAAAATTTCTGATGCGACAGCTTCCGATAAGTATATTTATGAAACAAAGGAAAAAATTACTCGTGATGGTTTGCACAAGACACGAGTAGTCAATGATGGTGATTTTATATTATCTAATTCCATGAGTTTTGGCAGACCTTACATAATGAAAACAACTGGTTGTATTCATGACGGATGGTTGGTATTAAAGCAAACTGATAAAAAGCTATTTGAGACTGAGTTTCTTTACTATTTGTTATCTTCTCCATTTGTTTATAATCAATTTAATGGATTAGCAGCAGGTTCAACGGTTCGCAACTTGAACATTTCTTTAGTAAGTTCGGTAATAGTTCCTATTCCTCCTCTCCAAGAGCAATTACGTATTACAACCATTTTGGATGAAGTTTTTTCCTCAATAGCAAAAGCAAAAGCCAATGCAGAACAAAACCTCAATAACGCCAAAGACTTATTTGAGAGTTATTTGCAATCTATTTTTTCAAATAAAGATGGTGGATGGGAAGAAAAGACTTTGGGGGAGGTTTGTGAGATGATTAATAGAGGAGTTTCGCCAAGGTATATTGAGAGAGAAGGTCTTATTGTACTAAATCAAAAATGTATTAGAGACCATAAGGTCAGTTTTGAGCAATCACGCTTTCATGATGGTTCTGCGAAAAAAGTAACTTCTGAAAAATTTTTAAGACTTGGTGATGTACTAATTAATTCTACGGGTGTTGGAACCTTGGGCCGAGTGGCACAAGTTAGAACCGAGTTGAAAAATGTAATAGTTGATTCACATATTACTATAGTAAGACCCCTTAAAAATCTTTTCTTCCTTGATTTTTTCGGTTGGGCATTGATTTTTATAGAGGATGAGATTGCTAAAAGAGGTGAAGGATGTGGAGGACAAACAGAATTGGCAAGAAATACATTAAAGGATAATTTTACTCTCTGTTTCCCGAAATTTATATCAGCTCAGGAGGCCATTGTACGTAAACTTGATTCACTTTTGGCTGAAACCAAAAAACTGGAGTATATCTACCACCAAAAACTCAATGATCTGGAAGAATTAAAAAAATCAATGCTACAAAAGGCTTTTATTGGCGAACTAAAAACAACAAATCGTACCCAATATGAACTGGAGAGAAGCTGAGGTATTGATATATCACGCTGTAGCTGCTGGTATGAAACTTGACAATAGAACTATTTTGGATGGTCCTGATTATCCGTGCTACCATTACGATTACAATGGCACAAAGGGATTCAAGGTTAAAATCGGAATGGACACGTCTATTGATATTCCATTCACTATGCTTCAATCCGTGTTTGAGGATGCAATTATTAATAACAGAACTTATGAAAACAAAGTATTTAAGAAAAAATATGCCAGGCAATTAATAGCACATCCTTGTCATGTTCATGTTATTGGCAGAATCTTTGAAAAGTCAGGAGTAGCGACCCAAGTTGACAAGAGAAGATATAAGATTAAATAATTTAAAATGAACGAAGCTGAAACCAGAGCAGAACTCATAGACCCTAAACTCAGAGAAGCAGGTTGGGGTGTGGTTGAGGGTTCAAAAATTCTTCGGGAATACATTATTACCATTGGCAAAATTCAGACCGGAGGAGGCAGAGCTAAACCATTGATTGCCGATTATGTTCTGGTTTATAAAGGTATTAAGTTGGCAGTTGTCGAAGCCAAAAGCGATGTCCAGGAGGTTGGAGAAGGTGTCTCACAAGCTAAACTGTATGCTGAGAAAATGCAGCTGGAAACTACATATGCTGCCAATGGCAGAGAAATATATTGTATCTGCATGAAAACAGCAAAGGAGGGTCCTGTTGACACCTTCCTTACACCTGATCAACTCTGGAATAAGACATTTGCCTTACAAAACCAATGGCGTAATGCTTTTAATGAAGTTCCTTATGAAGATGTGGGTGGCACCAAAACCACCCGGTACTATCAGGAGATAGCTGTTTCCAACGCTATGGAGGCCATTGCAAATAACAAGCAACGAATCTTACTTACATTAGCTACCGGTACAGGAAAAACATTTATTGCTTTTCAGATTGCATGGAAACTATTCCAGACACGTTGGAACTTAAAACGTGATGGTTTGAGAAGACCAAGAATCTTATTCCTGTCCGATAGAAACATCCTGGCTAATCAGGCTTTTAATGCCTTCTCGGCTTTTCCAGAAGATGCCCTGATTCGTATAAGTCCAAAGGAAATAAGCAAGAAGGGCAACGTTCCTGTTAACGGTAGTATCTTTTTTACCATCTTCCAGACCTTTATGAGTGGAACAGATAAGGAGGGCAATCCAGAACCCTATTTTGGTGAGTACCCGGCTGACTTTTTTGATTTCATTATTATAGACGAATGTCACCGGGGAGGGGCAAACGATGAAGGAAACTGGCGAGGTATCTTGGAATACTTTAGTCCGGCAGTTCAGTTAGGCTTAACTGCTACGCCTAAACGTAAAGACAACATTGATACATACAGATATTTCGGTGACCCGGTATTTATATATTCCTTGAAAGAGGGGATAAATGATGGATTCCTTACCCCATTCAAAGTAAAGAGGATTCATACCACACTCGATGATTATATTTATACTTCCGATGATACAATAGTTGAAGGTGAGATTGAGGAGGGCAAATTATACACAGAACCCGACTTCAATAAGATAATAGAGATTAAAGCTCGTGAAGCCAAGCGGGTGAAGATTTACATGGATGAAGCGAATCAGTTAGAGAAAGCAATTATTTTTTGTGCAACCCAAGACCATGCGGCTGCTATCCGGGACTTGATCAACCAGTATAAGAAAAGCAAAGAACCAAATTACTGTGTCCGTGTAACTGCAAATGATGGAGCACTAGGTGATCAATATCTCCGTGATTTTCAGGACAACGAGAAAACCATACCGACTATTCTTACTACCTCACAGAAACTCTCCACCGGGGTAGATGCAAGAAACATCCGTAACATTGTCTTGCTCCGTCCTGTAAATACAATGATTGAATTTAAACAGATCGTAGGCAGAGGGACTAGGCTGTTCGATGGCAAGGAGTTTTTTACCCTTTACGATTTCGTTGATGCCTATCATCACTTTGCCGACCCTGAGTGGGATGGTGAACCAATTCCTGAAGAACCTAAAATCTATCCTCCAGGACCACCTCATGAACCAGGACCTGAAGAACCACTTCAACCGGCACCACCAAAGGAACCAAGAACAAAAATTAAGGTTAAACTCAGAGATGGGAAGGAACGTGAAATACAACACATGGTCTCCACTTCATTCTGTGGCCCAGATGGGAAGATAATTTCGGCAGAGGAATTTATAATCAATTTATACGGATCTTTACCTTCCTTCTTTAAAAGTGAGAAAGAACTCCGTGACATCTGGTCGAGTCCTATTACCAGGAAGGTTCTTTTGGATAGACTTGCAGATGCCGGCTATGGGAAAGATGAACTCCTGACACTTCAGCAGCTGATTGATGCTGAAAAAAGTGACCTTTTTGATGTTCTGGGATATGTATCATATGCAGTAAGGCCCATCACAAGGGAAGTAAGAGTTGCAGAATCGCAGTCAGCTATATTTGCCCTGCTTGATAACAAGCAAAAGGAATTTCTAGAATTTGTCCTCTCAAAATACATAGAATCTGGGGTGGGGGAACTTGACCAAGAGAAGCTGCCGGTATTGCTTCAGAATAAATACCAATCGTTAGGAGATGCAATGGATATACTGGGAGATGTTCCAAAGATCAGCTCATTGTTTATTGAATTTCAGAAGATACTTTATCAGGAGAGGGTTGCATAATTTTCTGATTTTTATGATATCCACCAGATAAGCAGGAAAAGGCTATACAAACTGTGATTGAACAGGCGAAGTTGTTGGCGGAAGAGTTGGTTTAATTGGTGCATGAAGATAAAAGACCGGATCGTGATGGTTGGGGTAGAGTAACAAAGTTTACAATATTAATTAACATTTTAGAGTCATGGCATTATGGTTATTCAGAGCCGGTAAGTCTGGCGAGTTTGAGAGTAAGTTTTTGAATGATGGTAAAATTTACCTGACCTGGGAAAGGTTAAACAAAGACCTGAGATTGATCAAAACAAAAATTGAATTATTTGCGGCTTTGATTGAATTCTATCCTGAATTTAAAAGAGCTACTGTTCGTAATTGGACTGGACAAGTATATCCGATGGCTAATACAATGAAGGTTGGCGATTGGATTGTTCTCCCAAGTAAATTGAAGTCAGCATTCCATTTTGGCGAAATAAAAGGCGAATATGAATTCCATCCTGAGGCCGAGGACCTATATCGTCATTGCAGGAAAGTAGATTGGTTTGCGAAGGACATCCCCCGGTCAATCTTTGATCAGGATTTATTGTATTCTTTGGGTGCGGTTATGACTGTTTGTCAAATTAGCAGGAACGATGCGGAGGAAAGGATAAGAGCTATGTATAGGAATAACTGGAGACCTTTAAAAGGAACATTCACAACACCAGAACCTGAAACTGATATTGAAAGTTCAGGTATGGTTGATCTTGAGGAATATGCAAGAGATCAGATCGCAAAATACATCATACATAAGTACAAGGGTCATAAAATGGCTGAGATAATTGAATCTATTATGAAAGCCAAAGGTTATGTTACTTACCGGTCTCCTGAAGGTCCAGATAAAGGAGTAGATATACTTGCAGCGCCAGAACCTTTGGGTTTTGGCAAGCCAAGTCTTTGCATTCAGGTTAAAACTGGAGATACTCCTATTGATCGGCCAACTCTGGATCAACTATTAGGAACGATGCAGAATTTTAAAGCAGAGCAAGGATTGCTCGTATCCTGGGCAGGCTTTAAAGCATCAGTCGAGAGAGAAAAACCTGCACAATTTTTCAAGATTAGATTATGGGATCAGAATTCTATAATTAATGAGCTCATAACTGTTTATGATAAATTAAATGAGGACCTAAAAGCAGAATTGCCTTTAAAAAGGATTTGGACACTTAATATTCCAGAGGATGAAGTCTTTGAGGAAGGTGATTGACTTAAATTTATGTCAAGCAGGAGAAAAGGTAATCAAACAGTAATTGAACAAGCGAAGTTGTTGGCAGAGGAACTAGTTTGAAATTAACAATTAGAGTCTAATGGGTAAAAAGTATTTTTGCAGAACATGTAGGGGACTTCGTAAACACGAAGTGCTTTTTTTAAAAAACACAAAGGGACAAGATGAAGATGGATACTTAATGTGGAATGAAGATTTCTTTGTGATAGAGTGTTCAGGCTGCGAAACAATTTCCTTCGTTCAAGAATATGGCGATAGTGATATGTATGGTACGAACGAAGAAGGTGATAGAAATGAATATTATACTGAGGAAAAAATTTTCCCTTTATACCTGGAAAGTGGAGTTGAACTTACATATAAATATCTTTTGCCTCCAACCATAAAGAAAATTTATGATGAAACCATAGATGCGTTAAAGTCTAAATGCTATATCCTGTCAGCAGGTGGATTTAGAGCGATCATTGAAGCATTGTGTAATCACTTGAAAATTAAAAAGTCTGATTTATCAACCCGGATTGATTTGCTGCATGAGGAAGGGCATCTTACAATAAATGAATCCAAACGACTTCATTCTGTAAGGTTTCTAGGAAATGACTCTCTCCATGAACTGGAGGTACCTAAAGTAGGTCAACTAATCATTGTCCTAGAAGTAATAAATCACCTTCTAGAGAATATATTTATTCAAGATAAAAAGATTAATGGCAGCATTGATGTTATTATTGATACATATGAAGAGTTTTTAAGCCTGATAAAAAAATCAATTTCTGAGGTTAATGTTGGACAAGATTTGACTCTTGCTGAATTATTAGGCAGGTCCATAAGAGTAGTAAAGAAAAAATATCTAGATGAATTTGAGAAGCAATTATCAGATGAGGTGGTAAAAGGGAATCATGATTTTATATCAATTTCAGCTACTGAGAATGGGAAGAAACAGAGGTACAGGATTGAAAAGTTGCCTGAAATTAATTGGTTCGATTGAGATGAAATTCAGAAGGGTCTAATCTGTCTTCTATTTGGAATTGGTCTAAACAAGGCGATTCGACAACAAATAATACACCTGATGCGTATTGTTTAAAGACATAAATTAATAACTTGCTATCAGAAATTGATTACTTTTGTCGCCCTATTGAACAACACATCATCATTGACTGTCTTTATATAAAATAGAAAAATGTTACTAGTAATTCGACCTGACGAAAAAACAGCAGCTGCATTTCTTTATGTTATATCTAAGCTGGGCAAAGAGAAGTCAGATATGCATTCTGTTTTTAAAACCCTATACTTCGCTGATCGGAATCATCTTGCCAATTATGGAAGGATGATAATTTCAGATAAGTACATTGCGATGAATGACGGTCCAGTTCCTTCTTTACTTTATGATGGATGCAAAGAGAGTAGATCAAGCGATAAGCCTTATTGTGGTCTCTTTAAGATGGATGGGAAGATGCACATAAAAGCATTAGTCGATCCTGATATTGACGAACTTTCTAAAAGCGATATTGAATGTCTTGACTCTGCAATTGAGTGTGTCAAAAATATGGATTATAATGAAAGGGTAAAAGAATCGCATGATACTGCCTATGCGAAGGCCTGGAAAATTCGGCATAATAGTCAAATCTCTGTATTAGAGATTGCAAAAGCTGGGGGAGCACACAACGAGATATTGCAATTCCTGAGTGGTAATATAGGATAATTAGTTACTACCAATGTCTTTGTCTTCCTGCAATCTAGAACCTCTCAAAGGAGATAAAGAAAATTCAGTGCCTGAAATTAAACCCGGAAGTGTTATTCACTCATTCTCAAATCAAGCTGGCAAAATAAAAAGAATAGTAGTCCTTGCACTAAACCAAGAAGGATTACTTACTTTGACTGCATATTTTAATACAAAAAAACCATTTATGCAGGTAAAGAAACTTGCAGAACTCCAATTTCATCTTAAAGCAGATGGGAATAATTTCCTTGACCACGATTCATTTATTAATTGTGCCCACCCTGAAATAAAGCCATTAAGTGAATTGCAGAACACTGTTAAATCTGATCCAAAATCATACCTGGGTGATATTGACTATAAGAAGTTGGATGAAATTATTACTATGGTTTCAAATGCATATACAGTTTCCAAAGCAGACATCAAGAAGTTTGGCTTAACGGATTATATTATAAAGTAGATACTTGCATAAAAATTCTGCTCAGTAATCTGAAGTGTCCTATAATTATTAGCTTTTAAAGAATTTCTTCCTTCAGGTTTAGATTCAGTAAATTTCTACATTTAAAAAATATGTAAGATCAATACAGTTTAAAGGTGCCTTGAAGTTTTTACCCATCCGTGTATTATATAGAGAGAATATGCATGAAGTTCTGTTCTTGGGTTAATTTCGAATACTAAAGAGGCACATTTGTTCCAACATGTTTCCAATTTTAAAGTAAAAAGCCCGCATACTTCTAATATACAGGCCTTTAATTTACTACTTTGTAGCCCCACCAGCAATACAAATCAGTAGACACTTTAGCACAAATTCCCGCAGCAAGGCCCCTGGAGAAATCCGGGGGTTTTTGTTTTTATAAATTTGACTTTAGTTTAAGAAAGGTGTAAATTTGATAAAACCTCTAATCTGACATTTATCTCTAACATTACCTCTTATGAAAAACATACTTAGAATTGTTGGAGCAATCTTGTTAATTCAATCAGTACACTCTTGTAAGAAAAAAGAAAAACCAACCAGAACAACAGCTGAGGTTGGCAATATTACAGGAACTTCTGCCACAAGTGGCCCTTTAATAACTGATGAAGGTTCAGGGACTGTTATTGCAAGAGGGATTTGTAGAAGTACAGTAATTGCTAAATAGATACCATTCCTATATAAAAATAGAATCAATTTTAGATTTTTCAATCTTATTATGCATCGTAAAATTATATCAAAACCAAAAAAATAAACTAACATTTTTTCAGGTATAAAGCCTATTAATATTTAATTACTTATAAAATATCTAAAATCCTCAACCCATGAAAAAAATATTAGTCTTATTAAGTCTTCTATGCTTAATAATTATTCTAAATAATTGCAAAAAAGCAGAAATTCCAGGCAACCGTGACTATGATCCGACTATTTCAGTAGCTCAAATTGTTAAAATCAATACCACTGAAATTGGTGGTGACGGACTTTTATTAAAATCATTTAGGGATGATGATTCCCCTTTATACAAAGGATCTTTTAATACTGTAGTTTCCAAAGAGGGAGAACAACTATTAGCAATTACTGATTCAAAAAACGAGTTAAGAGCATTGACTTTATCAACGCCATCTTCATCAGCCAGCGATGTAATGCCAATTGATGCTCATGCGACCACTGTTTCAGTTGTTTTTATTTCTCCAGGAATATTATCAACTGATCCAAAGGAAGCAAAAGATGTTATCGACAAAATTGAAAAGTTGACTTCGTTTAGCCCTTTAGAATCATATCTCTTGAGCAATCTAAAATCTAAAAGTTTAAAAGATATTGTATCTAATTCTTCGTATGACTCATTACTTAATCATTGCGTGACAGAATATTACCAGAAATATAGTTTGACAGCAAAAAAATCAAGTAAGGGTATACAAGTATTCAAAAACTTTATAACATTTAATCAAATTTCTCAAAAGAAAATTGAGATAAAAAATGAGGCTTACAGATATGTTAGTGTTGTTGAACGAGACATAAGTAATGACCATTCTCTTCTAAATCAGAAAATTCATATACCTAATATGAAAGGAGCAATTCCTTGGGGATGGGGTTCTTTATTCACAAATACCATGATGGATCCTACAGTTAAAGTTATTGATTATCTTCCTGTCGATAACTCGTCAATTTCAGAATTTTGGGTACTAGGCATTGGTCAACCAACCCAAGAAGATGTACCCCAAGCAATTCGATCATTAAATAGACCTATTGTCGAAACGCTTTTGTATTATGGAGCCTTCCCAATTATTGATTTAGTATCAGGTACAAATACTTTCATAAACTATCTAGATTCTGATATTGCTGATTTAATTCGAAATGGGAAACTTGATATTGCAATGTATAAAGCAGCATCTGCAGAAACTAAACCGCAATTTGTTATTGCATTAATAGATGATACCTTTACAATTATTGGTACTCTTGCAAGTATGTCTAGCAGCCCTATTGCTACAGGAGCAGCTTATGTTGTTGCCACTTTTGCCTCAGCATTTAGTTCTTTTAATTTTGGAGCATTTGCAGGAAGTTTATGTTGGTGTGATAACTATACCAAGTTTAGTTTACTCGCATATAATCAACCCCCAATGTTTCCCGTTTTAAGCGACCCAACAACTAACTCTGTAAATATTGAAACTCCAGTAAGTTTTCACTGGACTATACCAACCTTAGCTGAGACTTATGATTTTCAAATTTCAAAGTCCCCTACTTTTAACTCTATTGCTTTTGAAGTCAATAGAGAGACGGCAAATGGGATACAAGTTAATGCGTTGGAAAAAGGGACTAAATATTATTGGCATGTTAGGGCCTGTAATAATTATGGCTGTTCATTGTGGACAGGAACATGGACCTTTACAACCAAGGGTTCCCCCCCAAGTGCATCATTTACATATTCACCGAAACCTGCAATAGTAGATCAAAGCGTTCAGTTTACTAATTTGTCATCTATTGATGCAACAAGTTGGGAATGGGATTTTGGTGATAATAGTAAAAGTACCTTGAAGAATCCTTCACATTCTTATGTGACCCCAGGTACATTTACAGTTGGATTGACCGCATATAATAGCTTTGGATGGGGGACAGCAGCTGGAAACATAACAGTAAATGCCTCTGTGACCCCAGCTCCCCCGACTGTAACTACAACCTCTATTTCTNNATTGGTAGCTCTGATGTTATTGTCCGAGGTGTATGCTGGGGTACTGCATCGAATCCAACAACAACAGATAATGTGACCACTGATGGTGCAGGAATTGGTAGTTTCACAAGCAGTATAACAGGTTTAACAGTTGGAACAATATATCACGTAAGAGCTTATGCGATCAATAGTGCAGGCACTGCTTATGGGGTTGATCGGAGTTTTACTACATTAGTGACCCCAACGATCCCGGCTGTAACTACAACCTCTATTTCTGGAATAACACAGACAACTGCCACTTCAGGTGGAAATGTTACTTCCATTGGTAGCTCTGATGTTATTGTGCGAGGTGTATGTTGGAGTACTTCATCGAATCCAACAACAACAGATAATGTGACCACCGATGGTGCAGGAATTGGTAGTTTCACAAGCAGTATAACAGGTTTAACAGCTGGAACAATATATCACGTAAGAGCTTATGCAATTAACAGTGCCGGGATAGGGTATGGAGTTGATAGAACATTTACTACATTAATCACATTGAGTTGGGTAATATATGATCAATTTACGGATAACACACTGAACTCAGGCTTATGGCGTTCTGTAATCGGTTGGAATGGTCGAGTTCTCGAGACGAATAACCAGCTCCAAGTTTGGGGTCATACAGGGGCAAGTACCGGAAGTGGTCGCGCTCAAACAGTCAGTTCTGCAACTGGATGGCGTTTTGAAATTATCGAAGAATATATAAATGGTTTTTATGGAGGACAAGGGTGGCATATCTATGCTTACGATAATCCAACGTCAACGCGCATTGAACTAGCCAATCATATTAGTGTAGGCGGAAGTGTTGCCAATTTGGGAGACATTGTAGGCGCTTATGAAATCGTTCTAGATAATAATACCTTTACAGTCTGGCGAGATGGCTCGATACTTAGGACAGTAAGTGCAGATGGGAAACCCGATTATGCATTAGAATTTACAAGTGACGATGTTGCTGGTGGAGGTCAGACGCACTTGTTTATTGATAATGTGTGGATACACTAAGGTTAAATTCAAACATTATAAACTTTTATAGTTCAGTACGTAAAAGATAAAAGCAAATATTGATTTTATGAACCTATTAACAGTCCTCTGAAATCAGCTTCGGGGCTTTTTTATTAAGAATAGATCAAAAATATATTGACTTTGTCCCCGGTGGGTATTATATTAACCTTTTAGATGGTATACTCTGGGACACTAGCACAAATCCCGGCAGCGAGAGGTAGACCCCGTAAATCATAAACCGGGGTTTACTGTTTAATTAATCTTATGGCCTGAAAATTAGTAACTTTGACTATAAGAGATAAAAGTCAATATATAACAGAGAATCTTAACACTATGAAAGAATGTAAATTGTGCAAATGCGAATTAAAAGCTGCTAATGCTAAAGTATGTTACCATTGCGGATCAGATCAGAGAGGTTTTCTCAGATTTATTAAGGACACGGGTTTCACCAATATGGTAGCGGTAGTAGTACTTATTTTTGCGTTTATCCAATATAATGCTGCTCAAAGAGAAAAAGTCTTAGCACAGGAAGCAAACTCTTCCTCACAAAAAGCTCTGCATAAAATAGATAGCTTAGGCTCTCACGTGGAACAAATGGTAAAACTATATGCAGAAATTTCATATATACAAACGACCATCTATTCCATAAGTGTGGATGGAGCAATTACATATCCTGAAAATTTTCATACCAAGTTAGATTCCCTTATGAAAATAATAGAGCCAGATAGGCTAAAAAGACAGGGATGGATAGAAAATTTAAATAGATCAAAATAAACTTGTACCGAGAAATATTAATAAACTTCCACCTGAATAATAACGGAATAAAATAATTTGCATTCACTATTGAATCAGCTCCGAACTTACTGTTTAATGGCTTATTCTGTCAAATAGTCAATGGTTGCGATGAGTTTGAATTCGGGTCAAAGTTTCCAATATGCTTCCAATCTGGCAAATAAAAAACCTGCAAATTGTTAGTTTACAGGTCATTGATTTCATTCTTTGTAGCGGAGGTAGAAAATGACCTCCTTAACGTACGACCCACAACCTATAAGGCTGTTGCTTTAAATTTTTGGCGTCCAGTCTTCCCACTCTGGTCTATATTCAAGGATAACAGGATAATGTTTCCCATTCTTCTCAGTAATTCTAATTTCCATTTCATTTCCATTTTTCTTTGCTATACCAGCATAGAAGTTATTAATCTCATTGTTCATTCTGATATACTGGTTATGTAACACCAAAGTGTTGTGAAATATATCAATCCAATCATCAAATGTGATATAACGAAGTTTTGCAAATGGGTCTCCTTTAATAAAATTATTTGGATGAATATTTCTTCCAAGGAATGAATAGTTAGAATGAGCTATTGAATTTCTGATTTGGGTCTTATAGGTATTTGTAATCAGATCGCAAACAATTTGAGAATGTTTTTGAAGCCTATCTCGTATTTTGAGTCTGATTATATCTTGTCTTGAACCTGAAGCGTTTTTGTCACGAGATGATTCTTGTACTTTAAAATACCAATCATAGGGTTCTCCATATAGGATTCTAACGAATTGGTAAAGTTTTTTTATTATCATATCTGCTTCCCAAAACTTTAAATAAACAAGCATTTCAAGCTATATGCTTGTTTCTTCTAAGTCTACCAGTTCGTCAATTTCTTTGGAACGCTCTGGAGTATACTCATGTAATTTTAAATATTCTGAATAATTAAGTTTCGATATGTTGGTTGTCCTATATTTATTTATGAATGAGTAATGAGCAAGCTCCGAATGCCCTTCTGGACCAGGTCCAATCACATGGGGATTATATTTCTTATCAGAAAAAGTATTATTTTTGCTGATACTTTCTTCATAGAATCCATTTATATGAACCAATAACAAATCTCCTTTATGTGATTGGTTATTCCAGGCAAGGTCAATGAGCCTGTTAAATTCAGGATTTAGTATTTTTTCACGCTCCTTCAATTTATCTATAAAAATCATTTGACAGTCGGTTCTCTGCGTTCTTTGTATTTATTATCACTTCTAGATGGACCAGTGCAACAACTTAAATTTTGGGCTTACACTTTTACGTTCTTCCAGAATGGATCAAAGATACGGATAATCCCGAATAGACTCAGACATGAACCACAGCCTAAAAAGCTGTTGCTCTCTGGTCTTAATTCAATGGTTAAAAGTGGCAGTTATTCATTTAGTGGGGCAATTATGGGACAAATAGGCAAATAAAAAACCCTATTGTGCTGATCTATTGCATCAATAGGGTTCTGAATTGAGGTCGGTGGTGGATATAATTTTTACGCAAAATGAGATCTTAATTCCTAAAAAATCAGACTATTGCCCTAATGTTTTAGCAAAATATATTTGTTTTTGGACATGGGTCCTTTTAAATGATCAAATACTCGATTACAATAGATAAGAATCCCTCTAAGTTGATTTGGATCATTCGGAAATCATTTCAACTAGGTGAATAATCTGACTCGCCAAATTTGGCGGTTCTAAACGCTTGACTATATGATATATTACCAATATATATCAAATCATTGGCCGGTGATTTGGAAAAGAGGACTTCAACAATTTGGGGACGTTGACACACTTTCCATGCTTCCGGTTTCATCATTCCCAGAACTAGGATGGAAAAGGGACAGATCAATTCCTGTCAATAGAACTTCAAGGAGAGCTGCTGACATTACAACACCTGAATCAGTCAAGTTTTTCAAGTGCTGCAACTAGCTCAGATCGCATAAAATAGATGCGCCCATCTAACTTGTATCCCTTTATTAAGCCTTTCTTTCTCCAGGCAATGAGTGTTTGCCGGGATTTGCCAAGAAATGCAACTGCTTCGGGCTGACTAATAGGTTTCTCTGTTTCTTCTTCTTTAGATGTTTTAATTTTCCCTGCCAGTATTCTTTCTGCATAGGTCTCAGCAAATACTATCAGGTCATCACGACTGGTGATGACCAATATGTTTTCACTTCTAAGTAAAAGTTCGTTGATTCCCATTTGTGCGTAATTTGAATTTTCGCTTTCAAAGTTAAATAAAAAGCCCCGGCAATTAGTTTCAGGGCCTAACCTAAGCTGAATTTCAAATAAATCCGTTACCGTTTTGCCGGAGACAGCTTTTAGATCATTCACCACGTCTATATTCCCTACTTCCGAGATAGTTGTTGCAGCTAAATACAAGCTAGGCATTTTGGCATCCTCATCAGGTATTATAACTTGTACTTCTGCATCCATGCTGGAACTTTCAGCAATATCATTTCTTGAATGCTCCGGGATTAGGCAGAGGGGATCCTAATGGTAGCAATATATATGCAAAAATTAAGGAGTTTTAAGATAATGGGGCAATAATGGGATTAGATAAGAAACTAAAAACCCTATCATGCTGATCTACTGCACTGATATGGTTTGCAATTGAGGTCGATGGCGGCTGTCTCTACACCAACCAATGAAGTTAATCCATTGGGAATCCGACTGGAGGTCCTACTATTTGAAAAAATAAATTTGTCTTTTGCCCAGGAGCATTTCAATATAGCGTTTACATGAGGAGGATCCTTTCGAAAGTGCGGTGAGACCCCCCTCCGGCTAGCAGACAGGTCAGGTGTTCTTTATTTCAAATGGCATCTCTTGATTCATAATTTCGATAAAGTGAAATGCTTCTAGCTCAATTTTATAAGGATTTTGAAGCAGTTCAAATAAAAAACTTGACTTCAGATTTTTTTCACTTTAACTTTGTTTGTAAGATGTAAAAGGTTTATTGTCCATTCAGCCTGTATCTAAATACTTATAATGCTTAGAAAAGTGAATTATTAGCAATTTTCAAGGTTTTAGAATTTAAACTTAAAGATCTTTAAAAATGAAAACAAGTAAGTTGATCATTTTAGTAATCTTAGCAGTTGTTATATTTATAACAAAATGCATAAAGGATGAATCTATTCAAGGAAATAAGTTAGATCTCGAAAAGCTAGCAGTTAAAATTAAACCTTCAAACACCTCGAAATCTCAACCTATGGCTCTGCCGGTTACGGATGAAATTCCACAGACCAGAGATAACTTAACCTCTATGAAGACTATTGTAAAGATTTTTAGTGGCACCAAAAGTGCCGGCTTGACTATTCCAGGATTTGGTGGTTTAACGTTAGGAGTTGGTGAGTCTAACCTAAATGCCTACTACATTGAAACAAAAATTGTTAAAAGGCAGACAGATACCGTAGTTTATGCGATAGGGTATTCTATTCATTATTTATTCAAAAAGGTTAAAAAAGGTCTTGATATAACTAAACTACCTTTTATCAGTGCATCAGTTCAATTAGAAAGTAGCCAGACTCAAGTATTATACAGCATTCAGACTTATGGCATTAGAGGAATTAATCTAGTTCAATATTTCAAACCAAATATAAATAAGAACTTTGATGTAGAAGGTTATGGTGTGATACAATCATCTATCGATGGTATACAAAATGTATTAGGAGATACAGTACTTTCGAAATCAGTAAAATTCACCCCGGAGATTCTGGAATTTGTTAAACCAAGTGATCTTCATTAGAGAGATCATGAATGTTGGGATGATTGGATTATGAGAGCCAAAATGAATCTTTGGGATATAATTTAGCAACGGGACGAAGTTTAAGCACCTTCCTCCGATGCAGCGAGGCCCCTGGAGAAATCCGGGGGTTTTTACTTTCTATCATTCTCAATCTCTCACTTAAAAGTAACAATTCTTACTTATTTCCCATTAAGGGTTCTAGCATGCAAGCAGGAAAAGGCTATTCAGATGGTAATTGAACTGGCGAAGTTGTTGGCAGAGGAGTTGGTTTGATATAAATGAGCATTGTCTTAGTATGACTTAAAGTAAGATTTTTAAAAATAGAGTTTATAATGCCAGATGTCAGATTAGAGTATTTGAATAAGATTTTAGAATCAGATAATCCAAAGAAGATTATTATTTCAGGACCTGGAACAGGAAAAACCTACACCTTCAAGAAACTATTTGAGAAAATAGGTGACGGCAATTTTCTAGCATTAACATTCATAAGAAAACTATCTAATAGTCTCCAAGATGATCTTCCTGCAGCAGTAAACGCAGACACTTTCCATGCTTTTTGTAAAGGGATAATGCATCATGTACAAGGTAAGGTTGATATTTTTCCACAGTTATCTGATGTCATTCTTAAAGATGCAGAAGTATTAGACCCTTCTCTTAAATCATTTGATAAAAAATTTCAATTACTTGAAGAGGATGGTGAGGAAATTAACTTCTATTTAAGGAGAGGGGATTATTATGAATATTTATCATTCAATGACTCTGTGTACAGATTGTATAAGGAACTTATTAGGAACCCAGGAGTACTTCCAGCATATTCCCAGATCGTAATAGATGAATATCAAGACTTTAATCCGCCTGAAGTAGCATTTATTAATGAACTTGAAAAGAAGGGTCCAATTCTGATAGTTGGTGATGATGATCAAGCGGTTTATAGTAATAAGCACTCATCTCCTGAATACATAAGAGAGAAGTATAATTCAGGTGAGTATGAAGTTCATGAATTACCTTATTGTAGCAGATGCCCTAATGTTATCATCAATGCAACAAATGAGTTTGTCGCAAATATTGTAGATGTAGGTGGTTTGTCTGACAGAATTGAAAAGAGATTTTTACCTTTTTTATCAGATGATAATCCAATTAATCTAAGGTATTCCCAAATTGAATACGCAGAGGTACCTGTACTTGCTACGCTTACTAACTATATTAAGCACAAGGTCTCATGTATCCCAGAGGATGAAATTGATGAATCATTTGACGAAAATTATCCAACAGCTCTAATAATTGGACAATCTCAATATATCACACAGCTCTATAAAAAACTTGAACCAGATATAGAAAATATTGAGATTAAAGTTTCAGATCAAAATCACTACAACATAACTGACGGAATGGCAATTCTATTGAACTCAGAGAACAATAATTTAGGATGGAGAATCTTGATTGAATTTTTATTGCCACCTCTTGAATTGACCGATGTTATAAATTAAGAGTAGTGATGGGACAAATATTGTTGATATTCTTGACAAATCATTCGTTGAAAAATACAGAACATCTTTTGGACTTATCAAGAAACTTTTTCAGAAAGAGGACTTAGATACGATTGTAGGTGAGATAACTAAGATATATGATGATGTTACTGGGCTTATTGTAGATCGGTTCAAGCCTGTTGAAGAGAAAGAGGCAACTAAAGAGATTAACAAAAAACTGCCTAAAGTACTACTTACCACATTTGAAGGTTGTAAAGGTCTTTCAGCAGGTCACGTTTTTATAGTTGGCTTTTATAATGGATCAATGCCGAAGATAAAGGACGGTGAAATAAGTGATTTGGAAATATGTAAATTTATTGTAGCTCTCACCAGGACGAAGAAAAAATGTTATTTAATTTATAATGAGTGGTTTATAAAGCAAGATGGACCAGGCACAAAATTTGGAAGATCATCATTTAAAAAACTTCTACCTGACAAGTACCTAAATAACATCGGAAAAGTAAATGCAAAAATAATTGCTAAATGGAATGATCAAAAATGAGCATAAGTGCAATCAAATTTATAAACTCCAAGTTCCTCTTCTCACTATACCCTAATCTGGTAATTGTTGAAAAACCCACCACTAACATTGATATTAACCAGCTGATTGAAATCATTAAGTATGGGTATATAGAAGATATAATTAATATCCTCAGAAGCTCAATATCGAAGGAGGAGTATAACCTGATCAAAAAAGATAGTATCCCATGTGTAACCTTATCCGGTGTATTCACTCATAGAGACAGTAAGAACCTGGTTAATCATAGTGGACTCATACAGGTTGATATAGATAAGGTGGAGGACTATGAGGCAACATTTAGTAAGTTATGTAAGGACAATTACATATATGTCTGTTTCAGGAGTCCAGGAGGAAATGGGATAAAGGCAATAGTTAAAATCAATCCATCAATAGAGACCCATAAGAGCCAGTTCAAGGCACTTGAGATTTACTTCAAGAGTAAGGTTCGGCATTGCGATAGATAGCCTGTGTAAGGACCTTGCAAGGGCTATGCTTCTGTCATACGACCCGGATATTTATTGCAATCCCTGGGCAGCCATATTTGAAGAAATGTTTGTAGAGAAAGTTTATCAACGAAAAAGTCCTCGTGGACCACAATTTGTAGGAGAAGAAAAGGCTGTTTATACTGATGAATCCGAAGATGTAGTAGAGAAGCTAATTGCCGCCCTGGAGGAGAATCAGATCGATATTACAAGCTCTTATAAAAACTGGATTAAAATTGGATTTGCTCTGTGTACAACATTTGGAGAACAAGGAAGAGTGTATTATCATAGGATTGGAAGGATGTATCCTCGCTATACACATGAGGAAACAGATGATATGTATTCCAACCTATTGGTAAGAAACAATAGAAAGACAAAGTTAGGGTCTATTATTTATTTAGCCATACAAGCCGGAGTGAGAATTAAAAACAGAAATTGAGATATTTTGATCTCCAAAAAACAATTAATTCAATCATAAGTGGTAATTAAAAGCTACCTTAGCTATTAAGCAATTTTTAATTTTAATAATGAATTACGATGTCATACACATTACAAAAGGATGGAGACGATTTTGAACAACAATATTGGAAGGAGTTTCTACTGTCAGATTTTCCTAATTATGAGATATATTGGTCTAAACATGTTGCTCCTCTGACAAATAGGCCCAATGATATTCATTTTAAGTCAAGTCAGCAATTAACAGGTGATGGTTACACTGCCGATGATGTTTGTAAGGCACAACTGCATTACACAACATTTCGACACCTTGTAAGAACGTTTGAAATTCTGAAAACCCTTAAAGCAAGAAATCCTCAAAGCATCCTTGATACAGACATTTTGGCGGAAGGGCTTTTTCATATTGCTGCTGCACAAGATGTTGCCTTCGAATTTTTACAAAGAGTAGCTACTCCAAATCAGTTTGACCCGTGGGCGCCAAAGAAAAGTGTTTCAATAACCAACCAAGACTCAAGTCAAGAAGCCCAAAATAAATGGAAAAAGGATAATAACCATCCCCTTCAGGAAATCAGAGATTATAGAAACCACCTGACACATGGAAGAATATCGCCAAGTATTCAGGCGCCACCAAAAGTACTTCTACCAAAGATTGGGAAGGAATTAAGTTATTTAGATTGGCGATTAGTGACAGATTGGAATTCAGCAAGAGCCACAATTGCTCAAGGAGATTTTGATACATTGGAAATCATCCTTACAGATGCTTGGGACAAAACGGTTAAATACCTTAATGACGAGTGGGGAAAAATTATTAATTGAATATACATGCTTTGTATCCATAACCATTGTTTGTAAGGTAATTGGTTAAAGTAGTCCATTCGGCATCTGTCGGTACATGCCAGCCTGTAGGACATACATTACGACTGTCAGTTGCTGCATACCAAGTATATAGTCTGCCATATTTCGCTACATTACTTTCCTCACCACCATAAGACCATCGGTACTTGGGTGTTTTCTCCGTTGTTATGTCCAATGTTGCAGGAGTTGTTGTTCCAATTGAATCGCCATTACTATACTTTGTTGTTTTTAGGTTTTCAGCCATCCAAACCTGTGTACCAATGGTTACAGTTTTGTAGATATCCCCGTCAATATCTTTCACGGTCTGTGCTTGAAGTTCAGTTAGCCCAATGCAAAACAACGTTATTGCGAATAGTATTACAATTTTGTACTGCATTTTTAATCTCTATTTCTAATCATTATCTTTTATTTTTTCATTCACTGGTTTAAAAATATTAAATTAAAACATAATCAGCAGTATTAGAATCGGTTCATATCAAGATCAGACTTTACATTTAGGTGCAACTAATTACATTCAGGAATTAAAAACTGCAATATGGCATTTTGCTGGGTTTGGCTGATCTAACACTTAAAGGCTGACATCTTGGGAACATTTGAATATATTTATAACTTTGATGTCTGATTTATCATTGACTTTGATAAATCTGAATCTATTGTTTTTACTGGTGATCAGAAGAAATTAATTTTACAGGGCGTGAAGAAGTTCGCAAAGGCATTACGTAATGATGAGTTATTAGATAAAAGTGATTATAAATAACATACATAAAAATTAAATTATTATGGATTTTTCAAGTCCAATGCACCTCATATTAATACTCCTTGTAGTAGTGTTATTATTTGGCGGAAGAAAGATACCCGAATTGATGAAAGGTATAGGTCAAGGAATGAAAGAGTTTAAGAAAGCCTCACAATATGACCCTGAGGATGAGAAAAAGAAAGAGCCTGAGGTAAAAGACAAAGACACTGATATTAAGGTCTCAGAGAAAAAATGATATAATGGCTTCTGACTAAACATAGCCAACACCATACACCACTCCTCGAATGCAAGACCTCTGGTTAAACATAATATTTGATAAACCGTGGTCTAAGAATGGGTAGTAGTTAACTCTTCTGAGTTAGTTAAAGAATCTTCCTTCCATCTTAGTTAATCTTATAGGAATTCGAGGACATTGCTTAACAGTGAATTTATGCTTTCCACGCAGATTTTAGGCTACACTGCTTCATGTTTGGAATTGTTCATTGCCAATTGGGTTTCATATTCAATACTACAGGTTGCAGAAGATGGGTGAAAAATCTTTTGTGCTGGAAGATGAAGCTGAAGGATATTTGTCAGGCATAAAAGATGCAGGTGCAGGTAAAGCAGAAGAAGAAAAAGTGCATTTATCAGAGATCATTGAAGTGCTTAATGAACGATTTGGAACTGAATTCAAAGAAGCAGACCGTTTGTTCTTCCATCAGATCGAAGAAGAAATGGCTGCCAACACAAAACTGGTAGAACAGGCACACAGCAATACAATAGAAAATTTCAAATATGGATTTGAAGATGCATTTCTTGCCAGTTTGATCAGCAGAATGGATCAGAATCAGGAAATATTCACAAAGATCATGGATGATGATGAATTTTCAAAGGTGGTGAAAAAGTTATTATTGGAGAAGGTATACACACGTCTTAGGGAGACCATACAGTTTTAGTTAAATCAAAGAAGGACACTCAGTCTTTATTGCAGGTCGCATTGAAAGAGGCATTAGAACCAAAAACCCGAAAAAAAATGTACATAACCAACATAAGACACCTCCTCGATGCTTCAGCAAAAATGCAAAAAGAGATGCCAGATGAAGCCAGAGGACTTATTGGTTTCTTAACACAGGTTATAGATACAACCACAAAAAATCTTCCAGACTCATTAACAACAACTGATGTCAAGTGCTTTAAAAATGGTTGCTCTGGAATGATAAAATCTGCATTTAGACCTGACACTCAAGAAATACATTGGTATTGCCCAGATTGCGAAGTCGATGGTCTAATAAGTGGCTGGCAGGGTACGAATTGGGATAACAGATAAAACAAAAGATTCGAATTTAAATTGTTAAATATCTGACAAAGAAATATTTAAAATTACAATATGGGAAGAGATAAAGTAAAAGCACTTGTAATTGAAAAAATTGGTGAAGTTAACAGTTCTTTTTTTGAAGGTGAACTGGAAAAAATAAACGAGGAAAACTTTTTTTATGATTTACATCTCGATAGTTTTGATGCTGTAGAACTAATTATAAAAATTGAAAAAAAGTTTAAGATAGAAATCCCTGATGAATATTTAAAAGACATAGAAAATAAAACAATAGGAGATATAGTTAATTATATACATGAAAAGATATAGAATAATGATTCTAACAATTTAAACATATAATTATACATATATTCAGTGCGATCAATATACCAATAATCGAACCAATAACAATTAAAATGTACATATCACAAATGCCGCATTTCCTTGATGACAAGGGAAACATTCCTACAGAAATGCCGAAGGAAGCCAGAGAATTGGCAAGTTTTTTGGCATTGGTGGTTGATGCCACAACGAAAAAAAGTCCTTTCTCATTAACCAAAACTGAAATCAGGTGCTTTAAAAAAGGTTGTCAGGGGTTGATTAAAAGCGAGGTCTTAAAAGAAAGTAATGAAATCCACTGGGTATGTTCAAAATGCCCTAATGAAGGAAGAATAAGTGACTGGAAATTGACTAAGTGGGATAACCGTTGAGGTAATAAATCCTGATTATTTTTACCTTTCTTGTAACCACCTATGAAAATAAAAACAATACTACTTACCCTTTATGATAACAACCATAGTTATAATACTTTTAATGCTTTTTGTTGCTATCCGCTTCTCAAAGAAATACAGGAGAATACGACACCAACAATGGCATGTAAGAAATTGGTTAAAAACAATAAAAACCAAATTACTAAACAATAAAAACAAAAAACCTTGATTTTCGCCATGATTCCCTATTGTTTACCAAAATCAGGTCTTTCAAAAGGGATGACATGGTTTAATTAAGACTGCTTTAATGTCAAAGAATGAAGAAATTCATTGGTTATGTCCAGAATGTGAAAATGAGGGTGTAATTAGTGAATGGCAGAAAACTAAGTGGATAACAGGGGAGATATTCAATATTAAAATTCTTTACCACATTCTTTACCACAAAGAAAAAGACCGTTGTAATATATTGATTTACAACGGTCTTATGTTTTTAAATGTCGGGGTGGCAGGATTCGAACCTGCGACCCTCTGGTCCTAAACCAGATGCTTTATAATGATCTACAAGCTAATAAAAACGTCCCCTTATTTGCCATTCTAAAACAGGGGAGGTTTTCCGTTGATAAATGTTATTTTTATGACACTATATTATTGGGGGGAGTCTAATTTAAGAATGAAGTAGTTCGAATCCTCCCTATACTACAAAGCTGAATCTCAGCAACCTGTAAGCTAATAACTTACAGGTTTTTTAATTGCCAAATTGGAAACATATTGGAAACATTGAGGATAAAAACAAAATCCGAATAAAGAATTACTCGGATTTTTAATTGTTTCTAAATGAAGTACAAAATTATTTATTCTATCAAATTGGAATTAGATCAAAGCTATATTCATAACTAATCTTCCCAGTTTTTCCCTTATTTTCAATCCAACCAAGTTCTTTGTGGCTATGTTCACTTATTTCGCAAGGTTTTAATTTCCCATAAGTGCCTTTTATTAACTCTAAAATATCTACTTCTTCAGGAGTTAATTGATTTAATATTCTCTCATGTTCTTCAGTAGGATGAAAAATTTCTCCTTCATGTCCATTCTTAAGGTTCTTATACTCTTTAATTACATATCCCCTTTTTTCAGTAAGGTCAAATAATGTCTCATACCAATTTGGAGCTGGTCCATGTGGGAGTGCATTATACTGAAGACCAGTCAAAGAATAACCAAAGGTTTTAAAGCTATGAAAGTCCGTATAGAATAAGAGTTTATTTAGCTGAATTTTCCACGGGGAAAGTTCCCTTGAATAATATCTAATAATGGCAAATGCTTTATTGAGATTTAAGTTACTATAACCATTAAAAATTGAAGGTTCACCAGAATAAAACAAGTCTATTGGAGTTAGATTTTCGGCCTTTTTTTCAGCAACAATCGCCTCTATTTTTCGAAAAATCTTAGATTTCTCTTTGGGTGTGAGATTTCCGGCTTTCTGTACCAATTTTATAAACTCATCTTCATCGTCAGCAATTTGAATTAGCTTACCATTAGCGTCACTAGGTACTTCTCCCGTTTCATAACTCCGGTATGTATTAGTGCCAAAACCAAGCACTTCGGACATTTTTCGTGCAGATAAGTCATATTTCATCCTTGTCCGTTTTATATCACTAACAAACGGTAAATTATGAGCTTCCCTGTACCTATTCTGTACCTGAACTATATTATAGTTAGCTAGTTCCTCATTTTCAAACTTTTTACCACTATCCTCGCAGACGTAATAATGATAAATTATTTTAAATTCCTCTTTTCGGAAAATAAGTTTCCTATGCTCTTTTTGGAGCTTCATCTCTTTGCCTGTAATAGGACTTTTCATGATTTCAAAAATTACTTAAAAGGAAATTGCATTTTATGCTCAGCAATGTGAAAAGAAATACAAATAACATCGAGTTTTGGCCTCCCAAGTGTTATTTTAATATATACAAGTTTTCTTTTGATATCTAACCCAAATACCCACATCTCACCACCTCCATAATAACTTTCTTTCAAAGGACCTTCGCTATAATCCTTATATGTCAAGGATTGAATATATTTCTTTCTTTGTATTGAGGTTATTTCAAGATCAAGGAGTGTCTGAGCATTTTTACCCTCATGATCTTCATATATAATCCCGTAAACAGCTACTTTTAATTTAAGTTCGTTTAAAAATCTCCTTACATCTTCTTCTGTTGCCATTAATAATGTAACGATATCATGATAAATTTATCAATAATCGTGCAAATATACAACTATATTATTACTTATTTTTAAATTATAACCTTTTTTTAACAATCAAATCCTTCTTTAAAACCTCATATTATAATAAATGAATATATGATCATGCCAAAAAAAAGACCCGGAACTTATATTACGTCCCTCATCTAAAAACAAATGTAAACTAAGGACTTACATAGCAACAATCTTTTTCCAAGTAAGCTTTTAAAATATCTTTAACAAATCCTTGCATTTGAATAGTTCTAATATCAAGATCTTTTGTTTTAGTTATTCCATAATGAACAAACCTGGACCTCAGATTATATGCTTTATTAAAAAAAGTAACCGGCAAAAATCCATTATACAATTTTTCATCGTCAAGTAAATGCCTTACTAGGTATTTTCCACTTCTGCTAATAGATATTTCCTTAAGTTGAGTTAATGACCCTATTACAGATTCCCTTTCTTCATTTTCTATACTTAACCTCTTTACTCTTTTGATGTATGTATCCAAAGATCTCTGCAATCTTTTTGATACTTTCGGTTGCACGATTAAGGTCTCAATTGAGGACATCAAAAGGATAAACCTTGCCGATTGATTTTTGCCAGAAATATAGAATGATGAATTATATATTTCCAGCGCCCTAATAAGTGCATCTGATTTCTTGTATTTTAGCCTAACATATTTATTTAAGAGTCCTTCAAAATATTTTATGTTTGAAGCTAAAGATACTTTTACATCAAAGATACTTGCAATAAGTGTTCCGGATGAAATCAATTTAACTCCGAAGAAGTCATGTACTACGGTACTGCCGCTTCCCTTCATTTCTGTTATAGCAGATTTGGGGATAAAGGAGGTCGTTAAATCCGGAGTTAATAGTATACCAATATCAAATTCCACGCATAAAAGATATAATGCGTCATGTATATTCTGGATGGTTTCTTCGGGAATATCAAAATTAAAATCATTTGACTTAAATACATAAGTCCTATAAGGATCGTTCTCAGATATTTCTATCGAAAACGGTAAAGTTCCCTGGTTAAGCACAAGAGTAAATTTATAGTTATTCTCATTAGCAAATGAATAACCTCTTGGGATTACAAATTTTATTCTTAGAAATTTCATTCTAGTTTATAATGAAGTCAAAGATTTCTTTACTTGGTCTCTTTCCAATGTCCAGTTTAAATCAAAGTTATAAATTTCTTTTGAACGACTATAGCAAAACCCCTGGATTTCTCCAGGGGTCCTCGCTGGGTCGGTCTCGTGCTTCCCGCCCCGAATCTGATATAAGCAATTCAAATATAAAAAGCTCCGGGGCCAAGGTCAAATATTTCTCATTATTTATCGTCAACTTTCCCTCCTAACTGCTTAAAATATTTTTCAAGAAGTTTATTTGTCTCTTTCTGAAGTTCAATCGTTCATTTATTTTTAAATACCATAATGCAATATTTCTCATAATGAGGAATAAAATAACAGTAACACAGATTACTACAAAAACAATCATTATTGTATTCATAATCTTTGATTTTATTAGTTGCTTAACATTTGGCCAAAATTTTATTTCAGGGTCTTACCCTCGTATAATTTTCGGAAGGATTTCCGATGTTCTGAATATTTAAACTCAAATTATTCAAATATTTATTTCAATACTAATACAATGACAAATAGAATTAATTATATACAATGCTGGTAGCTTGTATTCGTTGACTGTAACTATGAGTTTAATATTTTAGTTTTTCTATTATTATATTCCTCGTCAGTTAAAATACCCTTCAGTTTTAATTCATATAATTTCTCAAGTTCTGAAGCTACATCAGTTTTATTATTTTGTTGTCCTACTACAATAGCATTTGCTAATTCATTTGCTTGTTTTTTTATTTGATGTTGTTTATACTCTTCTTGCATATGAGTTATTGTATCTTTAAGTTCTTTGGGATTCTCTACTGCAAAATAAGTTGTTGACCCTATTTCGGCTGCTGTTTGAATTTGTACATTACCTTAACCAAATATTTTACCCCCAAATGACTGTAAATAAGACACATTATTTATTTTATCAAGTGGGCTTTCTTTATTACTGCGAATGGAACATTAGAGATACAGAATTAGGATAAAACTATAAATTAATTATCTTGTACCAATAATTTGTTGATAAGGGATATTCCATTTACAAAAATTCTGGTAAATTCAAGATCGAACAATAAAAAGCGAGTCACTGCTGATACGTAATTTATCAATTAACAATTAAATAAGGATTTGCCACGAAAATTCGCAGTGTCCATGCGCCCTCTGCCCAGGCTACTTTTCAATCAACATATTACAGATATCTATTGGAGTTACTCCGTGCTTATTGGCAATTGTCATTTGCACAGCATCGGAAGTCGACACCGGCGCTTATTATAAATTTAATCTGCATATTTTTTCTTATAACCCAGAGGAGTTAGACCTGTTATTCTTTTGAATTGTTTTATGAAATATGAGACATTGGTGTATCCGCAAATGAAACAAATTCTTTCAACAGGGAAATCTTCTTCCATCAATAAGCGACAAGCATGAGAGATTCTTATTTCGTTTAAGAGTTGAACAAATGTTTTATTGGTTCTTTTTTTAAAATACCTGCAAAATGAAGGTGTTGAGAGGCTAGCTATCGAGGCTACTTTCTCAAGGGTAATTTCCTGCTGGGAATTATTGATCACATACTTATAAACTTTGTTGAGGCGTTCTGAGTCGCTCTCATTGATTGTGTTCTGAACAATCGGACTAGCCAGAACATGATAATCTTTTTTTGTGGCTATTATCTCAAGCATTGAAAGAAGGTTTGTAATGCGGTTAAACCCTACCGAACTACTAATAGATCTCATTAACGAAGAGACCTCAATACGGGTTTTTCCTGTCAGTTTGATCCCTCTTTGTGAAAGTTGAAATAATTTAAGGATACTTTTTGATTCGGGTAATTGCCAGAATTGCTCTCCGAATATTTCCTTTTTGAAGAGGATGAATATTACTTCGGAAAAGAGATTGCTGTTTCCCTTTATATATTTTTCATCGCTGTACCATAAGTGAGGCACATTCTGACCAATCATTACTAGTTCTCCTGGACCAAAGCGATCTACTGAATCTCCGACAAACCGTGTGCCTGAACCGTGAATAACATACAGAATCTCAATTTCGGGATGAAACTGAAGCGGATTAGGGAAATATTGAAACTTCACTTGCTCCACATAAAATGAGTGGTTGATATTTGCCTCTATTTTTTGAAAGACAGGCTGCATGTTAAAATTGTGTTATTATTGGATAAAATATTTCTATTCGGATATTTTATAATAGGATATCTTTGGTTTGTGTGTTTATAATAATTCAGTAAATTATATTTATTTCTAGTATTTTATTAAAATCTGCACAGTTGTAAAAATAATATATAAATGACAATTTTTTATAATGAGAGTAAGAAATCATTTATTAAAAATATATATAATATCACTAATGTCCGATTAATACCAACTGATTTTCAGTTGTGTATAATATAGTTCTTTGACATCTTTGTAATCTTAATTTGTAATTGGCTCTTTTAAAGGTGTTTTGTCCAAAATTTTGGAATACTTAAAATCTGTAAAATTTCGTAGATTGAACGTTCTACTTTCAATCTGTTACTTATTATTGTCAGTAGATATAGGTCTCTGGTTAGTTTGGTTAGTAAATTAGGGTTTTGAGTGAAGTGCTAAAACATTATTAGCACTTCACATTTTTTTGAAAATATGAAAGTGCATATTTGTTTACCTTTAAGTTGTCCAAACATCATACAAGTAAGTTGATTCCAACATTAGAAGAACTTAACATATTTGTTCCCTTAATACATTTCAACTAACCTATCAAGCACTCTTTGAGGTAAAAAATCTGTAAGTTGAGCGAAGACATATTTGGCTTGATTCATGGTTTTTTGCTTTTGATAAAGCTAAAACCAGTATTTTCATTCCAAATCATCACGCACCAAATAAACGCTACAACCTCGATGTATAAATGATTTCAAAGAGTTATATTTAATTTTTAGTGGACTCTGATAATATAATATCATTATAAATAGAAGTATATAGAACAGCCTTTTGAGGTACATTAAACAAACTGCAAAAACTATATGTAAAGCTTATTAAATCTGTATGCCTATGAAACAGGACCTGACTTGAGCCTAACAAAAAGCAGGAAAGTCTTGTCCGACCTTCCTGCAAATAATAGAATACATTTAAACTCATGCAAATATGAGTATAATGCAAATCTTAATTAAATTTTAAAATTATTCAAATCTATGAAAAAATTCAATATTTTACAATATGCAACTTTATTAATAAGAAGTTGTTCGAAAAAAACCTTCAGAATCATAAGACTCACAACTCTTCTTTTAAGCGTGACTGTTTTTAATGTTTTTGGAGGTACTACAGATTCAGATTATACAAATCTGAATCTTAACAAAGAAAAAGATCCGGCAGCAATCATGCAGCAGAATAGAATTACCGGAACTGTTACCGATGAAAAAGGAAATCCTTTGCCAGGTGTAAACGTAGTTCTTACCGGAACAACTCAGGGTTCGACAACTGATATTGATGGTAAATATAGCATTAATATTTCCAATGGAGCCAAGAGTCTGACTTTCTCATTTATTGGGATGAAATCACAGGAAGTTAGTATCGGTGCACTTACCCAAATCAATGTAACTATGACTGAGTCGGCATTTGGTCTGGAAGATGTTGTTGTTATAGGTTATGGAACTATTAAAAAAAGTGATTTGACTGGTGCCGTTGGTGTTATTAAAAGTGATGTTATTAGCAACCGGAAGGACATACAAATTTCTCAGGCTTTGCAGGGAACGATGCCTGGACTTATGGTCACTAGAGATAACACTGACCCTGGCTCAACTGCAACGTTACGTATTAGGGGAATTACTACCATTGGAGATAGTAATCCACTTATCATTATTGATGGCGTACCAGGTGGCAGTATCGATGATGTGAATCCCAATGATATTGAAAGTATCTCTGTGCTTAAAGATGCAGCTTCAGCTTCAATTTATGGATCACGTGCTGCTGCCGGGGTTATCCTACTAACTACAAAGAGGGCAAAATCAGGAGATTTAAAGCTTGAGTACAATTATGAATTTGGATTTGAAAAACCAACAGAAATGCCTAAGTATGTCGGAGCAGTTCGTTATATGCAGATGTTAAACGAATTACGCTGGAACGATAACAATAATATAGTAGGAGGGGAATATTCCACCTTCACACAAGATATTATAAATAATTATTCATCATTGCATACTGAGAATCCCGATCTCTATCCAGATGTAAATTGGCTTAATCTTATTTTAAAAGACAATGCATTAAGACAAAGTCATTTCTTAAATATAAGTTCCGGCTCAAAACTAATCAAGACTAAAGCATCTCTAGCTTATGATGAAATTGGAGGCCTTTATATGATGAAAGATTTTAAAAGGTTCACAGTACGTGTTAATAATGATATAACAATTAATAAGTATTTATCTGCTTCTCTTGATTTTTATGCGAAAAGGGAAATATCAAATAATCCGAGTGTGGATCCTATTTATTATGGCCGTCTTACACCTAATATATATGCTCCCGAATGGTCAGATGGTCTTGTCGCAGAAGGAAAAACGGGGTCAAATATTTATGGAGAACTCAAATATGGTGGCTTCAAAAATTACTGGGATAATCAATTAGGGGGGAAAATTTCAATAAATCTTGAGCCATTTAATGGCCTGAAGTTCTCAGCAGTTTTATCGCCACAATTTTCTTATTATAAAGGGAAAGAATTTAGAAAAAAGATACAATATACTGCCTATGATAATCCTAATGTCTTAGTGGGAACACTGGTAAGTTTAATCGATAATAATGCTTCTACTAATTTAAATGAAATCAGAAATGATAATTATAATGTAACGTTACAATTACTTGCAAATTACACTAAATCTTTTGGGAATCATAATATGAATGCAACATTTGGATACGAAAATTACTATGCTTCTTATGAAAGCCTTAGTGCTTATAGCAACAACTTTACATTATCAAATTATCCTTACCTAGATTTGGGGAATACAAATTTCTTGCAAAACACTGGTAGCGCTTACGAAAATGCTTATCGGTCCTTTTTCGGGCGCATCCTGTACAATTATAAAAATAAATATTTATTACAAGGAAATGTTAGAACAGATGGATCTTCTCGCTTTTATAAAGATTATCGTTGGGGAATTTTTCCTTCTGTTTCTGCAGGTTGGGTGCTTTCAGAAGAAACTTTTATGAAAAATTCCCCAATCTTTTCATTCCTGAAATTAAGAGGATCATGGGGAACCCTTGGTAATGACCGAATTGGAAATTATCCGTATCAATCAGCAATATCTTTTCATAATGCTTTGATGTATAATGGGAGCAACGTTTCATCGGTTCAAACATCATCCCAAGATACATATGCTATAAAAGATATTTCTTGGGAAACTACTAGATCATTAGATTTTGGCATCGATGTAAACTTTTTCAAAAATAAACTTAATTTTTCTGGCGATTACTATAAAAAAGTAACTAAAGATATGCTCTTAGCTCTTGAAATTCCAGATTATATCGGATTTAACAATCCGGACCAAAATACTGGAAAAATGGTTACTACAGGTTGGGAAATTAGTTTAGGATGGAATGATAAAATTGGGGAATTAGTAGGATACTCCGTATCAGCAAATCTTTCAGATTCCAGATCGATTATGGGAGACTTAGGCGGTATCCAATTTCTTGGAGACCAAGTCAAATATAAAGGGAGTGAATACAACGAATGGTATGGTTACATATCCGAAGGGCTATATCAAACCCAAGATGATGTTAATAATTCTGCCAAGATAAACGCGAGTGTTAAACCTGGAGATATTAAATATAAAGACACTAGTGGACCCAACGGAGTGCCAGATGGGATAATCAATAACTATGATAAGGTATTATTAGGAGGATCTTTGCCTCGTTATTTGTACGGCGGGAATATCAGTCTTAATTATAAAAATTTCGATTTCTCACTAGGATTTCTAGGGATTGGCAAACAAAATGTTCGTTTATCTTCATTAATGGTCCAGCCTTTTTTGCAGCAATTTGGGAATGCTCCAGAACTTATTGATGGTAACTATTATAGTATTTATAATACTGAAGTTCAAAATCTTGCGGCCAAGTACCCCAGATTATCCTTTATTGGCGCTACTAATAATTATGTCATGTCTGATTATTGGCTGTTTAACGGAGCTTATTTTAGATTAAAAAACATATCACTAGGATATACAATACCTCAGCAGATAACTGAAAAATTACATATTATGAGTGTTAGGATTTATAGTTCTGTATCCGATTTGTTATCTATAAATAAATATCCAAAGGGATGGGATCCCGAAGTTACCGTTTCTGGCTATCCAGTTACAACCTCATTTATTTTTGGCTTATCTATTAAATTTTAAATTGTAATAATTATGAAAATTAAAATATTTATAATTCTGTCAGTCCTTTTAGCATTTGTTGCATGTACTGAACTGAATTTAAATCCTTTGTCAGAAGGATCAAGTGAAAACTGGTATAGTGATGAAACCGAAATTGAAATGTCACTTGCCAATTTATATAGAATTGATTTTTGGCCAGTTGACGATGATGCATGGACTGATGACTGGACATTTCGAGGATTAACAAATCCAATCACCGATGGTACTATAGATGGAACTTGGAGTACTCTTATTACTTTATGGGATAATCATTATAAAGCTATTGCCTGTGCCAATACGATTTTAGAAAATTTGGACAAATCAAAAGGTATTATTCCAAACGAATTATTAAATCAATATGCTGGTGACGCTCGTTTTAATCGCGCAACTCAATATGCTAAACTGATTTCTAAATGGGGTGATGTAGTTTTTTATACTAGTAATCTAGGCCTGAAAGAATCATTCACTATGAAAAGGACTGATAAGAATACTATCCTTCAGTCAATTTATCAAGATTATGATTCTGCTTATTCATATTTACCACTTAGTTACGGAAGTTCCCAAAATAAAAGAGCTACGAAAGGAGCTGCCTTGGCCATGAAAGCTCGTATTGCTTTGTATATGGGCGATTATGAAACTGCCAGTAATGCATCTAAAGCCTGTATGGATTTGGGAATATATCAGCTCTACCCTGATTTTAGAAATTTGTTCTTATCTCCGGGTAAAAATTCTTCAGAAATAATTTTTGCAATTCCAAGATCAGTGGCATTAGGTAGTTATATTTCAACGCCAAGCTACCTTCCTCGAAATTTCGGAGGATATATACAGCTCGATCCATCATGGGACCTGCTTTGTTCTTTCCTTTGCATCGATGGCTTACCTATTGATAAATCTCCGCTTTATAATCCTCGCGAACCATTCAAAAATATAGATCCTCGTTGTACAAAAACTATTGTTGAGTTTCAGACAAATTTTCTGGGTATCATGTATCAACCACATCCGGATTCTTTAACCTGTTATGATTTCTTAACCGGCAAATATATTAAGAATAATGATACCCGTGCCAATGCTCAATATGCCTCTTATAATGCATTAGCATGGAAAAAATGGATCGATGAAAAATGGACGGATGATTACTTGGCTGATCCAGATGAAATTATTATGCGATATGCCGATGTACTATTAATGTATGCTGAGGCCAAAATTGAACTGAATGAAATTGATGCCTCGGTACTAAAAGCGATCAACCAGGTACGAGCAAGAGCATATGGAGTCGATGTTAATATGACCTCAGCTTATCCGGCTGTAACAAGTACAGATCAGACTGGATTGCGCAAGATAGTTCGCATTGAAAGGCGTATGGAATTTGCTTGGGAAGGTATTCGCTATATGGATATTATCCGATGGAAATTGGCTGAGAAAGTATTGAATCTTCCAAATTATGGCATGCTTGATGTAGCGGCATTAAGAACGAAAGTGGTTAATATGGGATTATGGTTTTTCCCTAATACTCCACAAATTGATAATGATGGTGTCGCCGATTTTTCACCAATATATAATGCAGGTCTTATTAAACTATTAGGATTCAGGACATTTTACTCGAACAAACAATATCTTTGGCCAATTCCATCGAAAGAGATTTTAATTAATGCAAATCTGACACAGAATCCAAATTATTAATCCTAATGTTTTATTGATCAGCATTTTGTGCAATCAATGGAACCGATATTAGTCGATACACTATATAAATGAATCGGTCAAAAATATTTCAATAAATGTTTCCCGAATGAATGTAATTACCATTATTGGAAGCGAACAAAGAAATGGATGCCTGATCCTACTGATATGGTAGGTACATTCTTTATAATTTTATTTATATAGAAAATCATTATCAAAAGGAACTATTACTTTATCTATATTTCATAAAATAGCATAAAAAGAATGGCTTGTAAAGACAATAGATAGGAATTATCATATGTAGACAATTATTAAATCAAGCTAAAGGTTAGTTTATGATTATTTTTTAAAAATGTAATTAATTTTAATATTAAAAGATGAAAAGGATAAAAAGGGTATTTTTCCTCATTATGATCACGATTTCAGGATTGGTGCAGGGACAAATTAAATCAGTACTTGTTGAGGCTGAAAGTTTCGACCAAACTGGGGGTTGGGTGGTCGATCAGCAGTTTATAGGCCAGATAGGTTCGTCGTACCTAATGGCACACGGTATGGGTGTCCCAGTTACAGATGCAGTCACTGAAGTTAAATTCCCCCGTGCAGGAGAATATCAGGTTTTTGTGCGTACTTTCAATTGGACATCGCCTTGGTTTAAAGGTGAAGGTCCTGGAAAATTTCAATTACTTGTCGACGGAAACATAGCCGACAATATCTTGGGTACTAAAGGATCTACTTGGATATGGCAGGATGCAGGGAAAGTTATCATTCATGGGAAAACTGCTCGGGTATTTCTTCACGACTTAACTGGGTTCGACGGTCGATGCGATGCTATTTATTTTACTACCGGAACAACTCCACCTCCCGATGACCTTGTTTCCCTTTCAAAATTCCGAAAAAAAATGTTAAAAATCCCTGCAAAGCCCATTAGTGCTGGTAGGTATGATCTCGTGGTTGTCGGTGGTGGTATGGCTGGAATTTGTGCTGCCATTTCAGCCGCTCGGCTTGGGTTGAAAGTGGCGCTGATACAGGACCGTCCGGTACTAGGGGGTAATAATAGTTCAGAAGTACGTGTCCTGCTCGGTGGGCAAATAAATATCGGTCCCTACCCGAAACTTGGAGATGTGGTAAAGGAAATCGGGCCAGTAAATGGCGGTTTTTCTCTTCCGGCTGAAGCTTACGAAGATGATAAAAAACTGAAGGCAGTAGAGGCGGAATCCAACATTTCCCTATTCCTTAATTACCATGCTTTTAATATTGAAAAGAAGGGAACTGAGATTTCAAAAGTCTATGTTCGACATATCGAAACCGGAAAGGAGTTGAGTTTTTCTGCGCCATTATTTGCAGATTGCACCGGTGATGGAACTATCGGATTTCTGGCCGGCGCTGATTTTTCTATGGGACGTGAGAGCAAAGCTGAATTCAGCGAATCACTTGCACCAGAGACAGCTGATAAAATGACTATGGGATCATCGGTACAATGGTACTCTGTAGAAGAAAACGAAAGTAAATATTTTAAAGATGAAACTGGGGGAACCCCATTTCCGATATTTCAGTATGGGATTAAATTCAATGAGGAGAATTGCCAGAAAGTTAAAAGTGGTCCATGGTATTGGGAAACAGGAATGAATTTAGACCAAATCAATGATTTTGAACGCATACGCGACTATGGTATGTTAGTAATCTATTCCAATTGGTCATTCCTGAAAAACTATAGCAAGACAAAAGAAGAGTATCGTAAAAGTCGCTTAAATTGGGTTGCTTATGTCGCTGGGAAACGAGAATCACGAAGATTGCTGGGTGATCTGATTATGACAGAGCAAGACTTAATTGATTCTGTTATTTATCCTGACGCTTCGGTAACCACATCATGGTCTATTGATCAACATTTTCCCGACCCCAAAAATACAGAAAATTTTCCAGGGAAAGAATTCATAGCGATATCAAAGGCATTGTCTCATACCATTTATTACCCTATTCCATATCGATGTCTATATTCCCGTAATGTTAGCAACCTATTTATGGCAGGTCGTGATATTAGTGTCACTCATATCGCATTAGGAGCAGTCCGTGTCATGCGCACTACCGGAATGATGGGTGAAGTTGTTGGTATGGCAGCATTCGTAGCGATAATGAATAAAACCACTCCACGCGATGTCTATCAAAATCATCTGGAAGAACTCAAAACACTAATGAAAAAAGGTATTGGAAAAGAAGGCACTTATCCCTTACAAGATTATCATTGGTCACATTACTAAATGTAAAGTCAGTAAAATTTAAAATAGTCAATATTTCCATAAAAAAGGTCATGCTCTAATCGTGGTTAATCACCACAGATGAAATAAATATCAATGTATAAATACAAACATTTGTTACCTTATACATACGGATGAAATTTTATCTTCTATCTGTTTTCAATATGTTGATAATATTGATATTGTGTAACTTAATAATTATTTACAAATGGGGAAAATATTGGTGTTTATCATTACCTTAATAGTTGCAGATAATGTTTTTATACAGGGGGAAAATATTGATGTAAAAGGACCTGAGAAAATACACCTGCCTAGTACTGCCTCTTTTACGATAATCATACTATGCCTACGTTTTGTAATGGATATTCTCTGGTAGTTTTTGAATAAAATCAGGCATCAAAATTTACAGGAGATGAATCCTGGTCTAACAGGATCTTTTTTAAAAAGAGTATTTTGAGCAGTATTAAATTCTAATGAATTTTAAATAATTAAAAAATGAAAAAGTTAGTAATAATCGCTGTTTGTCTGGCATTGTTATTCCCGTGTTTTGCGCAGAAAGAGGATAAGTTAACTCAGGAATGGGATAAAATGCATCAGTCAAAAAGTCAATCGTTGGTAAAATTTAATGAAGCCAAATTCGGTATGTTCATTCATTTTGGTGCTTATTCAAGTCTTGGAGGTTATTGGAAGGGTAAAAATATTAAAGGCATTGGTGAATGTATTATGCGTTATGCAGAAATCCCACGAAATGAATACAGGGAGATGTGCAAACAGTTTGACCCTGATAAATTTAATGCCGATGACTGGGTTAAGGCAGCAAAAATGGCAGGAATGCGCTATATAGTTGCAATGCCAAAACATGCTGATGGTTTTGCTATGTACGATTCAAAGGTGTCAAATTATAATATTATAGCATTGACTGCCTTAAAGCGTGATCCAATGTCAGAATTATATCAGGCGTGTAAGAAATATGGTATTAATTTTTCTATATACTTTAATTATCTGGATTGGATGGATGGAGGTAATGGAGGAGTCAAAGATTATGAGAAAAAACATCCGGATGAAGATAAATCATATCAATACTGGGCAAATACCTGGGATCCTTCTCCTGTTTCATTTACAGATTATTTCGAAAAAAAATATAAACCTCAGTTGCGTGAATTACTGATTAAATTTCCAGGTATGCAGGAACTCTGGCATGATATGCCAATGAAAATAACCCGGCAACAATGCTTTGATGTTTATAAAATGGTTTATGAAATTCAGCCGACAATCCTGGACAATAGCAGAGTAGGTAATAATTTTGGTGATTATTGGATTCCCGGAGATAACATTATTCCTGATGAACAAATGGATAAGCAAATGAAAGATGATCCGATTAATACAAAAAAGGTACAAAAAATTTATTGGGAAACTCCCGGAACTATGAACAATACATGGGGGTTTAGAAGTGATGATCATGATTGGAAATCTACAGAGGAGTTGTTGTACTGGCTTACATCAATTACAAGTAAGGGAGGTAATTATCTTTTAAATGTTGGTCCGACAGGGGAAGGACTCTTTCCCGAGGAGAGTCTGAAACGGTTGAAAGAGATAGGTGAATGGATGAGTGTTAATGGAGAATCTGTTTATGGCACATCAAAATGGATTATTAATCACGAAGGGCCCACTGATCTTTCTATGAAAGGAACTGAAGAAAGAGAAGAAAAAGGTTTCAAAGCCAATTTTACTCCTCAAGATTTTTGGTTTACTCAAAAAAACAACAATCTATTTATCACCAGTTTAAAATGGCCCGAAAATAAAGATGTAGTAATTAAGTCTTTAACTCGATTAACCAAAGATGAAATCAGTAAAATTGAATCTGTTAGGTTGCTTGGATCTGATGAAAAAGTTTCCTGGAAAATGGAAGAAAAAGGGCTTAAAGTAACATTGCCCTCAGTGAGGGCAAATAGCCATGGTTATGTTTTGAAGATTACTTTTAAAAATGTGTAACCCAGCTTTAAAAGATTCGAAAATATTTGATTTTAAATTATTAACGTTAAAAAAAGTATCATGAACACAACAACTATTCCAAAACAAGAGTTTTACGCTCGTATTACAAAATTCCAGGCTAAAATCAAAGCGGCCGGACTTGATGCCTGCCTGGTTCATGCCAGTGAATCTGATATGGCTAACGTAAGATATCTGAGCGAGTATTGGCCAACATTTGAAGCATCCGCTGTATTTGTTCCGGCCGAAGGCGAGGCTGTCCTTCTTGTTGGTCCCGAAAGTGAGATTTATGCAGCTCACCGAAGTGTCTTTAAGAATATTGAAAAGATGATCGAATATCGCGAATCTGCAGAACCGGAATGTCCGGGGATGGTTTTTAAAAGTTATAAAGATATTGTGGCAAAATGCACTCCAAAAGGAAGGATTAAAAAACTGGGAATCGTTGGGTGGGCGATCACGCCACTTCCGGTTTATATGTCAATTAAAGAGCAATTTCCGGAAGTTGAACTTGTTAAAGCGGATGCCACTTTCCTCCCGTTACGTTTTGTAAAAAGTGAAAATGAGCTTAAATGTATGCGAAAGGCTTATGCTATTGCAGAGCTTGCTGTTGAAGCAATTATTAATGAGATAAAACCCGGGATGACTGAATTGCAGGTTATTGGGATTGCACAGCGTGAGATCTATAAACATGGTGGAGAATATGAAGGCCATTCTCTTTATTGTTTCTGCGGTGCCTCAACCAATAACGCCATATCGAGACCGACTCATAACATGATAGTTAAGAACGAGGTTATTCAACTTAATATTGGAGCCCGTGTCAGCGGATATTCGTCAAGTGTCGGGCTGCCAATTTCAATAGGCCCATTGCCTGAACGTAAGAAGAAACTCATTGATTTCGGTTTGGAGGCACATTTCAAGACTATTGAGATGATGAGTGCAGGTAAATCTGCAGGCGTTGTTGTAAGAGACTATGAAGCATGGGTTAAATCGCGTGGCTTCGAAAAATATATGCTCTATGGTCCTTGTCACGCCATTGGAATGATGGAGGTGGAGCAGCCATGGATGGAATCTACATCAAACTATGAGTTGCAAAAGAATATGACCTTCCAGGTCGATACTTTTTTCTACGATCACGACTTCGGTCTTCGCTGGGAAAACGGAGTTATAATTAAGGAAAAAGGAGTCGAAAAACTCTCTTCCAGATTCATGAAATTTATAGAAATATAAGAAGTGGCAGTGTTAAACGGAAGACGGAAGTCGGAAGAGAATGAGTAATCTTCGGACTTCGGCCTTCCGACAAATCAATAAAAATCAATTAAAACAAATGAAAGGATAAAATTATGCATTATGAAATGATGTTTCCGTATCAGATCCGGGAGACAATTGATAAGAACATTCCGGTAGCGATGGCTCTAGGCGTACTTGAATACCACAGTGAACATTTATCGCCAGGTGTTGATACCTTGCTGGTTGTTCGTGCTTTGGACCTGCTCGAAAAAGAGATGCCATTGGTCATCATGCCGCCATTCTATTATGGAGCTGGTACCTACGCTGTTGAGGCTCCCGAGCGCAACGGAGGGATACATGTAGACTCTCAGGTGTTGAATCAATTTGCACGTCAGTTGTTTTACAACCTTTTGCGAATAGGGTTCCGTAATATATATGTCTTTGTTCACCATCAGAGTGAGAATTTTGCCAATGGCATGCCGACGGACCTTTCCTTTAAACTTGCGGCAAGACAAGAGATCTTTGCATTCATCGAAAGGGAACGTGGTGATGGATGGTGGGGAGATAAATCTTCAGCAAGCTATTATGATGAACATGCTTCAGGCTCTGATCCATTTAACTGGATACATATCTGTCCGTTTATGAGCGCGGAAATACAATCTCAATTCCCAATTGATCATGCAGGTGAACAGGAGACATCCCTGATGATGGCATTTTGTCCTGAATGTGTTGATATGAAACGGTTTGATAATACAAAATGGTACTCACAGGGAGCAAAGAAAGCCTCACTTGGTTATGGTAATCGTGCTAAAGCTCTCATAATTTCTTACATGAAAAAAACTATGGGGAACTAGCCGATGAGCGGAAATGATCTGATAGATCTGATGCATCAGTCACACCGCAGGGTACATATTATTGGTACTCCTGAAAACGGTATTATTGCAGCCCTGGATCTGGAAGGACGTATATTTACTGTAGTTAACAGCAGGGTTCTCAACAGAGTGGTGCCATCAGCTATTGTAAACCGGAGTAATAAAAATACCTATCTGAATCCTGGTGGAGATGCCTTATGGCCTGCTCCTGAGGGTACCTGTTTTGGATATGAATACGGTACAGGAAAATGGAGAGTACCTCCTGCAATTACTGGGGCAGTCTGGGAGGTTATCGAAAAGGGTGAAAATAAGACAGTAATAAAAGCAGAAATTGACCTGGTTAATAATGGTCAGATGGGAATCCCATGCGAATTTGAAAGGCATATAGAATTTAAACAGAATGGGAAATCCCTCATCCAGAATATCACGGAAATAATAAGGTATATTGGCATAATGACATTAGGAAAAAGTGAATTCAGCCTGGCTCCATGGTCGTTATGTCAATTCGATTCCGGTAAGGGATGTAACGTAATTATGCCGACACCAAAGGCAGCGGACATATGGGATATGTATAACTCAAGCCTGTCGCAACGTGTGAAATCAGGTGATAAATATGTTGTGGATATAAAAACAAATTTTCGTTTTCAACTGGGATTAGGTAAAAATGTTCCATGGGTAGAATACATTTGCGGTAATGATTTTCGAATCAAACGATCAGCAGGATCCTTACCTCCCGGACAAAGTTATATCGATATAGCTGATACACCTCCGGATCAATTTCCTGCTAAGAAGGGAGTCAAGCTAAGTATTTACTGCGATCCCTCCGGTTTTATGGAAATTGAAGCATGCGGTGGCTGCCCCGATACCCTTGTTCCTGGAACCGAACTTAGTGTCAAAATAATTACGGAATATATTGTTAATTAATGTTATAGGTTACGAAATAATAATATTAAATAAGCTTACGAGACAAATCTTATAAATATATCTGATTATGAATAATAACAAAAAGACTTTTATTGTTCCCATGATTCTGATAGGTTCGATGTTCGCAGTGCTTGGCTTCGCCCTCGGAATAAATGCATTTTTTGTTCCCTTCGTAAAACAGGCATTCAATATCTCAATAACTATGTCGTATCTGGTGATGACTGCGACATTCTTTTCATTTGTAGTTTTTGGGATTCCTTCAGGAGCAATAATTAAAAAATTCGGTTACAAGGGAGGAATGATAATTGCATTTTTGATCATGGCGATCGGTTTTTATCTTATAGCACCATCCGCAAAAGCTGTAAGTTTTCCATTGCTTTTATTGGCTCTATTTATAAGCGGTATGGGACAGACCCTTCTAACAAGTGCAGTTAATACATATGTTACAATACTGGGTCCTCCTGAGAGTGCAGCGAGCCGGATAGCGCTTATGGGAATCTGCAGTAAGACTTTTTATGCAGTTGCTTCATTGATGCTTGCACTATTTATGGATCTTTCAAATGTGCATCTTGAAGATACGATACTTCCGTTTTATATCATTTCAGGGCTATTGGTAATTATGGGCTTTTTATATTATTTTGCTCCGCTCCCAGAAATTAAAGCTATTGGGGAAGATGAAACTGATGATACTTCCCTATCAGCTTCTTATGCCTCTTCAAAAACAAGTATCTTTCAATTTCCACATCTGCTTCTTGGTGCTATTGCAATATTTTTTGATGTTGGCGTTGAATACATTGCATTGGGGACAATCAATGACTTTGCTACAATCCTGAAACTGCCTTCACCCGAAAACTACGTCTGGTTTGTTTCAGCAGGAATGGTGATTGGTTATTTGTTTGGTGTAATATTCATTCCAAAATACATGAGTCAGAATACAGCATTATTATTATCTACAATATCGGGTATTATAATAACAATAATGATTGTAATGCTCCCGGTTGGTATTTCCATCTATCTTGTGGCACTTCTTGGTCTGGCTAACGCTTTGATGTGGCCTGCAATATGGCCTATGGCTATAGCCGATTTGGGAAAATTTACAAAGATGGGATCTTCGTTACTGGTTACCGGTCTTATCGGAGGCGCTTTTCTTCCTTTGTTATTCGGGTTTGTTGCTGATATGGCTTCACACCAGGTAGCTTATATTGTTTGCTTACCGGCTTACTTCTATATTATGTATTATGCTTTGTCAGGAAGTAAAGTCAGAACCAAAAATTGACAATATTATTTAACAAAAAATGACCAAATAAATTAAAAAAATCATAAGACGATGAAACGATTTTTTAAATTGTTATTGACATTAGTTGGTATCATTATTATTTCTTCTTGTAATAAGAATAAGATTATTAATGAAGATGTTATAATTGAAAATGACCAGGTAAAACTAATTATAGCAAAAGATGGATTTGCTAAAAGTTTACTTTATAAACCCACTAACACTGAATGTTTAATACATGGGAAGAAGATTCCCATAAGTACCATTACCGAGCCGCGTCCGTATCAGAATGAGATAAAACTGGCATATCCTAATAAAAAGACCACATTTAAATCCAATTCGGTCCGGAAAGAAGGGGATAAACTGATTATCGGTTATGAGTTGATCCCCTGGGAAGCCAAAGTTGGTATAAAAATAGCTCGGGATTATTTAGCATTTACCATAGAATCATTCAACCTGACCGAGGACTATGGTATTTTAATGACAGAACCTCCAATATCTGAGATGTGGTTCCTGCGATTACCTGTCCGCAATCTGGGGCATTGGGGCGACTGGCTGAATGTGATGTGGGATGATAAAGTGGCAGTAAATGTGCTTGCAGCAGATCCATGTGCGAATGCTGATTCAGAAGAGGGTGAGGGATACAGGATTTTACAAGCAGGTGTGGATGAAAAGGTAAAACTTACAAGAGTTACTGCAGCGTTAATTACATGCGCTAAAGACAAACTTTTAGATAAAATTGCCATTGTTGAAAAGGATTATAATCTGCCTCATGGTGTAGACAGTCGTAGAGGTAAGCTTTACGATGCATCTTATTACTGGACAGGTGATATTACCCCGGTAAATGTTGACGAGCACATAAAATATGCAAAGCAAGCAGGATTTCGGACTATGTTGATATATTATACTGCATTTCTCGAAAGCAATGATTACAGGCTGCTGGGAAATTACGATAAATGGCGGCCAGAGTATCCCAATGGCAAGGCAGATCTGAAAAAGATGTTGACCAGGATTAAAAATGCAGGTATTACTCCGGGTGTTCATTTCCTTCATTCACATATTGGAATAGACAGCAAATATGTCTCTCCTATACCTGATCACAGGTTGAACCTGTTGAGGATATTTACCTTGGCTAAGGTATTTAATAAAGCTGATACAACAATTTATGTTGAACAAAATCCCGAGAACTCGACAATGTCTAAGGGCCGTCGTGTTTTAAAATTGGGGACGGAATTGATATCATATAACAATTATACCACAACCCGACCATATAAATTTACAGGGTGTGTCCGGGGAATAGCTAAAACAACAATTAATGAGCAACCTGAAGGATATATGTTTGGTTTATTGGATGTCAGCGAATTTGGCGCAATAAGTGTTTATATCGATCAAAACTCGGATCTCCAGGATGAAGTAGCGGAGAAATTAGCTGATATCTATAGTGCAGGATTTGAATTTGTTTACTTTGACGGTTCAGAAGGTGTTAATCCACCATTCTGGTATAACGTATCGGGTGCACAGTGGAGAGTCTTTAGCAGATTGAAACCGGAACCTATATTTGCCGAGGGGGCAGCTAAAACACATTTTAGTTGGCACATGCTGACCGGGGGAAATGCATTCGATGTTTTCAGACCGGAGGTGTTGAAGGAAGAGACAATGAGATATCCTTTTAAAGAAGCCCCGAGAATGAAGGATAACTTCACACGGATAAATTTTGGATGGTTAGGTTACTTTGTTCCAAATGAAAAAACTGTCGGTACTCAACCCGACATGCTTGAATTTGTTACAAGCAAGGCAGCCGCATGGGATTGTCCAATTGCAATTCAGGCAAATCCGAAATCTTTTGCCAGTCATGCAAGAACGGCTGATAACCTTGAGGTTATAAGACGATGGGAAGAAGTAAGAGCAAAACATTGGTTAACTGCAGAGCAAAAACAAATGCTGAAGAATCCAGAACAGGAACATATCTTACTGCTGAATGAGCACAAGGAATTTGAGCTAGTACCCTATTATCAAATTATGAATGTTGCAAATGGAAGCAGAGAAGTCCGAGCTTTTTATTTTAAACGGAATAGTGATTTATATGTCGTTTTTTGGCATATATCGGGTGAAAAAAAGTTGGAGTTACCTTTAAATTCTAAATATATCACATTATTGGAAAGTTTAGGAAAAGAAATACCCGTTTATCCTAACCTAGATGGAGATTATTCTATATTACCAGTCGGTAAACTTCGTTTTATAAAAACAAGTAAGTTTACAAAGGATGAACTAATCACCGCATTCAAAAATGCTAAAATTATAGATTAAATTTTTATTTAAAGTTTCGCATTTAATTAAAACCTGTTGTTGAAATGAAAGCTGTATTAGTTAACCGGAATGGTGCTATATTTATTCCATCTCAATCTTTAATGAATTACGTTATGAAGAATTTACTTTGTCTGCTTGCTTTGATTTTGTCAATGACACTGCAAGCTCAACAACCAAATGTGGTAAGTATCAACCTGAACCAATCTTGGAAATTCATCCAGGGGGACAACTTGGCATATGCTCAACCAGACTATAATGATTCGGCATGGAAAAACATACTGGTCGACAGGATTTGGGAAGCATCAGGTTACGATCCGTACGACGGTTATGCCTGGTACCGTATAGAAGTGGTTATTCCTTCTTCGCTAAAAATTTCTGCCTTCCTGAAGGATAGTCTCAGGATTTATCTGGGGAAGATCAATAATTTTGATCAGACGTTTCTGAATGGTTCATTCATCGGCAGTAACGGTAAAAATGTTCCTGCCGGAACTGTCCCCGATACTTTGTTCACAAAAGCTCCCCAGAGCCTGCGGAATGTAAAAAGACCATACACGCTTTCCGTCAATGACCCACGGATAAAATGGGACCAGAAAAATGTAATTGCTATTCGCGTTTTCGACGAAGGTGGTCAGGGAGGCCTTTACACTGGTGATCAAACTATTTCAATGACCAAAATTTCTGATTATCTGGCAATTGATAATAATGAAAATCCCTATAAATTTGAAAATAGTAACCTGAGCAAGACTATTACTCTTCGTAACATATCTGAATCCTATATTATTGAAGGCGACTTCTCTATCAAAGCTATTAATAAACTAACAGGAGAAGAGATTTATAATAACGAAACTAAAAATCTATTACTTAAACCCGGCCAGAATAAGACATTTGTTGTAGAATTAAAGAAACTGGATCAATCAGCAATTATTACTTATAAATTTTATTTTTCAAAATCCGTTAACAGTAACATAATTACAGATGAAACACCTTACATAACAACACCTTTAGCAGTAGCTGAGCCACGCATCAATGGTGCGTCTATTACTGCTGCCCGTCCCGGAAAGCCATTTCTATTTGCTATTCCAGCTTCCGGCGACCGGCCTATGACTTTTAAAGCTATGAATTTGCCAAAAGGCCTGAAATTAGATAAAAACACAGGGATCATTGCAGGAAAAGTTGACACAAAGGGTGAATATGAGGTTTTATTAAAAGCAAAAAATGTCAAAGGCATTGCTTCACGTGAGTTAACCATCTCCATTGGCGACCGGATCTGCCTGACTCCACCAATGGGATGGAACAGCTGGAATTGTTGGGGACTGGCCGTTGACGAACAGAAAATAATTGCCAGCTCACATACGTATCGCGATAAAGGCCTGATGAACCATGGCTGGACCTATGTTAATATTGACGATGGCTGGGAAATTCGCGGTGATCTGAACCCAAAACGTGATTCACAAGGGAACATTCTGACTAATGAAAAATTTCTCGATATGAAACGGCTTGGTGATAGTATTCATGCGCTTGGTTTGAAATTCGGTATCTACAGTTCTCCGGGTCCACTTACCTGCGGTGGCTATACGGCCAGCTATCAACATGAAGAGCAGGATGCCCGTTCATTTGCTTCATGGGGTGTTGATTATTTGAAATACGACTGGTGTTCTTACGATAGAATTGCAAAGGATACCACACTTGCCGAATACAAGAAACCCTATTTTGTTATGCGCGATGCGCTGGCTAAAGTAAACCGCGACATCGTATACAGCCTTTGCCAGTATGGGATGGGTGATGTATGGGAATGGGGCAACGAAGTAGGAGGTAATCTTTGGCGTACCACCGGCGACATTACCGATACCTGGAAAAGCCTGCGAGAAATTGGATTCAACCAGGTTAGTAACCAGCCTTTTGCTAAACCCGGAAACTGGAACGACCCTGATATGCTTGTTGTTGGCTGGGTTGGCTGGGGACCTAGTCTGCATCCCACAAGGCTGACACCCGATGAGCAATATACCCACATATCATTATGGTGCCTGTTATCGGCTCCATTGCTCATTGGTTGCGACCTCCAGCGATTGGATGAATTCACTCTCAACCTTTTGACAAACGATGAAGTAATTGCCATTGATCAGGATCCACTGGGAAGTCAGGCTAAACGTGTTCTGACAGACGGAGACATACAGATTTGGGTTAAAGAACTGGCGGATGGATCGAAAGCCATCGGCGTTTTTAACCTCAGCGAAAAAACTATGAAATACGATCTGAATTTTGAAAAGGCAGGACTTAAGGCTGGAGGCGAATTGCGCGATCTGTGGCGCCAGAAAAATCTTGGAAAACCTGCAAATATATCTATCCCGTCTCATGGTGTAATGTTATTGAAGTTAAAATAATCGAACATACTTAACCATTTATTTTTATGAATAAATCATTGAAGAATAATAAGATAAGTTAATTAAGGTAACTTTAAAGTTAGATTAATATATAGATATATAATATATTACAATGTTTCCAAAGGGAGTATGGATAAATCAACTGGCCTCAAATTCGACCAAACCATTTCACTGATAGGATGCTATGCAAAGAAAAATTATCTGGAATTGTTCAGAAGGGTAAAATATTACGACTCAGAAAATCAAAAAACGTTCGAATACCTAACAAACAACTTTCTTGTTAAAGAATTATAATAACAAAACTATATAAATAATGGTTGCGGACTAAATTATTTTTCAAATAGATAAAACAACATTTACATATCAAAGCTTTTTATGAAACAAGTTTTAATTCCGTTTGTGTTAAGATCTAGTTGTACTTTGCTTTTTGTTCTTTTCTTCCATTTTTTGTGTGGTTAAGTTGTTAAACGTTGTTCTAAAAACCACACCTTAAAATTATATATTTACAGATAAACATTTAGCTGACGATTTACATTTAAATCATGAATAAAAATTTTCACTCTTTTATTGTGTTTTCTTTATGAATTCTGTAGTAATCGTATTAATCTCCGCAATGTTTTTGATTATTGGTTATGGGTTTTATGGAAGATTCATAGCCAGAAAAGTTTTAATATTAAATAAAAATAACCCTGTTCCTTCTGTAACATTTAGAGATGGAAGGGACTATGTTCCAACAGACAAAGTCGTATTGATGGGGCATCATTTTGCAGCTATAGCAGGAGCAGGTCCTCTAATTGGACCGGTACTTGCAGCTCAATATGGATTTCTTCCCGGAGTTCTATGGATATTAATTGGATCTGTATTTGCTGGTGCTGTTCATGATATGTTAATACTAACAGCTTCTGTCCGTTTTCAAGGAAAGTCAATAGCTGAAATAGCCAAGGATTTAGTTGGGAAAAGGCTTGGTTTTATTACCTCAATAGCTGTAATAAGTATTTTAATTATAACTATGGCCGGCTTAGGAATTCCGGTTGTTAATGCCTTGAAAAATTCACCATGGGGAACATTTACTGTAGGATTTACTATTCCCGTTGCGATTTTTATTGGCATTTACTTAAAATATATAAGACCTGATAAAATTTTCGAAGGAACAATAATTGGAGTTTTATTAATATTATTGGGAGTTGTACTTGGTCCTATAATACAAAACTCAGCTTTGGGTAGCTATTTAAATTTTAATGAAAAACAGTTGTCGTTATTATTGTCAATTTATGGGTTCTGTGCTGCTGCGCTACCGGTTTGGTTATTGCTTTTGCCAAGAGATTATCTTAGTACTTATATGAAACTAGGTGTCATAGGTGCTTTGGCCATTGGTATCATTATCATTCAACCGGATATTAAGATGCCTGCAATTACCCAATTTGTACATGGCGGTGGACCGATCGTACCGGGTAAGGTATTTCCGTTCCTCTTCATTACAATCGCTTGTGGCGCTTTATCGGGATTTCATTCCTTAATAAGTTCAGGTACTACGCCTAAACTTATTAAAAATGAAAAGGATATATTACCAATCGGTTTCGGTGCCATGCTTCTTGAAGCCTTTGTTGCAATCATGGCTTTACTCGCTGCAACTGTTCTGCCAACTTCTGATTACTTCGCCATCAATTCAGTACCTGAAGTTTTCGCAAAATTACATTTGACTCCTGTTGATTTACCACAACTTTCATCAATGGTCGGTGAAAATCTTGCAGGCAGACCTGGCGGTTCCGTATCTTTGGCAGTGGGTATGACTTATGTATTTCAAAGTATTCCGTGGCTAAAGCATCTTATGGGTTATTGGTATCATTTCTGTATCATGTTTGAAGCCCTGTTTATTTTGACAACTATTGATTCAGGAACAAGAATCGGCAGATATTTATTTCAGGATTTATTTCTCCAAAGCTCAAAGCCGGTATCTAAAAGACGTTCATGGTTTAATGCAATTTTATTTTCAGCAATAATGACTTTTTCATGGGGATATTTGTTATTTACAGGTAATATTTCTACTATATGGCCTTTGTTTGGAACTGCTAATCAAATGCTTGCGGTAATCGCTTTTGTAGTCGGAACAACATATTTGATTCGTTCGCGAAAAACCCAATATATATTGGTCACTCTTATTCCTATGGTATTTATTGCGGTTACAACATTATCAGCGGCAATAATAAATATTTTCGATAATTACTTACCAAAAGGTTTGTATGTACTTTCGATTATTTCTGCAATTTTAATCGTATTGGTTTGTTTAGTTCTTGTTGAAGGTATTATTAACTGGAGAAAAATATATAATATGAGCGACGAAAAGATATCTTTAGTTAAAATCAAACTTATTGGAAATATAAATTAGTAAGTTCCTTCAAATTAAGACAGGAGCTCAGTTGGAAAAGCCAATGGCTCTGACCATCTTTCGCCAAGATTAATTGCTTGTTATTAAGGATCAACTAAATATACATTTTTGTAAGTGACTAAGCATTGCTTTTCTTCAGAAAAAAATAAAGAAGTCTTAAAGGGGAAAAACATTGATTAAGAATTTTTTCAAATACAAAAAAGGTGTTAATCACTACCATTTCAGAGCAAAAGCCCATTCTGTAATGATTGGTATACATTTTTGCTCCCGGGCAAAAATGAAGAAGGCAAAATGAAGGTGTTTTTTAGCGGGTCACAGCACGATCCCAACCAGATCCGGATTGGATATCAACCAATTTAGTCAGCAATTATTATTAATATTGGGAGCTGCTGATCTTCTTAACGTAATGATTTTGAGAGCAAAAAATGAGAATTGTTTGAAAATAGTTGTTAAAATATTTGTATATTATCATATATGATTGTATACTAACGTATGTTATTAGATTGGTATACAGTGGTTTAGGTTCCACATGGAACCATATATGATAATTTAATTTTAGAAGGTGAGGCACACTGTAAAAGCCAGTGCTCTTGATCACAATTGGCCGGAATAAATTGGTCATCAAAAGCCGGAGTTAAATACTTGATGTTTTGTTATCTAAGTTGATTGTTATCTGACCGGCTAGTAGTGTTCATAACGCCCGGCTTTTGCATTTTATTTCAAAATAGTTCAAATCATATTCGAGCAGGATAAAAAAAGTACATAGTTTGTATAAGTGTTATATACTAAACTATGTACTTGATATTTTCAGATCTTCTGAAAATGAGTCGGTGTGATCTGACTCGAACAGACGACCCCTTGCACCCAATGCAAATTTAATTACTTCTCATTTATTAAAGCTAATCCTATAATATGATTGATAATAGCAATTCAAACAGACCAAATATGGTCTGTTTTCCTGACTTATAAAACAAGGTGTTAATCCTTATTAAATATGTATTTTTCTTTAGAAATTTCAACTAAGAACCTTGACGGTAAGTAAAAAAATGCATCATAGGAATAGATATTGCGAGGGAATGTAATGTAGAGCTCTTCTTTTGCCCTGCTGCAAGCTACATAGAACAATCTGCGCTCCTCTTCCATTTCTTCAATGTTAGTCGCTCTATTAGATGGGAACATACCTTCCAGTGCATGTGGAATGAACACTGCATACCATTCTAACCCTTTTGCAGAATGAACAGTTGATATTGTTACCTTACCCTCTTCTTCTCCTTCGTCTATTAAGGGTTTAGTTTGATCAGCGACTCTTTTCGATGGCGGGTCTAGTGCAAAATCAGATAAAAACTTGTCCAGATCTTTGTATTTCTTTGAAAGATCAATCAGTACTTCAACATCTTGCATCCTAATGAAATAATCATCTTCTCTTGCTTTAAGAATTGGTGAATAGTAATCTTTAATAACCTCTATCTTTTGAGTAAGAGTATATTCAGGTTGACGGGCTTGAGCTAACATTTTTCCTAGCATAAAAAGTTCAGAATAGAACTTCCTCTGTTTAAAAGTTTCAAATGAAAACGGGTCATCATTATTTCGAAAATCATTAATTACACTACCCGCAGTTACTTGGCCTACACCACCGATGTATTTTAATATTCTGTGCCAGGCAACGGCATCAGCAGGGTTATAAGTTATTCTTAAATAAGAAATGATATCTTTAATATGCATTCGTTCATTAAATCGGAAACCTCCAACTACTACATATGGAATCCCTCTCTTACTCATCTCAGCTTGAATGTATCTATTGTGCCAATCAGCACGATTAAGGACAGCAATTTCGTTTAAGGGAATATTCTGTTCGCTTAGTTCCATTATTCTATCCACAATAAACGCTGCCTCTTCTTGCTGTCCATAAGCTCTTTTAATTATTGGGGTAGATTGTCTTAAGTTCTTTGTAAAGAGCTTCTTCTTATAACCAATTTTTGCATTATCTATTATGCAATTTGTGAAATCCAATATCTTCTGATTACTCCTATAATTCTCCTCTATCTTAACAACCACACATTCAGGATAAGTCTCAGGGAATCGTAAAATGTTTTCATAGTTAGCTCCTCTGAAGGCATAGATGCTTTGAGAATCATCACCGACAACCATAATTCTTCTATGCTTTTCGGAAATGAAATCAACTATCTCTTTTTGCACAATGTTGGTATCCTGGAATTCATCTACCATTACATACTGGTAATGGTTCTGAAGATTCTCACGGAATCTGATATTGTCTCTCAGAGAATCTCTTAGAATCTCCATAAGGTCATCAAAATCAAGTATTTTGCTCAGAACCTTATATTTTGAATAACCATTATAGATCAGTTCAATATCAGGTATATAATCTATGAGACCGGTATATTGTTCATGTACGATCGAGCTTATTGTGGTATTCTTATTTCTGGAATATGATATGATATCATGAATTCTTGATTTCCTTGGAAACTTTTTGTCTTTTGTGTTGAATTTAAGTTCTGTTCTAATAAGATCTATTATGTCTTCTGAATCACTTGCGTCTATTATTGTAAAATTAGGTGGAAGATTGAGCATGTTAGAGTACTTTCTAAGTATAAACGCTGCGAAAGAATGAAAAGTGCCGCCTGTTACATTTCCAACCCTTTTGTCCTGAAGAAGTGTTTCAACTCGCTCGAGCATCTCCCTGGATGCTTTACGAGTAAAGGTTAACAATAGAATAGATTGAGCATCAATACCCTTCTCTATCAAATAAGAAACTCTATGGACAATAACCCTTGTCTTTCCACTACCAGCTCCTGCAATTACTAGTACTGGTTTTTCAGTAATCAAAACAGCTGTTAACTGAGATGAGTTAAGGGTATTGCGATAATTAACTTTAAACTGACTGAGGTCTTGAACAGAAATATTTCCAATATCAACATTTTTCTTCTCTATTGAATTTGCAATTATTTGTAGCTCAGATATTTTCTTATCTAAATCAGGAGACAATTCAATGTCAGGATATTTGGACAATTCAATAGATTGAATATCCTTAAGATCGGCAATGTCGGTTTGTGATTTAATTGATACTGTACCAGTTATTTGCTTTAGAATATTGTCAAGAAGATCAATTTGAGAAGTAGGTTGATCTAAATGGCTACTGCCAACCTTCTTAATTTCTCCATTAGGTCCGATTTCTGATTGGATTTTTTTCCTATTTTGTTTTTCCTCTAACATCGACATTTTTTTGCCTAAAATCTAATCATTTCCGATAGTGTAATATAACAATTTAATGGATGTAATTGATGATTGGAATCCATCAAATATTGATGGAATTCATTATAGATTAAAAAATGTAATTGTAAATGGCGTTAATTGGAAAAGCCGGACAAATTGACCACCCTTAGCCGGTAGAAACTTTAACAATTCTTTAGTATTCTACTTAAAAGATTTTTTCATTATTCTCCTGCCAGCTCTCTTTATAAAGCTTATACTCTTGCTGAGATATTCTCATTACTTCCATAAAATACTCATCTGTGAATACCTGTGCTGATGATTTCAACCAATTTTTAACTGTAGAGAAAGGTATGAGTTCCTCGATAAATTCCTTTTCATGAAATAGCTGTTCTTCTGACAAACATTCTAATAATTTCCGGTATAAAGAATCTTTATCTCCCTGAAAAATCAATTTGTCCTCAGGTATATTAGGGTTTATTATTATTCCAGGATGTAACACTTTCCCTTCATTTGGATCATGATCATAGTAAGTTGTTTTCGCCCACTTATTATATTGGACCTTATGACTCTCATTACAAAACTTTGCAGAATTTCGCTTAGCGTAAAATATTTTTCTACAGAACAAACATGTCTTTACGATAAGTTTATTCTTAATATTCATCTCTTTTGTTCTCATATTCAGCTCCATATATAGTGCTAGCTATTGTTCATTTACGTTATCATGGTGTTTTTTACGCTACCATTTACATTATTTGAAGGGTTTGAATTAATAATAACTATCGCATCCAATAGAATAATGGCTATAATGCAAGTATTTTGTTTACGTTAACATTTACGATAGTTGTTACTCCTTAAAAATTTCAAAATCAATCGCATCAAAGTGAATAATCACTATAATGCGATAGTTTTGTTTACGGTAAATCCACCCTATTAGTTTCTATCTTTTTTAGCGTATATACTCATCGAGGGATTTATGCTGTCCATCTGCCTGATCAACCTTTTGTCGCTCTCTTGCCATACGTAGTAGATAACCACTTCTTCTTCTCTTTGATTTGTCCTTGGCACCTATCGGTCGACCGAGAATCTTTCCAGTTAATTTGGCTCTTCTAATCCCTCTTTGGTACGTTCAGATATCAGTGCACGTTCAAATTCAGCAAAAGCGCCGAGTATTTGAAAATGCAGTTTACTAGCAGCTGTTGAAAAATCCAGGTTATCAGAATATGAAATAAACTTAATATCCTTTTTAAGAAATTCATCTATTTCAAGAACAAGCTCTGTGGAACTTCTGGCCCAACGGTCCAGTTTAAATACCAGGACTCCATCATATTCATGATTCCTGAGTTTTTCCAATAACTCTGCTTTAACTGGTCTGGTATTCCTCGTGCTTTGCACCTCGGAGAATAGATCATACTGCCAACCTTGCGATTCAGCATGTTCTACTAATCTTAGTCGTTGATTTTCAATTGTCTGATCAGTCGTACTAACCCTCATGTATATTGCGATTTTCATCTTCTTTTTTAATTTTCTTATTAAGATACCATATCAGTAATGCAAAAAAAAACAGTGTTCCAGAAAAGATTACAAAGCTTTTCATTGAATCGTTAGTCTCTGGTACCGAGGAATATAAGGCTTCCATATTATTTTACATTAAAAGTTTCAAATACAATTCGATAAAGGTCATATATGTTTTTAACTTTCAGTAATATCGTTTTCCCTAAAATGTCTTTATAGGATATTGACTTATCTTTTGTTGATTCAAAGAGTTCTTTCATTCGCCTGTTTTCAATGAAAAACTGCAAATTGTTCCAAAGGGATCTGTTTTGAGTTCTTAGCTGCTCATAATAATAATTTGGGGACTTTGGTTGAGCTGTTTTCCCAGTTAATTCACGATTTTCAAGATATCCGATGAGATGCTCACCTATATCAACGCCTGTTATCTTCTGTCCTTTGAATCCGAAATTTGAATTTATTTCATTTAGATAGGTTATCCCTTTTGTATCTTTAATTAAGTCAACGCCAGAGACTTCCAAGCCTATAGTTTTTGATGCTTTCACACATGTTATTTCATCATCCGTTGATAGCTTGATAAGCTCCCCACTTCCTCCAAGGCTTAAATTACTCCTGAAATCACCTTTGCGAACAGTCCGCTGATATGCCACTACTACTCTATCACCCGTCACCACTGCCCTTATGTCCTTTCCTCGTGATTCGATGTATTCTTGAACAATAAAATCAGCTTTGTTTTTAATTAAGCCTTCAATGGTCGAGATTGCAGATTTCCTGGATTCCATGAGCATTACACCGGCACCTTGTGACCCGTAGTTGTACTTAAGTATCAAAGGAATACCTCCTACTTTTTCAATTATGAAGTCTATGTTACTTACGGTTTTTACATATAGGGTAGTTGGTGTCTTAATCCCATATCGTGAGCAAAGCTGCAGAGTATGGAATTTATTGGTAGCAGCACGTAGCCCTGAAGCCGTTTGGATAGAGTAAATACCCAAGTTTTCTGAAAGATGTTCTACTACGTATGAATTGTAATTGAGATTATTACCAATACGCGGGACTATAGCATCAATCTCCCGAATCGTTATTCTTGTTGCAGTTTTAGGAAGTAAATCATATACCCGATCGTAACCAGCTTCAATGTTGGAGATCAATGGTGAAAAATGAGCAGGATCAAGAACAAGAATTTTATGGCCACGCTTCTGTCCTGCCTTAAAAATGCTCTGCGTGGCGTAGCATAACTCTGAGCTATTTAGTATCAGGATGTTCATTATGAAGTTTTTTGAAGTTTCTCACGTACTATTTCTGTTCCTTTAGCTATACTTATTTCATCAATTTTGGCATATTTTCGGGTCATGAACAAGCTCTTGTGTCCAAGAATTTTTGATACAATATCCATACTTACCCCTTCAAGTAGGAGAACTGAAGTTGCGAAAGTTCTCCGAGCAGTATGTGTGGTAAGAATCTTTTTTATACCACATATATCAGCAATTTCTTTAAGGTACCCGTTCATTTTTTGATTTGAAGGCACTGGGAGAAGGACATTCCTGATTATACAGAGAGGAGAATCCTTATATTTTTCGATAATATTTTCAGGAATTTTGAATAAGGGTATCCTTGAAATTACATCAGTTTTCTTCCTATGTTTGCTAATCCATTTTTTCTTATCAATCCCTATTTGAATATTATCTTCGTTTAATTCTTTAACATCAGAAAAGGCAAGGCCGGTATAACAGCAAAAGAGGAATATGTCTCTGACAATTTCCAGCCTTTTAATTGAAATATCCTTTTCTTGAACAGAATGGAGTTCTTCTTGTGTCAGGTATGGCTTCTCGATTTCTTCCAACCTGAATCTGACTTCTTTGTAAGGACTTCTTGGTATCCAGCCTTTTTCGATAGCAATTCTTACTATTTTATTAAAATTACGGATATACTTGATTGCGGTGTTGTTTGCACATTTTTTCTCCGACCGCAGGTATAAATCAAATTTTTCAAACAGTTCCTTGTCAATTTTTGAAATCGGAAGATCTCCTGTCTTGTACTCCTTTTTCAAAAAGTCACTGAAATGTTTCCGACATGTCAGGTACCTGTCATAAGTTGCTTGTGCTAACTGAAAGCCTACTTTTTTTTCGCAGAAACTATTATGATTATCAAATAGTTTCATAATAGTGCGTTCATTATCTCTTTGACCGGAATAATAATACCTGAGGTTACCAAGTGTAAGAGGTTTTTCTTCCTGATCAATTTTAAGTTTGATTCTGTAAATCTTATCCCGCGTAGCATCAATTAGCTCATTTACCAGATTTGAGTTTTTGTCATATCCCCGGGATTTCTCCTTTTTAGAGTCCCATTTCTCTTTATCCACTCCAATATTAAGGGATGTTTCCCATCTACTCCCATTAAGAGTAATTCTCACAAAAAGTGGAGCTTTGCCATTTGCAAGTAACTTGCTTTTCTTAGCAAAGAAACAGATTGAAAAAGTTGAATTTCTCATTGTTAAATTTTTATAAAGTTACACCTCATATTGTTTACAAAAAATATGTAAATACATGTAAATCAATGCAAACAATGACATAGGTGGACTTTTGGAGGTGGATTTTATCTCCACCGAATGAACCGCAGACTATATGACAAACCTTGCATATAGATGCATAGCGTAAAAACAAAAAAACCCTGAAAATGAAGACTTTTCAGGGTTTTGCATAAATTTGTAACTCGACTTAGCGGAGAGAGGGGGATTCGAACCCCCGGTACCCTTTTGAGGTACACACGCTTTCCAGGCGTGCCAGTTAAACCACTCCTGCATCTCTCCTAATTAATGCAATGAGGTTAAAAAACAGGGCCGCAAAATACAAAAATATTTTTATAAAACGACCTGTCATGAGATTTCTCCTGCCAGAGAAACATTCAAAGATTGTACTACTTCAGCCCCGGATGAATGCCTTCCAAGAAGATACATAAGTTTGGTCACAGATGCCTCTGAAGTAATGTCTTTTCCGCTAACTACACCTGCAGCAAGCATCTGACGACTGGTCTCATACAACCCCATCTCAACACTTCCCCCATGACACTGGGTAACATTTAATATTATTCCACCTTTGTCAATAAATTGTTTCAGATCATCTAAAAACCATTGATAGGTTGGTGCATTACCCGAACCATATGTTTCAATAATAAGTCCGCGTAACCCCTCTGTTCTGGTAATTGCATTTACAAGTTTTCTGTTAATCCCGGGGAATAGTTTAAGAATTGCAACATTAGTATCAAATCCTTTATGAACAATTAGTTTCTTTTCTTTATCGGGATAATTTATAAGATTATTATAATACTTTAAATGTAAGCCAACTTCAGCAAGGGTATGATAATTCGGAGAATAGAATGCATCGAAATGCTCAGCGCTCATCTTGGTCGTACGGTTACCACGGGTTAGCTTATTATCGAAGAAAATACAAACCTCCGGAACAGTCGGAAAACCGTTTTCCATAGCAGCGGCTATTTCAATTGCAGTAATAAGATTCTCCCTCCCGTCTGTACGCAAAAGACCTATCGGCAATTGTGAACCGGTAAGAATAACAGGTTTTCCAAGGCTCTCAAGCATAAAACTCAGTGCAGATGCAGTATATGCCATAGTATCAGTGCCATGCAGGATCACAAATCCATCAAAATCGTCATAGCTTTCTTCAATTATCTCTGCCATTTTAACCCAAACTCCGGGATCAATATTTGAAGAATCTTTCACCGGATCAAAGGATATGGAATGAAGATCATAACCGAATTTCCGAAGCTCCGGGACATGATCTGAAATATGCCGGAAGTCAATTGGTACTAGAGATCCGGTATGAGGATCGTAAACCATTCCGATGGTTCCCCCGGTATAAATGATAAGTATTGAGATTTCCTTTTTATTTTTCATTTTTTCAATTAAAGATTGAAAAGAGCGGCCGAATTTGAATATGTAACAGATGCTATCTCTTCTTCTCCAATTCCAAATATATCGGCCAGTTTTTTATTTATGATGCAAATATAAGAACTCTCATTCCGTTTTCCCCTGTAAGGTGCCGGCGCAAGATAGGGAGAATCCGTTTCCAGAACAAGACTCTCAGGACCGGTCTCTTTGATAATTTTATCCAGTCCGGAGTTCTTAAAAGTCACAATGCCGCCAATCCCGAGCTTAAATCCCATATTTATAGCTCTTTCCGCATCTCTGATACTGCCGGAAAAGGCGTGAAAAACTCCCTTTAGTTCACATCCTTTAAACTCATTTAGAACATAAAAAACTTCAGGAAATGCTTCCCTGGAGTGTATCACAACAGGTAATCGGTTATCCAACGCAAATGCAATTTGTCTTCTGAACACAATTATCTGTTCTTTCAGGAATGTTTTATCCCAATAGAGATCGATACCAATTTCTCCGATAGCAACAAATTTGTGTTTTGTATACAGGTTTTCAAGTTTATCCAGCTGGGAAAGACAATCCTCTTTAACCGATGTGGGATGAAGTCCGGTCATTGGATAGCAGATGCCAGGGTACCTGTTAACTGCAGAAAGCATCTGGTCAACAGATCCTGTATCTATGTTAGGTAACAGCATTTTTGAAATACCATTAGCTATCGCCCTGTTTACCACTTCATCCCTGTCGGTATCGAATTCCGGAAGATAGAGATGTGTATGAGTATCAATAAACTGCATTAAACAACCCCCTGAGCAATCATGGCATTTGCCACTTTTACAAAACCACCGATATTGGCGCCATCGACATAGTTTATAAAGCCACTGTCTTTTGTGCCATACTTAACACACGTCTTATGAATGTTCTTCATAATCGTCTGAAGCTTCTCATCAACCTCCTCTCGCGACCAGGGTAATCTCATTGAGTTTTGTGTCATTTCAAGTCCTGAGGTGGCAACACCGCCTGCATTGGCTGCTTTTCCCGGACCATAAAGGATTTGAGCATTAAGAAATACCTCCACAGCTTCAGGTGTGGAAGGCATATTAGATCCTTCCGATACACAATTACACCCGTTCTTAATCAGTAATTTAGCCTCCTCCTCATTTATTTCATTCTGTGTTGCACACGGCATAGCTATATTGCATTTAATTATCCATGGCCTTTTCCCTTCGAAGTATTCAACTCCATATTTTTCAGCATACTCTTTTATCCTGCCCCTCCTGACATTTTTCAGTTCCATAATGAAACTAAGTTTTTCAGCGTCAATGCCTTTAGGATCGAAGATAAAGCCGTTCGAATCAGAAGATGTTACTACTTTTCCTCCAAGTTCTGTAACTTTCTCAGTAGCAAACTGGGCTACATTGCCTGATCCGGAAATGGATACGATTTTCCCTTTTAAACTGTCCCCGCGAGTGGAAAGCATCTCCTGTGCGAAATATGTTGCTCCATACCCTGTAGCTTCAGGACGTATAAGAGAACCACCCCATTCGATACCTTTCCCGGTAAGAACACCGGTGAATTCATTCTTCAGTCTTTTATACTGGCCAAAAAGAAATCCAATTTCGCGTCCACCTACTCCAATATCACCAGCAGGAACATCAGTATCGGCGCCGATATGACGAAAAAGTTCCGACATGAAACTCTGGCAGAATCTCATCACTTCATTATCCGACTTTCCTTTTGGATCAAAATCAGAACCNNCCCATCGGCAAAGTTGTAAGGCTGTTTTTAAAAACCTGTTCAAAAGCAAGAAACTTAAGTATACCCAGGTTAACAGTCGGATGAAGTCTCAGACCTCCTTTGTATGGGCCGATAGCACTATTCATCTCGATTCTGAAGCCCCGGTTTATCTGAACTTCACCCTTATCATCTAACCATGGCACCCTGAAGATTATTGTCCTTTCAGGCTCTGCAATCCTTTCTAGAATTTTTGCATGTTTATACTTGGGATTTTCTTCAATAAAAGGAATCAGGGATTCTGCAACCTCCTGAACAGCCTGATGGAACTCATTCTCACCAGGATTTCTGGCTTTAATCATGGCCATGAATTGTTGTACTCTTGGATCCATAACAAAAAGTTTTAGTTAAAAGATTAATTGGAGGTATAAAAGTATAAAAACAATGGCATATATTATTTTATTATCAGTTAATAATAAGTCCGACTGATTTTATACTAATAAGAAGGGGAAGAGAATTTGAAAATAATTGCCGGGTTTTTGTAAGTTTTTGCTAAGGAAAATTAAAATAAAAGAGGGTGTCTCAAAAGTTATCTATCTGTTCATTTTCCCTTTGTGTTACTTATATTTTTCCTTCGTGATCTTCCGTGGTTCAAGGATTTGTATTTTACCACAAAGGGACAATAAGGGTTTCACTAAGGTCACAAAGGACTTTTGATACACCCCCTTTTATGGATATTCGGTTAAAAACTTAGTTTACTTTGGTATATCATTCTTTTTAATTATTTTAATTCTGGCTGCAAAATCTTTTACCTGATTATCATAATTCTCCAATGCCTTTATTTGAAGGTTAGTGGGTTTCCCGGGGTAACCTGCAACAGCACTGTAAATTTCAGCAATATTTTCACGCAGCCTTACCTGTCCTGTTATTCCGCCTTCACCAGATTGAGTTGCAGAGATTTGTTCATGTAGTTTTTCGCAAATAGCAATTTGTGTTTGCATCTTTTTCAATTCAGAGCGTTTAGCACCGGTTATTTTTATTTTAAGCGTATCATGGGTATCTAATATCTGTTGGTCAACTGAAGCAAGCTCCTCCAGAAGATTATAAGCTTTCATAAGTGTTTCCCTCTGAAGCTTACGGTCCTCAAAAGTATGATTCATTTCGGGGTTATCATTCAGTTTGAGATATGTTGTAAATGTCTCTGTTCCTTTTACCAGCTTTAAAGTATATGTACCGGATACATACTTCGGTCCAAAGGCTGCATCATCCAGGATATTAGGAGATTTCGGAACTTTTGGAGGGTCCATCATGGTGGATAGCTGTACAATATTAATGCCTTTGCGGTTTCCAGCAGGAAGTTTTTTCATAAACTTCCCGGTAGAATCATAAACATTGACGTACATTTCACCGAACGTATGTCTTTTTTTGAGNNGTATTAATTCCGGATGGGAAATAGTATGGACGAACTGGCAGAAAAGCAAACTCCTGTTCCAGAACAGGCTGATTAAAGTGGCGAAGAGGTGTGAGGTCGTCAATGATGATAATTCCTCTTCCGTGAGTTGCAAGAACCAGATCATTTTGTTTGTCTTGAAAAGCCATATCATAAATGCCTGTCCGGGGAACTTTGTTTTTGAATCTTACCCAAAGCTTGCCATGATCAAAACTGATAAAAAGCCCAGTTTCAGTACCGAGATATACTATGTCCGGATTGACAGGATCTTGCTTTATTACATGACAATAACCTGAGATCTCTTTAGTTGCCAGTGCATTCCATGTTTTACCAAAGTCACCTGTGTAAAAAACATATGGGTTCATATCGCCATTACGATGAGCATCTACTGTTACCCAGGCAGCGCTTTTGTTAGTATTGTCAGCATCAATATGTGAAATAAAAGCCAAAGGAGGGAGTCCCACGATTGTACTGTTGAGTTTTGACCAGCTCTTTCCTCCGTCTGAAGTAAGCTGGATATTTCCGTCGTCGGTACCCACCCAAATGATATTCTCATCAAGAGGAGATTCGCAGATTGAAAAGATTGTAGTGTTGTTTTCAGCGGTGCTGTTATCTATAGTCAGTCCTCCTGATTTTTCCTGGTTCTGTCGTTGTGGATCATTGGTGGTAAGGTCAGATGAAATCCTTTCAAATGAATCTCCCTTATCTTTGGAACGGAACAGGTATTGGGCTCCGACATAAAGATATCCCGATTTTTTACCGAATACAGTCGGGGTATTCCAGTTGAATCTGAGAGATTCAGTGCCTGTTTCAGGGAATGGTTTGAGATATTTACTTTCTCCTGTTCGCTGGTTTGTCCGGTTAATCCTTCCCCCCTGGTATTGTGAATAAGTAATATCAGGATCTGTAATATCCCCATAAGCGTAAAAGCCATCTCCATAACCGATGTTTTTCCAATCAGAGTTCTTTATTCCTCCTGTTTTAGTTGAAGGACCCATCCATGATCCATTATCTTGTAGCCCTCCATATACATTGTATGGATCCTTATTATCGACACTGACATGATAAAATTGTGATACCGGCAGACACTGAACAAATCGCCAGGTATTTCCTTTATCCGCTGAAATGTATACCCCACCATCAGTACCCAGGTATAGGAGGCGATTATCAGCAGGACTTATCCAGAGTGAATGGGTATCACTATGATATTTGGCTCCATTGACTGACGGGCTCTGGAACAGTTTACCTCCGTTTGAGCTGACCCATAAAGAGGTTCCCGGTTTATAAATACGTTCAGGTTCTTTTGGGTCAGTTACAAGTAAACTAAAGTAAAAAGGTCTGTCTCCCATCATTACCTGATCGCTCATTTTTTCCCATGATGATCCAAGGTCCGATGAACGGTATAGAGCTGACTTTTCAGATTCAATAAGTGCGTAAAAGTAATGAGGTTTGACCTGTGAGATAGCCAATGCGATTCTGCCTAAAGTTCCTGCAGGCAATCCATTTTGAATTTTATTCCATGTTATACCTCCGTCGGTAGATTTATAAAGCCCGCTTCCAGGACCTCCGGATCTGAAAGTGCAAGCCTGACGCCTGAAATCCCACATCGAGGCAAACAGCAGAGACGGATTTTCAGGATCCATAACCATATCTGCGCAACCAGTTGAGGGATTCACATATAACAACCTGGTCCATGATTTTCCTCCATCGGTAGTTTTATAAACACCTCTATCCTCACTATCTCCCCACAATGCACCCAGCACGGCAGCATAGATAATATCGGGATTGGATGGATCGATAATGATACGACCTATATGTTCACTCTTAGGCAAACCCATAAATTCCCATTTTTCTCCCCCATCTTTAGTTCGATAGATCCCTGTTCCGATTGAAACACTATTTCGGACCCATACTTCTCCGGTCCCAACCCAAACAGTATCTGGATGATGCTGGTCAATTGCAATTGTGCCAATTGACTGACTATACTCATCGAACATGGATTTGAAAGTCGTTCCCTGGTTAATTGATTTCCAGACTCCACCACCTGCAGCGCCAACCCATAGAATATTTGGGTTTTTATTTTCAGCGTCAATACATGAGATACGTCCACTCATCCTGGCAGGACCTATTTGTCTGCCCTCAATGTCACCAAAAGTGGCTTCGGTAACCTGACCTTTAAGACCTGACATACATAGGAGGAAGATAAAAGCTAAAATGAGATATTTATGATTCATAATCTGAAGAAAATAGCATTAATTCGAGTTAAAAATTTATTTTGTTGGTTTCTCAAACAGACTATCAGCGAGATCGATATTTAATTCGACCTTATCGATCACTATGGTTCCAGCCAATTGTCCATTCATCTTAGTTTCTATTTTGCCTGGAATAGCGAGTCCTTCAACCTGAATGTAGTTGCTATAATAAGTATCTGATTCGCTTTCATTTCCCATTACTTTGATCTTTGTATTTGACCGGATCATAATATAGGAATCAGAATCAATGTAAAAAACAAAGGAATCATCATCTTTAGTTATGAGTTTAATTTTATAACAGGATGTTCCTTCCATATCTTCTTTCCCGTCAAGAGTTACGGTATACCCTTTTTCCTTCCAGTTCCATAGCATTCCATCTATATCGGCCTGATATTTCATGGATTTAAGAGCATCTTCAGACATTGGCTGTGGATCAGTTACTCCTGCAAATGGATTTACAGACCATCCCTCTTTCCCATTAAACGTCTGAACAAAGGTTAAAGCCTGAAAGGTACCCTCAACACGCACTTTATCTGGTCGCTTCGCGAGTTGAGAAAAAGGAATTTCGACACCGTTTTGGATTATTTTCCCAGCAGCTCTTTGGGTATTAACTTTTAAAAGTTTGTCCTGTCCTATGGCAGAAAAGTGCTGTTTAAGAACGTCATCTAAAGATTGAGACTGAATAGGATTTGCTGAGATCAGTAATAAAACTGATAAGATTTTTAAAGTGTTTTTCATGCAAGTCGGAATTTATTAAATTTAATATTTCCAAATTATTATTTTTTTATGAATTAAGCAAGTTTAAATAAATTCAGCTTATTCGATATAAGTTCCCCGGAGAACACTTTAATAATCCTTTGAACTCCATCTGAAGAAGGAGAGATGATAATTTATTAACCGGTATATCAAGTGCCCTGCAAATTGTATCAATATTTAGTTCCCCCTGTTTTGAAATCAATTCAAATATGATCTTCTCATTCTCATCAAGGTCGGAAAATAGGGTTCTCTGTACATCGGGTTTTGACTTTTCGGGTTTCCAGTTAAGAAAGTACTCGATATCATCAGCACATTCGGTAAGTGATGCTTTATTACTTTTAATCAGGCTGTTGCAGCCGGCTGACCATTGATCATCCGGCCGCCCTGGAACAGCAAATACATCACGGTTATATGAGTTGGCAATGTCTGCGGTTATCAGCGCTCCACCTTTAATTCCCGATTCTACAACAAGCGTTGCATCAGCCAGACCTGCAATTATCCGGTTCCTTTTCAGGAAATTGTTCCGCTCAGGAAGTGCATCTGAAAGGAAGTCGGTAACGAGCCCGCCTTTGTTCACCATGACCTTTGCAGTTGAAGAATGAATGGCAGGATATGTAGTTTTAAATCCGTGTGCAAGTACGCCAATTGTCTGCAGGTTATTGGCTAGAGCCGCTTTATGTGAAGCTATATCTATTCCGTAAGCCAAACCACTTACTATTATAAGATCAGGATGACCGGCTGCCAATCCTTCAATGATCTTTTCACATAATTCTCTTCCCCTTGTAGTGGCATTACGTGTCCCAACTACACTTAAAATCTTTGCAGCATCAAGACTACAGTTCCCCTTAAAGAAAAACACTACAGGTGAATCATCACATTGGCGGAGTCTGAAAGGGTAATCAGTATCGAGATAAAAGTGAGTTGTGATATTGTTCTTTGTAACATATTCAGCCTCTTTTTCAGCAGTATCAAGGTAAGTTTTGTCACTTATATATTTTGCAATACCTGATCCGATTCCCGGGATTTTGATGAGATTTCTGTATGATTCATGAAATATGGCTTCAACGCTGCCAAAAAATGATACCAGCTTTCTGGCGTTAATATCGCCGATACGTGGTATAAGACCTAAAGCAATTTTATGCTTAAGCGATACCTCTGACATAGCACAAGAAATTGAGACAATCAAAGATAAAAAAAATAGAGACATGCAATTGCAGATCCCTATCTTTTTACCCCCCAACCCCCCTAAAGGGGGGCTAATTCTCTCAAGGAAGGCAATTAAATTAAAAAACGAGATTTAAGCCCCCTTTAGGGGGCAGGTCGCCGCGAAGCGGGGACCGGGGGTTTAGATCACACCCATATCAAGCATTGAATTGGCAACTTTAAGGAATCCTGCAATATTGGCGCCTTTTACATAATCAATATAGCCATCTTTCCTTTTGCCATGACTTACACACTGGCCGTGGATATTACACATGATCTCATGTAGTCTGTCATCCACTTCCTGCCTATTCCAGCGAAGCTTCATAGAGTTTTGGGTCATTTCCAGTCCCGATGTAGCAACACCTCCGGCATTTGATGCTTTACCCGGTGCAAAAAGCAATCCATTTTTCTGAATTATCTCAACAGCTTCGGGCGTGCTTGGCATATTTGCACCTTCACAGATACAAATACAACCATTATTAATCAGCTTCTGAGCATCTTCGGCGGTCAGTTCATTCTGTGTTGCACATGGGAGAGCAATGTCTACTTTGACTTCCCATGGATGTTTCCCTTCATGAAATTCAACACCTTCAAATGCATAGGAATATGGTTTAACAATATCTTCATTTGAAGCACGAAGCTCAAGCATATATTCTATTTTCTTCCCTGAAATACCTTCCGGGTCATACACATAACCATCAGGGCCGGAGATAGTAACAACTTTCCCGCCTAATTCAGTTGCCTTAAGGGCAGCGCCCCATGCAACATTACCAAAGCCACTTATTGCCACTCTTTTTCCTTTGAATGATTCTCCTCTTGTGGCCAGCATCTCTTTGGCAAAATATACGCAACCAAAGCCAGTTGCTTCGGGACGAACCAAGGAACCTCCCCAATTACTGCCTTTCCCGGTCAGAACTCCTGTATGTTCTCCAGAAAGTCTCTTGTACATTCCGTACAAGAAACCAATTTCACGGCCACCAACCCCAATATCACCTGCAGGAACATCAGTTTCCGGGCCGATGTATTTCCAAAGTTCAAGCATAAACGACTGGCAGAAACGCATTACTTCGGCATTTGATTTTCCCTTCGGATCGAAATCGGAACCTCCTTTAGCTCCTCCCATAGGAAGAGTTGTAAGTGCATTCTTGAAGATCTGCTCAAATCCGAGGAACTTAAGAATTGAAAGGTTAACACTGGGGTGGAAGCGCAGACCTCCTTTGTAAGGGCCTATAGCATTATTGAACTGAATACGGTAACCAAGATTTATTTTTACATTTCCTTCATCATCAACCCATGGAACTTTAAAAGTAACAGCCCGGTCTGGTTCAATAATACGCTCAATAATATTAGCGGATTCAAACTGGGGGTTTTCATTATAAACCTCTTCGATTGACTCTAGTACTTCTCTTACTGCCTGTAAATACTCAACCTCACCGGGATGCTTTTTCTCGAGGTTGTTCATGATTTTATCTACATTCATTATTTAAATTTTTAGTTATGATTTAGTTCAAATATAAGTGAGGCAAAATTGAGATTGTTTATAGTCATTAAAAATGATAAATCTCATGTTATCAGATGATAACCTTCACAAAGTAGGAGTGTACAGGTTTAACGATTTTATGACTTTTGCCTTCTCCTCCCTCGAAAGGGCACTGATATAAACCGGTGGATAATTAGCAACACCTCCCTGAACTTTCTGGAAAAGGACAAGGCTTTGAATGAATCCAAAAAAACTGCTTCTAATCTTGAATCCTGAAAATGTGGTTTTGTTTATTTCAACAGAGTTCTTCTTACCTCCAACTATTCCTGCCGTAAAGTACCTTATGATTATGCAATCTCCTTCATCTGAGTAACTGAAAAACTGATAGTTCAGAACCATCGGCATGAAAGCAAGAATGATCCAGATTCCTATAAGGATTATTGTCCAGACAGTATCGCTCATACCAAGGAATGGAAATTTAATCATCCTGATTACATATGCCATTGCCAGGTAAGCCAATAACACAATAGTTGCTGCAAATAGTTTTATTCTCAGACTAATAATTGTCTTGCTGTTGTCGAATGTCATTGGAAAGATTTTATATAAAGTTAATGTTTTCGCCTGTTATTGAAAAACTTTATAAGCAATTCTCTGCACTCTTTCTCAAGTATTCCGGATTCTACGCTGGTTTTAGGGTGTAGTAATGAATCGGATATGGTTCTGTATCCTTTCTTTTCATCTGTAGCTCCAAAAACAAGAGCCTTAGCCTGACTCCATCCGATAGCTCCTGCACACATGGCACATGGTTCGAGGGTAACATAAATTGTACAATCTTCAAGATATTTACCGCCAAGCCAGTTTGTGGCAGCAGTTATTGCCTGCATCTCGGCGTGAGCTGTCGGATCCTTCAATGTTTCAGTAAGATTATGAGCCCTGGCAATAATTATATTGTTACAAACAACGACTGCACCAACTGGAACCTCCTGTTTATCAAATGCTTTGATGGCTTCAACAATGGCAACTTTCATAAAATGCTCTTCCGTGCTCTGAACCATGGTCATTTAGTTTGAGCTCTAAAAGTAAAAATAAAATCGGGATTTGACTTTTTAATTAATTATTGATCTTATTAACAATTTTGGCAGATATTGGCAAAGTAAATTTGACTTCACTGCCATTATTATTTTCACTCTCCGCCCAGATTTTTCCGCCATGTTTTTCAACAAATTCTTTACATAGCAATAATCCCAGGGTTGTTCCTTTTTCTTCCCCAATATCTAAGGCGGTATGAATTTCTGAAGTGGTAAGCAGTTTTGTTAAATTTTCAGAGGATAATCCTGCTCCTTTGTCTAAAACTGAAATTGTTACATTTGAAGGCGTTTGCTTAGCAGAAATATCTATTTGCGTGTCATTGGTGGTAAATTTTATTGCATTCGAAACAAGATTTCTCAGAATTGTTTTGATCATGAAAACATCTGCAAAAACAGTAATCTCTTCAGTGGCAAAGTGATTTATTTTTATGTTTTTCAGATCGGCATTTGGTTTAAGAATCGAAAGAGCATCCTGACTTGTTTTTATGAAATTTAAATTTTCAGGTTTAAAAGCGATTTTCCCCTGATTCATTTTGGTCCATTGAAGCAAATTATCGAGAAGACTGTAAAGGTTCGTGGCTGATTTGCTCATCATCACAGCCATCTTTTGAAATTCTTTGATTGGAAGGGTATCCATTTCCACAGCCATCACTTTTGAAAAGTTATGGAATGTATTGAGAGGCGTGTACATATAACGCGCAATAGCGGAATAGAATTTGTCTTTATCGGTACTTATCCGGACCAATTCTTTTTCGTATCGCTTTATTTCTGTGGTATCTCTGAAAACAACGCAGAATAAGTTATATCCTTCTAGTTCAATTGGGAAAATAGTATTTTGAAGATTTATTAGATTTTCAGAGTCTGGTTTAATTATTTCAAAATCTAAAATCTGATTGAAAATTTCAGGTGTTTGTTGTGTTAATATACCTTTTATTGTCTTTTCAATCTGTTCTCTGTCTTTTAGTTCAGTTGGTGTCACTTGATATTGAAAATCTACAATACTTTTATATAAAATATCATTGGCAGTTATTCCGCAAATTTTTTCTGCTCCTTTGTTCCAGATAATTATTTTCCCCTGCTCGTCAAATACAATAATTCCATCATTAATCTGATTAATTATTTCCCTAAATTTTGTTTCACTTTCTTTAAGCGCCAATTCTGCATGTTTTCGCTTGGATATATTTCTGGCCATACTGGTACAGCCAATAATTTCACCCTTCTCATTTATAACAGGGTTAAAAAAAACTTCGTAATAGTCAATATTGGTATCACCAAATGTTTGTATAACAGAATGAGATTCTCCAATGAATGTATGGTCAATATTTGCCTTTAATAATTTTCTGTCATCATCTGAAGAAATATAATCCAGAAAATTTATCCCAATTTTAATATCTGCATTATATGCAAACTTCATTGAATCAATATGGGCTTTATTGAAATACAAATAGCGATAATTCTTATCAATTGAAAAAATAATTGTGTCTTTCTGACTCTCTATGCTGGATTTCAGTAATAACTTCGATTTTATAAGTGCTTCCTCTGACTGCTCACGGTCGGTGAGATCGATCACATTTGCTAACCAATATGTCTCATTTTTCTTTTGGATGAAAGAAGAAATAACCACATTAACAGGAATTGGTTTTCCGTTTTTATGACAAAAAATAAGATCAAATCCTTCCCTCGGTGCCTTATGATTAAGAGTTTGCTTTAAAGCATTATTTATTCTTTCAATATCCTGATGAGACCAGTATACGTAGGGAGGAAACTTTCCTAAAAGTTCCTCTCCTTCCCAACCAAACATTTTACAAAATGCTTTATTGACATACACTTGTTTCCCTGTATTATCAACAACAGCTATACCACTTGGAATGGAATTTTCAATTGCTTCCCTAAAGGACATCTCTTTTTGCAAAGAAGCTACATTATTATGCGATATCAGATTACTTACCTGGAGTTCTAATTCTTTTATTCTTTGCTGAGGATCAATTTTGTCCATTCCATTTATGTATATAGTAGCCAACAATTATAATTTATATTAGTTCAAAATATTAAACTTATATATTCACATTAATTCGGGATTTCGAAGCTTCATCTTCCACCATACTCTTATTGCTATAAGAATCCAGAGCCACAGGTTAATCATAAAATTCTTACTTTTGCTGAGACTTAAATATTGAGAAATGTACAGAACAAACACATGTGGCGAGCTAAACATGAATAATGCCGGTCAGGAAATTATTCTATGCGGTTGGATTCAGAAATCGAGGGATCTTGGCGGAATGACATTCGTTGATCTTCGCGACAGGTATGGAATTACCCAGCTGGTGTTTAATATGGAAACAAATAAAGAGCTGTGTGAAAAAGCCCGTAAACTGGGACGTGAATTTGTAGTACAGGCTAAAGGTAAAGTGAGAGAAAGGAGTAACAAGAACCTGAAGATTGCTACAGGTGAAATCGAGATTGATGTTAATGAGCTGAATATCCTGAACAGAAGCGAGATCCCTCCTTTTACAATTGAAGAAGAAACAGATGGCGGTGAGGAATTAAGAATGAAATACCGTTATCTTGACCTCAGAAGAAACTCGGTTAAGAACAATATTTTACTTCGTCATAGGGTATCTCAGGAAGTCCGTAAATACATGGATTCCATAGGGTTTATTGAGGTTGAAACGCCTGTTCTTATTAAATCAACTCCTGAAGGTGCACGAGATTTTGTGGTGCCTTCCAGAATGCAACCGGGTACTTTCTATGCATTACCTCAGTCACCCCAGACTTTAAAGCAGCTTCTTATGGTAGCCGGTTTTGATAAATATTTTCAGATTGTAAAGTGTTTCAGGGATGAGGACCTTCGGGCTGACAGACAACCCGAGTTTTCACAGATAGACTGTGAGATGTCATTTGTCGAAAGGAATGATATCCTTGTTACTTTCGAAGGGCTGGCTAAATTTCTTTTCCGGCAGGTAAAAGGTATAGAATTCAATGAACCGTTTGAGAGATTACCTTATAAGGATGCGATGGAATTTTATGGTTCGGATAAACCGGATCTTCGTTTCGGTATGAGATTCAATGACTTATCCGAATTGGTCAAGGGTCATAATTTTGCCGTATTTGATAATTCAGATTATATAGGTGGAATATGTGCTGAGAAATGTTCAGAATATACAAGGAAACAGCTTGATGAACTTACCGAGTTTGTGAAAAGGCCACAAATAGGAGCAAAGGGGCTTATATATTTAAAGTATAATACAGATGGAACCCTCAAATCGTCGGTAGATAAATTTTATTCCCGGGAGGATCTGAAGAAATGGGCTGATATTGTGAATGCGAAACCCGGGGACCTTATTCTTGTATTGGCAGGGGATAAAAAGAAAACATTGACGGCCCTGTCCGAATTGAGGCTTGAAATGGGCAACAGGCTTGGATTAAGAACAAAAGGTAAATTCAAGCCATTATGGGTAGTCGATTTTCCTCTTCTTGAATGGGATGAAGAGTCAAAGAGGTTTTATGCAATGCATCACCCTTTTACTTCTCCTGTTCCTGAAGATATCCCACTTATGGAAACAGAGCCAGGGAAAGTAAGAGCTAATGCATATGATCTTGTAATCAATGGTGTTGAAATCGGAGGAGGTTCAATAAGAATTCACGATGCTAAAGTTCAGAAATTAATGTTCAAAGTCTTAGGATTTAGCGACGAAGAGGCAAATGAGCAATTTGGTTTCCTTTTGGATGCTTTCAAATTCGGCGCTCCTCCTCATGGAGGAATTGCCTTCGGATTTGACAGGTGGGTAGCCATGTTCGGAGGACAGGATTCAATCCGCGATTTTATAGCGTTCCCTAAAAACAACTCAGGACGCGATGTAATGCTTGATACTCCGGCAATGATATCAAATAAACAGTTAGATGAATTGCAACTAATTATTGGAAAGAAAAAATAAAAAGGGCAGATAATTCGCGGATCAGATACATTTTCCTATCAAAGTGGCAGAGGTGCTTCTTTCAATTAAAACCTTTGCATATTCTCCCTTTTTATGATCACCGGCCGGAAAAACGACAACCTTGTTCTGTGAGGTCCGGCCTGATAAATGTTCAGTTGATCTTTTTGAATACCCTTCAATCAGAACCTCAACGGTCCTTCCGATATCACTTTTTTTCGATTTTCCTGAAAGCCTGTTCTGGANNTAAGCTTTCTTGCGGCTTTTGTTCCGGGTCTTTCACTATACTTAAACATATAAGCAAAATCAAAGCCGGCCCACTCCATAAGTGATAGAGACTCTTTGTGATCTTCTTCTGTTTCAGTACAAAACCCTGTAATCATGTCGGTCGATAAGGAACATTCTGGAATGATGGCATGTATGGCATTGACACGATCCATATACCACTCCCTGGTATATTCACGGTTCATTAATTTAAGAATACGACTACTGCCGCTCTGTGCAGGAAGATGAATGTGTTTACATATATTATTATTTCTGGCGATAGTGTATAAAAGTTCATCAGAAATATCTTTCGGATGGGAAGTTGAAAACCTTACCCGTAATAGAGGATTGATCAGGGCAACTTTTTCCAGAAGCTCGGGAAATCCCATTATCCCTGTACCATTATTCCAATTATATGAATCAACATTTTGGCCAAGAAGAGTTACTTCTCCATAACCCGTCTCAAATAACTCTTTTACCTCTTTCAGAATCGACTCTGGGTTTCTGCTTCTCTCTGCTCCGCGCACATAAGGGACAACGCAGTATGCGCACATATTATTACAGCCTCTCATTATTGAAACAAATGAAGAAACGCCGTTCTTATCCATTCTTACAGGCGAAATATCGGCATATGTCTCTTCGCGTGAGAGAAGAACATTTACTGTTTTATGACCTCCTTCAGCTTCAGTTACAAGAAATGGGAGATCCCTGTAGGCATCAGGTCCGACAACCAGATCAACCAGCTGATCAGTCTCGATAAGTTTCTCTTTCAGCCTTTCAGCCATACAGCCTATTATGCCAATTCTCAAATCATTTTTCTGTTTTTTCAGATGACTGATTGCTTTAAGACGACCCCATATTCTTTGTTCGGCATTATCGCGTATTGAACAGGTATTAATCAATATTAATCCGGCATCTTTTATATTTTCTGTGGGTTCATATCCGACTTTAGAAAGAATTGAAACAACAACTTCACTGTCAGCGACATTCATCTGACATCCATAAGTCTCTATATATACTTTTTTTGACAATGCAGACACATTTAAGATTTATTAGTAAAGGGCTACGGGCTTCAGGCTTCAGGCGACAGGTATTTAATTATGAAAACACCTTTGCCCTGACGCCCGATGCCTGATACCTTTATTTGATCCCACAAATCTATAAACTATGACCGAGGTTTGAAAGAATTATTTAATTTTGCATTCTGAATAATAAATATTTAAAGTATGTCAGGACATAGCAAATGGTCGACCATAAAGCGGAAAAAAGGTGCAATAGATGCTAAAAGAGGGAAAAAATTCACCAAAATTATCAAAGAGATAATTATAGCAGCTAAGGAAGGCGGTGGCGATGCTGAATCGAATGCCAGGTTAAGGCTTGCAGTCCAGAATGCAAAAGGCGCCAATATGCCGAAAGACAATATTGACAGGGCAATAAAGAAGGCTACCGGCGCCGATGCTGAAAGCTTTACCGAAACTTCATTCGAGGGTTATGGCCCTTGCGGTGTTGCCATATTTGTTGAGTGTCTGACAGATAATAATAACAGAACTGTAGCCTCAGTAAGATCGGCTTTTAATAAACATGGCGGCAATCTTGGAACAAACGGATCTCTTACGTTTCTTTTTGAAAGGAAAGGGATATTCACAATAAAAAATGAAGGATTGAATCTGGAAGATATTGAGCTTGAAATGATCGATGCCGGTGCAGAAGATTTTGATGTTGACGGTGACATGATTACCGTTTCATGTGCCAAAGAAGATTTCGGAAGTGTGAACAAAAAGCTCAATGAACTTAAGATAGAGCCTGAAGAAGCCGGGCTTAAAAGGATTCCCCACGACACTAAAAAATTGGATCTCGAATCTGCAAGAAAAGTCCTGAGGCTTATCGATACTCTTGAAGATGACGATGATATCCAGTTTGTATATCATAATCTTGAAATGACTGACGAGCTGGCTGCAGAGCTGGGATAGAAATATTTGTTACCTTTGTGACATGATCAGAAAACTTTTCTTGACGACAGTTGTTGTTTGTATTTCAACCATGATTGTCCGGTCACAGTCTTTTGTCAGAATTTCGGATCTTTTTGAAAGGGCAGATGGTAATTCAAAGTCAGGCCAGCTAAACATTATACAGGATCCGGAGTTAGACACACTTATTAACAGATATATACTGGCCAATCAGATTCAGGAGGAAAAAAACGGATACACCGGTATTGAAGGATTCAGAATCCAGATCTACAACAGTTCCGACAGAAATGCAAAAGCAGAATCAGGTAAAATCAGACAAGAATTTATGAGCCAGTTTCCCAACATTGTTTCATACCTGATATTCGCCGAACCCAGATATTATAAAGTCAGGGTAGGTAATTTCAGATCAAGAACAGAAGCAATGAGATTATATTTAATTATTAGCAAGCGGTTCCCTAATTCTGAAGTCGATATCATTCCTGATATTATTAATCTCAAGGACCTGAATAATAAATAATTATGAGCGATAACATCAGACACGAATGCGGCATTGCAATGTTAAGATTGCGTAAGCCGATAGAATACTATATTAATAAATATGGTACCTGGAGCTATGGCCTGCAGAAGATGTATCTGATGATGGAAAAACAACATAACAGGGGACAGGATGGAGCAGGTATTGCAGGAATTAAACTCGATGTTCCACCCGGAAACCGATATATTTTCAGACAAAGATCAAACAAAGCAAATCCCATTAAAGAAGTTTTTGGGCTCATATACCAGGATATTGATGCACTAAATCAATTACATCCTGAAGATTTTAAAAATCCTGATTTCATTAAAGAAAAAGTCCCGTTTGCCTGCGATATATATCTTGGACATCTGAGATACGGTACTTACGGAAATTATAATATTGACTATGTGCATCCAGTGAGCCGTGAGAATAACTGGAAGTCAAAAAACCTTGTCATGGCCGGGAATTTCAACCTTACAAATGTGGGAGAAGTATTTAGCAGCCTGGTTGAGTTAGGTCAGAATCCGGTTGATTTTTCAGATACCGTTACAATTCTCGAAAATGTCGGACATCGGCTTGATGAAGAAAATGAAAGGTTATTCCGCAAATTCAAAGAAAAGGGTTTTTCGAAAAAAGAAATTTCCCCGCTAATAGAAAAAAACCTTGATGTCAGTTCAATTCTGAAAAAAGCAAGCCGTAACTGGGATGGCGGATATGCAATGGCCGGTATGGTTGGCCATGGCGATGCATTTGTAATGAGAGATCCTGCCGGCATACGACCTGCATATTATTATATTGATGATGAAGTGGTTGTTGTAGCTTCCGAACGGCCGGTTATCCAGACAATTTTTAATGTAAGAACAGATAATGTCCTCGAACTTCCGCCTGCCAGCGCTATTATTATTAAGGCTTCCGGAGAAACTACCGTTGAAAAGATAAGGGAGGAAACCGAACCCAGAAAATGCTCATTTGAAAGAATATATTTTTCAAGAGGAACAGATAAGATAATTTACAGAGAAAGGAAGAAGCTGGGGGAGCTGCTCGCCAATAGCGTTCTAAAGGTAGTCGACTATGATCTTGACCATACCGTTTTTTCTTATATTCCCAACACCGCTGAAAGTGCCTTTTATGGACTGATAAAAGGAGTTGAGAATTATCTGAACCAGGTAAAAATTGATCATATTCTCAGCAGGGGAAAGTACCTGTCAAGGGAGGAACTAGAAAAAATTATTAACCAGCGGCCCAGAGTTGAAAAAATAGCTGTTAAAGATGCTAAGTTACGCACATTTATAACGGAAGACACAAGCCGCGATGATCTCGTCGGACATATTTATGATGTAACCTATGGTGTGATCAAGAGAGGTATAGATAACCTGGTAGTTATAGACGATTCAATTGTAAGAGGTACTACGCTGAAGAAAAGTATAATCAGGATCCTTGATAAACTTGATCCCAGGAAGATTGTTGTCGTCTCTTCATCACCACAACTGAGATACCCCGATTGTTATGGAATTGATATGGCTAAACTCGGTGATTTTATTGCCTTCAAAGCAGCTATTGAACTTTTGAAAGATACAGGAAAGGAATCGGTGATACAATCTGTCTATAATGCGGCATTGTCTGAGCTTAAGAAACCGGTCGACGAGATGAAAAACCTTGTGCGTGAAATTTATAAGCCTTTCTCTGCTGATGAGATATCAGCTAAAATTTCATCGATGCTTAAATCAGACGAAATTAAATCAGAAGTCACAATTGTTTTTCAAACAATAGAAGGCCTTCATGAAGCTTGTCCCGGACATCTGGGTGACTGGTACTTTACAGGTAATTATCCTACTCCCGGGGGCAATAAAGTAGTAAACCAGTCTTTTATTAACTACGTGGAAGGAAGAAATATCCGGGCCTATTGATTCTCGTGTGAAAACCAGGTGATTTCGAAATCCTTTTTATATGAAGCGAGATGCCTGTTTATCTTTTCGACATAAATATCCCTGAGGGTAATCATTATTCCCGTCTCCTCCACATCTCCGAATTTATGATTTATAAAGGTGCCGAAAGTCCTCATTGTGGGGGACAAGTTCATATATGCATTGATAAGCGGAGGTATATTCTCGTTGAGGTTTCTGACTTCCCTTGACAGTATCTTATAGTTTTCCTTATATCTTCTCCAACCCCAGGCCCTGAAGATCTTTTTCATTTCCTCAGTATTCAAATTAATATTGGCGGGGTCGATTGGAGTAACAAGGCCGTCAGGATCATTGAAATGCTTCTTAAGAAAATAAAGGATCATGTTTCTTGCTTTCTGATTGAAATGGGGATACATGGTCACTTTTCCGAAAAGGTATTTAAGGTGGTGATTATCGATAATTACTGCACCAAGTCCGTCCCACAGATTATCAAGAGCAAAAAGGCTTTTCCTTCCCATTGAACGCGACTGATAATCTGGATGAACAAATGACCTGCCAAGTTCCATCAGGTGAGGATAATATTTATGAAGGAATTTATCAGAAAAGTGGAAATATGACGATGATGCAAGCTTGGTAATATCACACTTTGTATATCCTTTTTCAGGAAAATAGAAACGATATCCGCCAATTATCTCCTTGTTTTCAGGATCCCACACAACGAGTTGTTTCTGAGGATCATCTTTTGCGGTGTCGAATTCATCAATATCGATCTCTTTCCCGGTACCACCTCCGGCATGTCTGAATGTAAGTTCTCTCACCCGTCCTACTTCGTGCATAAGGGCAGGAGAATTATTATTGTCAAATACATAAACCTCATTATTGCCATTGTTGGTCTTGCGAAGAAGCTTATCACTCGTCAGTTCAGCAATAATCTGATCCTTTGGTAACTGGTCAACAACTGGTTTCATTTAATACTGGGGGAATGGGGGAGATATATCTGAATACTATTTTCATAAATTCTGGTGCAATTTAATCTTTTTTTTTGTTTAATGGTTATCCTGAAATAAATGATTCAAGATCATATGTTTTCGATTTTACCCAGTCGGCCCATTCCAAAGCAGATTTTGTTTTATCAAAGGTTTCCCATGGAATAGGCTTGCCAAAGACCAATCTGATCTCTTTATCCTTTTGCTTGAACATCTCATCGGCAAGATAGAGCATTTCAATATTTGCTTTCAGGCCCATTAGTTTTCTTAAATTGGCAAGATTGTAGAAGAAATTGGAGTTTCGACCTGAGAAAAATGCAGGCACAATGTCTCTTCTATGTTGTACGGATTTAGTTATAAAGCTTTTATGCCACTGCAGGTCTTTAATAACACCTCTTTTTTTTCTTGAGCATAGTCCGGCAGGGAAATAGAGTATCTGACTATCTGAAGAGTATGCCTCTTCAATCATCAGGGCTGCATCCTTTGCCTGGGCGCCGTGCTTATTTATGGGAAGGAAGATACCAGACAGGTTTTTAATATTTGTAAGTATATCATTCACGGGGAACTTAACATCGCGGAAATGTTTCGATACTTCGTAGATAAATACCAGCCCGTCGAGTCCGCCCAGAGGATGATTTGAAACAAATATGAACCTGCCGGATTTTGGAATATTCTCACTCCCGGTAACTGTGAATTTAATTTCAAAGTGCTCTAATCCGGCAGCTATTAATTCGGAATCCCTCAGGTGACCCCATTTCTGCAGGAATACATTCAATTCATCCTGATGTATAATCTTTTTCAGGTAGTTTATAACAAATGCCGGTACTGCCCTTGCAAGGGTCGGGTTTTTTGAAAAGAGGATATGTTTGACATCTATTTTCTGATTTTCCTTATTGACTGATCCACTATGCATTTTCCATCTATTTTTATTAATTGGATACGGGGGTTAAAATTACCAAAAAAATAATAGTCTCGCTTTAAACTGTTTTTGCCCATTCCAACATATTCCTAAGCTTCTCCATAAAATCATGAACTCACCCCCTTTTATCCCCCTCTCTATTTTGTAAAGAGGGGGAAACTAATTGGTTAACTGCACATTACGCCCCTCTCTAAGAATTAGAGAGGGGGACGGGGGGTGAGTGCATGTAAGCTTGAGGCAGAATGAGGCAGTTAAAATAGTTTACGCGAACCAATGTAAAGCATGATTTTCCTTTTCGAAAAGTTATTAACAACAAACGAAAAAATGTGGGGCAAAGTGGAGTAAAGTGGATATTTTTCTTTATTTTAGCCGTTTAATAGAAAAAAACGAGGATGGCCACATTTATAGGTGATTACACGTGCAAAGTTGATGTCAAAGGGAGAATAATACTTCCGGCGGCATTCAAAAAGCAGATGCCGGCTGATGCTCAGGATCATTTCGTGGTACGGAAGGATATTTTCGAAAACTGTCTTGTCCTCTTTGCGATCGAAGACTGGAACAGGCAATTGGTAAAGATCAGGAAAAAATTAAATCCCTATAACCGTGAGCAAAACATGTTCCTGAGGAATTTTTTTAAAGGAACAGCAGAACTCTCACTTGATAACAATAACCGCATTCTCGTNNGAGATCTGGGCCGCTGACATTTACGACAAAATTGATATGCCTGCTGAAGATCTTGCCAACCTCGCAGAGAAATATTTGGGTGGTAGTAATAATGAACTTGAAGTATAATGGTTTACCATATTCCCGCACTGCTCAAAGCGAGTATTGATGGGCTGAACATACAGCCCGATGGGATTTATGTCGACGTAACATTCGGAGGAGGAGGGCATTCAATGGAAATTCTTAAACGTCTTAAAACAGGGAAGCTTATAGTTTTTGATCAGGATGAGGATGCAGGGATAAATATTCCGGCCGATGAAAGGTTCCTTTTTTTAAACCAGAATTTCAGATTCCTGAAAAACAACCTGCTGTTTAATAACATCAAATCAATAGATGGACTGATTGCTGACCTGGGAGTCTCATTTCACCAGTTTGATGAACCTGAAAGAGGATTTACTTTCAGACAGGATGCTCCGCTTGATATGAGGATGAATAAAAATGGGACCGTCACAGCTGCCTATATTCTTAAAACAATGGATGAGCAATCGTTAGCCGATATTTTTTACAGGTACGGTGAACTCTCAAATTCACGAAGGATAGCCAGAGAAATTTTTGTTTCCAGATCTTCTAAACCAATAGAAACTGTCAACGATATTGTTAATACGATTGGGAAACTGGCGCCCTTCCGTCAGGAACATAAATTCTATGCAAAGTTGTTTCAGGCATTGCGGATTGCAGTCAATCACGAAATAGATTATCTGCAGGAAATGCTTGAACAGTCTCTCTCAGTATTGAATTCAGGTGGAAGACTTGTTATCATCAGTTATCATTCGCTGGAGGACCGGTTGGTTAAAAATTTTATGAAAACAGGCAATTTTGAGGGAGAAGAAAAAAAAGATTTTTATGGAAATGTGGAAACTCCTTTCAGGATAATAAACAAAAAAGGAACAACACCCGATGATGAAGAGATTGCAATAAATAACAGATCGCGGAGTGCAAGACTCCGGATAGCTGAAAAGATCTGACAAATGGAAGAGAATAAAGAGGTTAATAAAGAAAACACCAGCAAGCAGATTAAGCCAGGAAGTTTCATTAAAGAATTCCTGAGCGGGAGTATGGTCTCTGAAAAGATTATACTTAAAAATCTCGGGTATATTTCATTGATTACCTTTCTCGCTGCTGTTTACATTGGAAACAGGTTTCATGCTGAAAAAATAACCAGAGAAGAAACAAAGCTTCAAAGAGAGGTCAAAGACCTGAGAGCAGAGGCATTATCAACATCAGCAGCTCTGATGTATATCAGTAAGCAGTCAGAAGTATTCAGTATGGTCAGGGAAAAAGGGTTGAACCTCGAAGAGCTGAAAACACCCCCTTTTAAACTATTGGTTAATAATAAGTAGAGAAAATGGCAGCAAGGGATGAAATTGTATGGCGTGGTGCTTTGGTCTATTTGATAATTGGACTTCTTGCTGTCGCCATATTTGTACGCATTCTTATTCTGCAATATGTTCAGCGGGGCAAATGGGCAGATATGAGCGAAAAATATGTCTTTAAGACTGCTGAGATGCCTGCAAACCGGGGTGATATACTAACCAGCGATGATCGCCTTCTCGCAAGTTCAGTCCCATATTATACCATCTATATGGACACCCGCAGTAGTGGAATGTCATCAGCTACATGGTCGGACGGAATAAACGGATTATCAGCAGGTCTGGCTCAACTCCTGGGCGAAAGGTCAGCTTCAGGCTGGAAATCAATAATAACAGAGGCCAGGAAAAAGGGAGATCGTTATTTCCTCATACAACGAAAAGTTGACTATGAAAAACTTAAAAAGCTAAAGCAATTGCCAATATTCAGTGAGGGCCAGTATAGAGGAGGAATGGTGGCTCAGGCTGAAAACAAAAGAATAATGCCGGGTGGTGAGCTTGCTGCCCGCACCATCGGTTATCTTAATCTGGGCAGTGAAGGCAATGAAGTTGGTATCGAGGGTGCATTCGATAAAGATCTGGCAGGCAAAAACGGTGTAGCAGTGAAACAACGGCTAACCGGAGGTGACTGGATTACAGTTGAGGGTCCAAACAGCGTCGAATCGAGAGATGGAAATGACGTTGTCACAACGCTTGATCTAGATCTTCAGGATGTTGCATCGACAGCACTTTTGAACCAGCTCAGGAAGAATCATGCTGACCATGGCTGTGCTGTCCTGATGGAGGTTTCAACCGGGAATATCAGAGCCATTGCTAACCTTGGTCTGGAGGATGATGGAGATTATCACGAATCGTATAATTATGCAATTGGCGAAAGCACAGAACCCGGTTCGACTTTTAAACTGCCATCTCTGATGGCTGCTATTGAAGATGGTGTAATCGACACAGGTGATATAGTAGATACAGGTAACGGAATTGTCAAATACTACGATCATATTATCCGCGACACAAAAGAACACGGTGTAATTACAGTAAAACAGGTATTTGAAGAATCTTCTAACGTAGGAACTTCCAAGCTTATTTATGAGCATTACAAGAATAACCCAAAAGACTTTGTGAACCGGTTGTATGCCATGAGATTAAATAAACCCCTGGGTATTCAGCTGAAAGGAGAGGGAGAACCTCTGATCAGGTATCCGGGAGATAAACTATGGTCGGGACTTACATTGCCGATGATGTCACATGGATATGAAGTGCAGCTTACTCCCTTGCAGATCCTGACATTCTATAATGCAGTGGCAAACGATGGAAAGATGATGAGACCATTGTTTGTATCTGCTATCATGAGAAACGGAAGTGTAATAAAAAGTTACGACCCTGAGGTAATTATCAATTCTATAGCATCGCGTTCAACAATCAGAAAGGCAAAAAAAATGATGGAGGGTGTTGTTGAGAATGGTACGGCTACAAACCTAAAAAACCCGAACTATAAGATTGCAGGCAAAACCGGGACGGCCCAGATTGCTAAAGAAAAATACGGATACCGTTCAGGTGACAGGGTCTCTTACTCAGCCTCGTTTGTCGGATATTTTCCGGCAGAGAACCCTCTTTACTCCTGTATTGTTGTAGTTAATTCACCATCAAACGGTGTTTATTTCGGAAATGTGGTTGCAGGTACTGTATTCAAAGAAATTTCAGATAAGGTCTACGCAACAAGATTTTTCCGGATTTACAAACCTGAAACTAAAGATAATATAAAACCATCTGCTCCTGATGCCGGTAACGGATACAGGGCCGATATAAATGAAGTGCTTAAAAACCTTGATATAAAGTACCGGCGAACTGCTGATGATGACTGGGTTGTTACCCGGGAAAGTGGTGATACTGTAAGTCTGTCCGGTTTGAAGATGCAGCCCGGTCTTGTACCTGACGTGAGAGGAATGAGTCTGCGTGATGCAGTCTATCTCCTTGAGAACAATGGGTTAAGAGTTAAAATAAGTGGTAAAGGTAAAGTGCTGAGACAATCTCCTGAACATGGCGCAAGATACAATGAAGAAACAATCGTTTCTCTCGAAATGAATATGTGAAATGATGAAGATAGTAGAAATATTAAAAGGAATAGAAATTGTTTCAGTAAGCGGAACCAAAAACAAAGTTATATCCGGTATTGAATTTGATTCAAGGAAGGTGCAGAAGAATTCCCTGTTTGTAGCTGTTAAGGGATATAAAACCGACGGGCACAATTTTATCAACCTTGCAATAGCCTCCGGTGCATCTGCAGTTATATGTGAAACACTTCCTGAAAATCCGGAAAAAACCGTCTGCTGGATAAAAACAGACGATTCGGCAAAAGCACTCGGATTGGCGGCATCTAATTTCTACGGAAACCCTTCATCTTCACTCAGGCTGGTTGGTGTTACAGGAACAAACGGGAAAACAACAATTGCTACTCTGCTGTACAGGATGTTTATCCGTCTGGGTTATAAATGTGGACTGTTTTCAACTGTCTGTAATTACATTAATGAAAAGGAACTTGATGCGACACATACAACACCCGATCCTGTTCAACTTAACAGATTGTTGTCAGAGATGGTCTATGAGGGATGCGATTATGCGTTCATGGAGGTCAGTTCTCATTCTGCTGATCAGAAGCGTATAGCAGGACTAAATTTTGAAGGAGCTATTTTCACGAACCTCACTCACGATCACCTCGATTATCATAAGACATTTGATAATTACCTGGCTGCAAAAAAGAGCTTCTTTGACCTATTGCCTGCAAATGCATTTGCACTTGTAAATGCAGATGACCGTAATGGAAGGGTAATGCTTCAAAATTGCAAGGCACGTCATTATACTTTTTCTGTAAGGGGAATGGCCGATTACCGATGTAATATTATTGAGCAGAGTTTCGGGGGAATGGGATTAAAAATTCAGGGAGAAGAGGTATGGACAAGATTTATCGGCGATTTTAACGCATCAAACCTTCTTGCGGTTTATTCTGCCTCGGAACTTCTTGGAGCTGCAAAGAAAGAAATATTGACCGTTCTCAGCGATCTGCACCCTGTTCCTGGAAGGCTTGAAGTAATAAAATCTCCCGGAGGTATTTCAGGCATAGTAGATTATGCCCATACGCCTGACGCTCTTTTAAATGTGATAGATACAATTAATAAAATCAGGGAAGGAGGTGTCCAACTTATAACTGTCGTCGGCGCCGGTGGTGACCGTGACCGGACAAAACGACCGAAGATGGCTGCTATATCGGCTGAAGGAAGTACTAAAGTCATACTAACCTCCGATAATCCAAGAAGTGAGGATCCGGAAAAAATCATTGATGAGATGGAAGCCGGAATAACCCCAGACCTAAAAAGGAAAATTCTAAGAATAACCAACCGGCATGAAGCTATTAAAACAGCGGTTATGCTTGCAAACCAGGGTGATGTGATACTCATTGCCGGCAAAGGCCATGAGACTTACCAGGAAATTATGGGAGTGAAAAATCACTTTGACGACAGGGAAGAACTAAAAAACGCATTATTACTCAGATAAAACAGAAGGGAAATGCTTTACTTATTATTTAACTATCTTGAATCACTTGATTTCCCGGGGGCAAGGTTATTTACATTCATCTCTTTCCGTTCGGCAGCCGCTGTAATCACTTCCCTGGTCATTTCCCTTCTGATAGGCAAGAGGATAATATTATATCTTCAAAGAAAACAGGTTGGTGAAGTGGTGAGAGATTTGGGTCTGGAGGGGCAATACAAGAAGCAGGGAACACCTTCAATGGGAGGAGTTATAATTCTGGCATCAATTATTATTCCTACTCTTTTATTTGCAAAGCTTGGGAATGTTTATATCATTCTGATGCTGATGACAACAATTTGGCTGGGGCTGATCGGTTTTCTTGATGATTATATAAAGATTTTTAAAAAGCACAAAGAAGGACTTGCAGGTAAATTCAAGATTTCAGGTCAGATTGTACTTGGGATTATAGTAGGGTTAATACTGTTTTTTAGTAATGAGGTCAGAACTGCGGAGAAAGTAAATGTTGCCAATCTCACACTAAACGAAAGGAAGGAATTGATCTCTCCTTCTTTACAAATCCCTGATCATGGCGTGATTACTATGGAAAGGAAATCAACAAAAACCACGATCCCATTTATAAAAAATCATGAATTCGATTATGCATGGCTTGTGTCATTTATAAGTGAAGAGAACAGGCGTCCATTTACCTGGATCGTATTTGTGATCATAGTAATATTCATAGTTACTTCTGTTTCAAATGGTGCAAACCTGACTGACGGACTTGACGGACTTGCAACAGGAACTTCGGCTATAATAGGAACGGCTCTAGCTATACTTGCATATGTTTCCAGTAATATCATTTATGCGAATTATCTTCAGATAATGTATATACCCGGCTCTGAAGAACTTGTTGTTTTTGCCAGTGCATTTATCGGAGCTACAATCGGGTTTCTTTGGTATAATTCGTTCCCTGCCCAGGTTTTTATGGGTGATACGGGCAGCCTTGCTCTGGGAGGTATTATAGCTGTATTTGCCATAATAATTAGAAAAGAACTTTTGATCCCGGTACTGTGCGGGATATTCCTGGTCGAAAATTTGTCGGTTGTTCTACAGGTGGCCTGGTTTAAAAGAACAAAAAGAAAATATGGAGCAGGGAAAAGAATATTCCTGATGGCTCCTCTGCATCACCATTATCAAAAAAAAGGTTTTCCCGAACCGAAGATTGTCATCCGGTTCTGGATAGTGGCAATATTATTGGCAGTTATTAGTATTGTAACGCTTAAGATCAGATAATAAAATGACTAAGAAGATTGTAATACTGGGGGCAGGTGAAAGTGGTACAGGATCGGCAGTGCTTGCACAAAAACATGGATTCGATGTTTTCGTCTCTGACATGGGTCAGATAAAAGAAAACTATAAGGAAATTCTTGAAAAAAACAGTATCAGGTGGGAAGAAGGGAATCATAACGAATCAATCATACTTTCTGCAGATGAAATTATTAAAAGTCCGGGAATACCTGAAGGTGCTCCAATAATTAAGAAGATCCTGGAGAAGGGCATCCATATTATATCAGAGATAGAATTCGCCGGCAGATACTCTAAGGGCATAAAGATCTGTGTTACCGGCAGCAATGGTAAAACAACTGTAACTAACCTTATCTATCATATTCTGAAAAAAGCCGGAAAGAATGCTGCGATGACAGGCAATGTCGGTAATAGCTTTGCCATGGCTGTTGCAGAAGGTTCTTATGATTATTATGTTATTGAACTGAGCAGCTTTCAGCTCGATGGTATGTATGAATTCAAGGCTGATATTGCAATACTTTTAAATATTACACCTGATCATCTCGACAGATACGATTACAAACTACAGAACTACATAGATTCCAAATTCAGAGTAATACAGAACCAGAAAAAAGATGATTTTCTGATCTTCTGGGAAGGAGATCCTATTATTAAAACTGAATTGTCCAGAAAAAAGCATGAAATGATAATGTTGCCTTTTTCCGATGAAATAAAGGAAGGCATGACCGCTTATATTGAAAACGATGAATTGATAATTGATTATCAAAATAAAACCAAACTTATGACTATTCATGAATTTGCGCTTAAAGGCCGTCACAACACCTACAACTCAATGGCGGCAGCCATTGCAGGTAAGATTCTTAATATCCGAAAGGATGTTATAAGGGAAAGTCTGGCTGATTTTCAGGGAGTTGAACACCGCCTCGAGCCTGTTATTACAGTCTGTGGTGTCAATTTCATTAATGATTCGAAAGCTACAAATGTCAATTCCACATGGTATGCTATTGAGTGTATGGAAGACAATATTATATGGATTGTCGGGGGAGTTGATAAAGGGAATGATTATTCAGAACTGTTCCCGGTGGTTAAAAAGAAAGTCAAAGCAATTGTTTGCCTTGGGAAAGATAACAAGAAAATAATCGAGGCATTTAAAGATAAGGTTGCAACTATTGTGGAAACAACATCCATGGAAGAAGCAGTAAGGTCTTCCTATTACCTTGCCACGAAAGGCGAAACGGTACTTTTATCACCTGCCTGCGCAAGCTTTGATCTTTTCAAGAATTATGAAGACAGGGGTCGTCAGTTTAAACAGGCTGTCAGAAACTTATAATAAACCAATTATTAAATGCAACAGGGCTGGCTTACAAAGACATTTAAAGGAGACAAGGCGATATGGGGTCTTGTGGCTCTTTTTATGGTCTATTCTCTTTTAGCAGTTTATAGCTCATCAGTAGGTATAGCCTTTATGAAATACGGGGGTAATACAACATATTTTCTTAAGAGTCAATTTCTTATGCTTGTATTAAGCCTCGTTATTATTGTGGTCGTTCATTATCTTCCCTACAGAATTTACTTTTCCCTGGCTGGATTGATTCTTCTGGGAGCAGTCGGATTGCTGGTACTGACTTTTGCTTTTGGGTCAAGGGTTAATGAGGCAATGCGCTCGATTACTATTCCCGGAACCGGATTCAGACTTCAGACATCAGATATTGCCAAAGTGGCTCTTGTTTTGTATCTGGCAAGATCTCTTGCCAAATACCAGAAAGAACTGAATAATTTCATGCTGGTCTCAAAGTATTTTATTTTCCCTGTAGGAATTGTCTGCGGCCTCATAATGCCTGAAAACCTTTCTACCGCACTGATGATATTTGGAATGAGCATGATAATAATGTTCATCGGCAGGGTCCCTCTAAAATTCATCCTGGCATATATAGGAATTGGGGTGGTGGCAATTCTCCTCTTTGCCATGGTGCTTACAGTGGTTAAAAAGGACAACAGGGTTCAGGTATGGAAAAACAGGATTGAACAATTTTTCTCAGGAAAGGGAAATGAAGACAAAGACTATCAGTCAAACCAGGCAAAGATAGCAATCTCTACAGGCGGGTTATTCGGAAAAGCACCGGGGAAAAGTACCCAGAGAAACATACTTCCGCAATCTAACTCTGACTTCATTTTTGCAATAATAATAGAAGAATATGGACTATTGTTCGGAGCAATCCCCCTGATACTGGCATATACAATACTTCTGTTCAGAGGGATCACAATAGCGAAAAAATGTGAAACTGCGTTCCCGGCTTTTCTGGTCCTGGGGCTCATTGTGATGATTGTTATCCAGGCAATAGTTAATATGATGGTAGCGGTTGGGCTGATTCCGGTTACAGGGCAAACACTTCCTATGGTGAGCTGGGGAAGAACATCTGTTCTCGTAATGAGCTTTTCAATAGGGGCGATATTGAGTGTAAGCAGAGTCGTAAATGCAAGAATAAAAAAAGAAGAACTTCCTGAAGAAGAAATTTCTGATGAAGGAGATAAAATATATGAACCAGCAAAAGCATAAAAGGATCATAATCAGTGGTGGTGGTACAGGCGGCCATATCTTCCCGGCTATATCGATTGCCAATGCTCTCAGGAAAATTGATGCTGAGACAGAGATCCTGTTTGTTGGTGCAGAAGGAAGAATGGAAATGGAAAAAATTCCTGCTGCGGGTTACAGGATAATAGGATTACCGGTTGCAGGTTTATACAGAAGTCTCACTTTTAAGAATTTTTCAGTACTGATAAAACTTTTAAAAAGTCTGAGGAAAGCAAAAAAAGTTATAAGGGAATTCGGGCCCGATGTTGTTGTTGGCGTCGGCGGTTATGCCAGCGGCCCAGTTCTCAGGCAGGCAGGCAGGATGAGAATTCCTACTCTGATACAAGAACAGAACAGTTATGCCGGTGTGACAAATAAGCTTCTTGCAAAAAGAGCTTCAGCAATTTGTGTTGCATATGAGGGGATGGAAAAATATTTTCCTTCCGGGAAAATTATAAAAACAGGTAACCCTGTCCGTCAGAATTTCGACAACCTTAAAAGTTTACAGGACGAGGCATTAACCTATTTTAACCTTAAAAAAGAATTCCCGGTGATACTTGTTCTGGGTGGTTCACTCGGAGCCGGGAGCATTAATACTAGTCTTTCTGAAAACATAAATGTGTTACGGGACTCTGATTGTCAATGGCTCTGGCAGACAGGGAAATATTATTTTGAAAATGTCAAGGCACTCGTTTCCTTATCATTCAATGAAAAAATATCTGTACATGGATTTATTAACCGGATGGATTATGCCTATGCTGCCGCAGATATAATTATTTCAAGATCAGGAGCGGGAACCATCTCAGAATTATGCCTCGTTGGCAAACCTGTAATTCTGATCCCTTCTCCGAATGTTGCAGAAGATCACCAGACAAGGAATGCCGAAGCTTTGTCGACCAGGAATGCAGCTTTGTTAATAAAAGATAATAAGGCCTCCGAAACTCTTGTAGATGAGGCTATTAAATTGATATCTGATAAAAGCAGAAAAGACATGCTTTCGGAAAACATCCTGAAAATGGCTGACAGGGATGCTGATATAAGAATTGCCCGAGAAATACTTAAGCTTGCCACGAAATGATGGAGTTTAAAAATATTGAAGGAATGTATTTTGTCGGGATCGGTGGTATCGGCATGAGTTCACTTGCACTTTATTTTGCCAAATGCGGATACACAATTGCAGGGTATGACAGATCGGAAAGCAGAATAACCAATTCATTAATTGAAAATGGTTGTGTAGTAAATTTTACTGATGATTTAAATGTTCTTCCTGATCTTTTCAGAAATGTTCAAAAGAAGAGCAAGGTCATAATAGTTTATACGCCTGCAATTCCTGCCGAAAACAAAATTCTCTCTTTTTTCCGCAGTAACGGATACCTTATTCATAAACGGTCTGAGATCCTTGGTGAAATATCACTAAATACCGATACTCTTGCCGTTGCGGGTACCCATGGCAAGACCACTATATCGACGATGATAGCTCATTTACTGAAGCAGTCTCATATTGATTGTTCGGCATTTCTAGGTGGAATATCAAAAAACTACGACTCAAATCTTCTGTTGGGCGATAGCAGATATACGGTTATGGAAGCTGATGAATTTGACCGTTCCTTCCTCCATCTCAAACCTCTTATAGCAGTAGTGACTGCACTTGATGCTGACCATCTTGATGTTTATGGAGATCAGTCCACCATGATAAAGGCATACAATGAATTCTGTGCAAAAATCAGACCGGGAGGCAACCTTATTGTAAATACAAGGATACGCAAAAAAATAATTGTTCCTGAAGCAGTTACCTGCTTCACCTACGGATTTGACGAGAATGCTGATTTTCAGTCGTGGGGTATAAAGCATGAGAAAGACTATTATAGTTTCAATATTAAAACACCTTCAGTAAGAATTGATGATCTGCACTTTGCATTCCCCGGTATTATCAATATAGAAAATTTCACGGCAGCTATTGCCGTTGCATTGATGTGCGGCGTGACGGAACAGGAAATCAGGAAAGCTATTCTGCTTTTCCAGGGAGTAAGGCGGAGGTTCGATATAAGGATAAATTACCCTGGTCTGGCCTTTGTTGATGATTATGCTCATCATCCCGAGGAGATCAGGGCATGTATAACTTGTGTAAAGGAATTTTTTGCCGGTCGGAAAATAACAGGGATCTTTCAACCTCACCTTTTTTCACGTACCCGCGACCATGCTGACGGCTTTGCCAAAATACTCGATGAACTGGATGAAGTAATCCTGTTACCAATTTATCCTGCCCGTGAAAAACCTATGGAAGGAGTTACATCCGAATTGATTTTCAATAAAATGAAGTCAGGTAAAAAGCGAATGATGTCAAAAGATGATATTCCCGCTAAACTGGATACACGAAAACTTGATGTTCTCCTTACAATCGGAGCCGGCGATATTGATACACTTGTTAAACCTATAGAGGAAAAGCTTAAGAAGGAGAGAGAGAAATGAAGAAGCTCCTGAAGATACTATTGATCATCCCTGTATTATATATTATTATAATACCAGTTTATATGGCAAGGTCCACAAACTCAAGACCTTGCGGAGGAGTTGTTATTGATATAAGCGATTCGACTGATTATCATTTTGTTACAAAAAGGCAGCTTTTAGACCTGGCATATGGTAACTCAGGCAGAATAGTAGGGAAACCTGTTAAGGAAGTTTCGGTATCGGCAATTGAAAGAAGGATCAATGTGTTGAGAGAACTAAAGAAAGCTGAAGTGTATATGACAGTTGATGGGATAATCCATGTTTTTGTAGAACAGCGTAATCCGATCATGAGAGTGATGCCTGGCGATGGCGGAGACTATTTTGTTGATGAAGAAGGGGTTGTTATGAGGAGAAGGAACCTTTATAACCCGCGACTACATATTATCGAGGGAAACGTAAACATCAGCGCTGCCATGCTTAATGGAGTTAGTATTCTTGACACGAGTATAAAAAGATCAATTCTTAAAGATATTTATCCACTTGTGAATTATATAAATGATGACAAATTCTGGTCGGCGCAGATCGATCAGATCTATGTGGACGGAAACGATGAAATTGACCTGATCCCAAGAGCCGGAAACCAACAGATTCACCTTGGAACCACTGAAGACTACCAAGGTAAACTCAGAAATCTTGAAGCATTTTACGATGAGGTGCTGCCTGAAGTAGGTTGGAATAAATATTCATTGATAAACCTTGAATTCAAAGATCAGATAGTTTGTAAAAAAAAAGATAATCAGAAATAACCCTATTTAGTTATGAACAAAAAGGAACAGTATGTAGCAGCCATCGACATAGGAACCACAAAAATTGTGGCAATTGTCGGTAAGAAAAACGAGAATGGAAAAATTGAGATTCTCGGACTTAGTAAAGCTCTTTCAAAAGGTGTGAAGAGAGGCGTTGTCCTTAATATTGAAGAGACAGTAAATGCCATTCATACCACCGTTGAAGATGTGCAGAAAAGATCAGGTATTCTATTCTCCGAGGTCTTTGTCGGCATAGCCGGCCAACATATAAAAAGTATGAAAAACCGAGGCTACATAATGCGCGAAGCATATGATGATGAAATAAAAAAAGAGGAGGTCTTCAAACTGATTGAAGATATGCATAAGATACATATCGACATCGGAGAAGAGATAATTCACGTAATACCTCAGAATTTCATTGTGGATAACGAGACCGGAGTTAAAAGTCCAATAGGTATGTGCGGGAGAAGGCTGGAAGCTAACTTCCATATTGTAATCGGACAGGTTGCCGCAGCAAAAAACATAGAAAAATGTATAAGGAAAGCAAATCTGACTGTGAAAGATATGATCCTCGAACCACTGGCTTCTTCCGATGCAGTGCTCACCGATGACGAAAAAGAGGCTGGAGTTGTCCTGGTGGATATAGGAGGAGGGACAACCGATGTGGCTGTCTATTATGATAATATTATTCGTCACACTGCAGTGATACCGTTTGGAGGGAATGTGGTGACAAAAGATATTAAGGAAGGGTGTGCAATATTGCAGCGGCATGCAGAACAGCTTAAAATTCAGTATGGTTCAGCTCTTGGGGATATTGCCCCTGAAGATAAGGTTGTTTCAATACCGGGTATAAGCGGACGTGAGCCTAAAGAGATATCTTTCAAAAGCCTGGCCTACATAATCCAGTCAAGGATGGAAGAAATTATCGACGCTGTGAATTTTGAGATACAGAATTCCGGTTATGCAGACAAACTTGCTGCCGGGGTTGTAATCACAGGCGGAGGTGCGATGCTGAAACACCTTCCTCAGTTGATGAAGTTCAAGACTGCCATGGATGTAAGAATTGGTTTTCCGAACGAGCATCTTGCCGGAACGGCAAAAAATGAGATTAACCAACCTATGTATGCTACCAGTGTCGGATTGATTATGCGTGGCTTTGAATATCTTGAAACCTACAAAAAGACATTCAATGCAGGCAGTTCGGAAGAATATATAAAACCCAAATCGGTAGTAGTTGAAAAGCATGAGACTGAAGATCAAGAGGAAGAAACATTTGTTTCCCCTGTTCAGGAAGAAGAAAAAATATCACTCACTGATAAGATAAAAACTATGCTTTCAAGGATGTTCGAGATTGAAGATCAACCTATAACAAATAATAAATAGAGCACATAGAACTTAAGCTATTCATAATAAATTAAATAACTACGCTATGTCAGACGATATAATGAACTTTGACCTTCCTGTTGAGAGATCGTCGATTATTAAAGTTCTCGGAATAGGCGGTGGAGGCAACAATGCTGTCAATCACATGTTTGAAAAGGGTATAAAGGATGTGAATTTTGTGATTTGCAATACCGACCATCAGGCTCTGTTAAAAAGCCAGATTCCTATAAAAGTCCAGATCGGAGAATCACTTACCGAAGGCAGGGGCGCAGGAAGCAAGCCGGAAATTGGCAGACAAGCAGCTATTGAAAACATAAACGATGTAATGGATGCATTATCAGGAAACACGAAAATGGTTTTTATTACAACAGGAATGGGAGGAGGCACAGGCACCGGAGCTACTCCGGTAATAGCCAAGGCTTGCAAGGAAGCCGGTCTGCTCACCATCGCTGTTGTTACAATTCCATTCAAATCTGAAGGGAAAGTGCGTATCCGGCATGCTATTGATGGTGTGACGGAACTTAAAGATTATGTCGATTCTTTATTAGTAATAAATAATGAAAAGCTGCGGGAGATATATGGCAATCAACCTGTTTCCACGGCATTTGCAAAGGCTGATGATATTCTGACCACAGCAGTAAAAGGGATTGCGGAGATCATTACTGTTACAGGTTATATTAATGTTGATTTTGCTGATGTTGAAACTGTAATGAAAAACTCAGGAGTTTCTATTATGGGTATGGGTAAGGCAGCCGGAGAAAACAGGGCAATAAAAGCTATCGAGAATGCACTTGCATCACCATTGCTGAATTCAAATGATATCACAGGGGCAAAAAGTATTCTGATAAATATTTCCTCAGGAAGTGGAGAGCATGAGATCACAATGGATGAACTTGGTGAAATAACTGATTTTATGTACGATGCTGCTTCCGATGATGCTTTGATCATCAGAGGATTATCGAAAGATGAAAACCTGAATGACGAAATAAGTGTGACAGTTATTGCAACAGGGTTTGAATCGAACAGTATTTTCCAGCCTTATAAACCTAAAAAGCCAAGCAGAGTCGAATTACTGACAAACAAAACTGCGATTCCCGCCGGAATAATACCTGAAAAAGGAGATGATGTATTTTCTGTACATGAAAAGGGCAAAAAATCTATCATTACCGATTTTGAAGAAGAGTCTCAGGGCGTAATTGATTTCAGTCTTGAACATGCTCACGAAATGGATGAGATCAGAAACAGGAGGACAAGAGAGACTGATGAAATCATTGAAAAGCCTGAGGCCACTTTGAGAAAAGTGAAACATATGCAAAACATCCTGAAAAGAGAAGGTCTCTCAAATAAAACAATGAAAGAGAATATTGATACTTTTGAAGACGTGCCTGCATATGTCAGAAGGAACCTGTCTGTGGGGGCGCCGGAAAGTGGAACTGAAAGCAAATTATCAAAGTTCACCCTGACATCAGATGATAATGACGAACCCATTTTAAGGGAGAATAATGCTTATCTGAATGATAATGTGGATTAAAAAGCAGCTCAAAAAAGGTCGTTTTACTGTCTCAGGAAGTTAAAGAAGGAGATTCCTCGCTTCGCTCGGAATGACATGGTAATTAGATGGTTAGTAGAGGGAAGAAATGGCGATTCGCAACACCAATTAGCATTTTAGAGGTATTTATCTGCGAACCGCCACTTCTTCCCTCTTACCCAATCCAAAAAAGAGTAGTCATTCCGAATGAAGCGCACCGTAATGAGGAATCTCCCCGGATTTATGACTTTGCCAATCCTTTGTGTCCTTTGCGGTTAATTTTTATTCATAATGTCTATATTTGCATCAGATGATCAGATACATTTCTATAGTACTGCTTCTTGTCTTTTCTTCTGGTTTATATGCCCAGAAACAAAACTTAATTCCATCCAAGTCAAAACAGGATTCTATAATAAATTCAAGAAATTCAAGAACACTTAAAACAGATACTTTAAAAAAGCCAAGAATATTAAGGGAATGGACCCTTTCACCCGATTATTCTGAAGAGGTAAATATCCCCATAGATACTGTATTCTCATTATCCAACAGGGTTAAAATGGCAGACAAATACTCTCCTGTTAATGCAACTCTTGGTAATTATGGTCTTCCATTCTATCAGCTCAGTTTTTTTGACAGGGTTACTGACCCTGAAAAATTCCTTTATGCTTATTATTACCCTTTAATGCATCTCTCTTCCAATGCGGTTTTCATGAATACACAGGTTCCATTTACAGAACTTGACTGGAGTTTTGCAGGTCCGGTTGCAAATTCAGAACAAACCTTCAGAGTCAGACACTCACAGAACATTAACAGATTTATAAATTTCGGACTCATCTACGATATAGTCTTTAGTCTTGGGCAATACAATTACCAGCGGTCGGCTGATAAAACATTTACTTTTTATTCCTCATATACAGGAGAAAAATATAAAGTTTACTTTTCAGCAGGTATAAATAATCTGTTATCGTATGAAAACGGAGGTATAATAATGATTTCAGATCTTAATCAACCAAACACTTTCGACGTGCCTACACAACTGGGTGCCCTGGATAAAGCGAACAGTGATCTTAAAAACCGCAATATTCTGCTGGTGCAGAGGTATACAATCGGCGGTAATCCTGCAGTTAAAAGGGACAGTACATCACATAAACGATCAGGATTTTTTGGATTAAGCGGTACTTTTTCCCATATTTTTATATTTGAAAATAATGCACGTACATACAAAGACGCTGATCCGACTTCCGGTTTTTATAACAATATATTCATAACTAAAACTGTTACTTCTGATTCCGTTTACTCAAGGACCATTAAAAACACAGTGAGGTTTGATTTTTCAACTGATGAAACAAGGAAGTTCGCCCTTGGCGGTGGAGCCGGGATACGAAATGAAATCTCCAGATATTATTTTATTGTTCCAACTCCCTTTCCTTTATTTGCCGCCCCGTCTATATTGCACGAAAACAGCAATGTTTTAATCGGGAGATTGTTTAACAATATTGGAAATAAATTTGGTTGGCAGGCAACGGGAGAATTGTATGCAACAGGTTATAGGGCCGGTGATTTCAATCTGAATGGTGATATTTCAAAATCATTTGACTGGAAAAAGGGAAGAGCTTCATGGTTGATTACGGGTTCAATGAAGAACACTCAACCTTCAATATGGTTCGACCGCTGGGGAGGTAACAATTTTGGATGGGATAAAAATCTAAAAAAGGAGTTCAGGATCGATCTGGGTACAATATTCAAATATCCTGCAAGGAAGACTGAATTAAAACTTAATTATGCTATAATTAAGAATTATGTTGATTTTGATACAACAGCCCATCCTTCACAGTATTCCGGAGGGCTTTCTGTCGCTTCTGTTGCAGTAAAAAATGAGCTGAGAGCCTGGAAATTTCATCTTGCATCTGATGTAATTATTCAGAAAACCAGCAATTCAGAGATACTTGACCTGCCTTTGGTTACAGTTCGTTCTGCAGGATATTTTGAACAGCTCATAAGATTTTTAAAAACCGGAGGGAAGTTGAATTTTCAGCTGGGTGTTGATGTAACTTATAATACAGTATATCATCCATATGCCTATATGCCTGCAACAGGAAGGTTTTATCGCCAGGACAATGTGACTGCCGGTGATTATCCTTATATTAATGTCTTTTTAAATCTTAAAATCAAACGAACGAGAATCTTTGTGATGTTCGATCATGTTAACGCCAAACTAATGGGTTACGACTATCTAATGGTTCCATCTTATCCAATGAATATCAGAATGTTACGATACGGTCTGGCATGGACATTTTATGATTAATAAAAAAGTTGTATCTTTGCAAACAATTTTGAAAATGAATGTTTACATAATACAACAACTTTGATAAGAAAATCAATACTCTTATTCGCGCTAGTCATAGCAGTTATTACGTCCTGTTCGGATCATCACTCTTCTAAAAATCTAAATAAAAGCATTGTTTCCTGTGATCCTGATTCAATAAGGAAAAATGAAAGATCATTTTCTGTTAATGACTTTAATTCAACGGCCTATTTTATTTTCAGGGGTGAGCCTATGGGGTTTACTTTTGATCTTTTGAAGTCATTCCCGGATGAGGAAAGTCATGAACTTACTTTCGGAAATTTGGGAAAAATTTCCCGGTACGACGATATGATAAGGAGATTCAGTGCCATCATTAATTGGGATTGGAGGTTACTTGCCTCACTTATATATCAGGAATCGAATTTTGACCCGACTGTTGAATCCTATCGTGGTGCATTCGGGTTGATGCAGATCATGCCTGATACAGGAAAGAATTTTGGTATTGATATTACCTCCTCGCCTGAAAATAATCTAAAAGCAGGTATACGTTATATTATTTGGCTTCACTCAATATTCGATTCCAGGATATCAGATGAAAAGGAGAGAATAAGTTTTATACTGGCTGCATATAATGCTGGTCCGGGTCACGTTCTTGATGCCATGAAACTTGCTGAGAAAAACTGTATGAATCCTTATAAATGGGATGGAAGTGTTGCCACCTGGCTTCTGAAGAAATCAGAACGTCAATTCTATAATGATGATGTTGTAAAAAACGGGTATTTCAGGGGAACTGAGTCTGTGCATTTCGTAAGTCAGGTACTTGAGAGATTTGAACATTACAAGAGTATCATTCCCGAAGAAAAAAACCGCCCCTTCTGATTATGATAAGTAATTCATATAGAATCATGGCGGTTGCTCCCCATATCGTGTTGGTTTCATAATCAAAATATTTAACCTCGATCATTTCACTTCTTATTTCAACAGGTTTTGTTTTGACGATTGAAGGATCAAGGAGTTTCTTAAAATTAGCTTCAATAAGAAACAATACCTCTTCAGGTTTATGCCTGAAAGGCGGCTTCTCATTGGCCCAGCCTACAACCGGTGTAACTATCATATTACTCACCGGAATAAATAATGGGGTAAGCGTACCGATAATATTTACCGCTGTCGGATCTACACCCGTCTCTTCATAGGTTTCGCGAAGAGCTGTTTGAATCACATTCTCATCTTCAGGTTCTTTCTTTCCCCCCGGAAAGCTGATTTGACCACCATGAACGCCATTATAATCAGGACGTTGAATGAACACGGTATAAATTGATTCATTATATGGATAAAGAAATATAAGTACGGCAGCTATCTGTGCATCTTTCCCGGGTGACCTTGGAAAATTTTTCAGCAAGCGATCCGAAGAAGCCATCTGCCATTGAATGTCAGTCCCAGGCAGACCTTTTAGGATTTCATGTTTTAATTTTGAAGCGAAATTGTTCATAATAATCTACCCCCCAACCCCCCAAATGGGGGGCTTTATTGTGGTTCATTCAATAGTGTTTCACTAATCTTTTTTATTTGTTCCACAGTAGAATCAATATTCTCAATAATTTGTTCATTGGTAAAACGAATGACAGTAATACCAAAATCATTAAGTACATCACTTCTTCCCAAATCATGGACTTGATATTCAGGAAGTTCATGTATACTTCCATCAACTTCAATAATCAATTTAATTTTAGGACAGTAAAAGTCAGCTATAAATCTATTTATTGGATGTTGCCTTCTGAATTGAAGTCCTATTATTTGGTTATTATTAAGTCGGGACCATAACAGTTTCTCCGATTCAGTCTGAATTTTCCTTAATTTTTTGGCTATATTAAAAATTTCTGGTTTAGCTCCAAAATACATTGGATATTCAACACTGACACCTTTCACTGATTTATCTGCTTTTAATTATTACATTAAAAATAGGTATAATATTCTGAACAGTGTAAAGTAAGAGATGTCAAATTCCCAAAATTCAGCCCCCAACCTGCAATTGGGGGTCTTAAGGAAAATAAAATACTTGAACGAATTTTAAGTCCCCCATTTGGGGGATTTAGGGGGTGGATTATTCTTTATAGAACAGCATTTCTTTCGGGATTGGTATTGGCTGAAGTTTTTTCTTTCCTGTTACTGATCCCAATGTAATCGATTGTTCCCCTGTTCTCTCAAAATAGTCAATCCTTATAGGGTAATATCCGGGGTTAAGAGGCACAAGTTTTACAACTGGATTATCAGCCGAATGCAAACCGTCATTATCAAAAAGAAGCGTGTTGTTTAAATATGTTTTGCTGCCATCATCAGATACTATCCAGAGATAATAAAGATCTTTCTTAGTAATATGAAGATATCCTTCAAATTGTACACCAAAACTATCCTGTTTCAAGGCAAAACTCAGATCAAGTTTATCGGTGGTACCTGTCTTTTTCGGTGTAAGTTTTGAAAAATCCGGAACTGAATCCCAAACTCCTTCATAATAGGAATATTTAAGCCCCGACTTAAGGTTGTCTGCAGATCGCTGTCCACTCATATATTCTCCTTCTGAGAAGATGCAGGTTACAGCTGGAATATTTTTATAATTTGATGCTACACTTTTCACTTTTAAAGTACAAGGTTTCTTTATTTCAATTTTCTGTTTACAAAGAGGAGAATTAATTGTTGGTTCAGTACCATCGGTCGTATAACGGAGATTAGGATTCAGATTTTGTACGAATGCATAAGAAGTAGTCCCTTTTGGTAAAATGCCTGCCATTGGAAAGACTGTGAAATTACCTCCGGTATCGAAAATATAACGCAGTCCGTCGTATGTGCTTTTAAATGGCACGGAGCCATGATCTTCATTCGGATAAGCCACTACTTTCCATTTCAATCCTGCTGGTGCAGAGCTTTTAAGGAGTTTTTCCATCGATGTGATACCCATACCTTTCATTCCCCCTCCATCACGTCCTGAAATGAAAATTGGCTTATTCCAGTTTTTATTTTTCTGAAATTCAATCTGTGCACTTTTCACCTGCATCTCCTTCTTATACCAGAAACTTGGATCTATTGCTATATAGGCATCAAAAAGATCAGGATCATTTAAGAGTGCGTGCATAACAAATACCCCACCGTAAGAATGACCTATCAATACATTAAAAGGTTCAGTCTTAAAGTTTTTATTAATGTAAGGGATAAGCTCTTTTCTAAAAAACTGTACAAAATTATCTGCACCACCACCTGTGGTTGCGGCCTGACTTGAATCGGGAAGAAAATCATGATTTCTGTCGATATTGAACACTCCGACTACGATTGCTTTCGGCATTTTGTTATTCACAGACAGAAACCTTGCTGTGGGCACAATATGTTGATCGCGTCCGTCAGCGTCGAGAACATAAAGAACAGGAAACTTTGCGTCTTTTGCTTCATATCCTTCTGGCAAAAAGATACTTATCTTACGGTTTTGTTTCAACACATCAGATTGAAGAGAATCTTTTTTTACTGTATATCCATCCTGAGATGAGACTTTTAGCGTAATGCATAAAAGCAGGGTTAAGAGAATAATTTTGGTTTTCATAATGCAGGAAAGAAGATTTAAGTATAATTATATCTGTAAGGGATTGATTAAAAAGGGTTAGGTTTATATCATTTAAGATAAAGACGGTCATTTTGATTTCTTGTTGCATTAATACTCCTGAATCCCATATTTTTTAGACTTCTCAACGCACCTGATAGGGGCTTAAGGTGTTAAAAGTTCCCCTCCGCTCTCCTCACTACTCGTATCGGAGGGCTTCGACCGGATTTCTTGTAGCCGCTCGCAAGCTTTGCCAGCTAACAGTTAGCATTGCAATACAAAGTGCAGAAAAACCAGCCAATGCAAATATCCACCAGCTAAGGTCAGTTTTATAAGCAAAGTTCTGAAGCCATTTATCCACCACAAGACATGCAACAGGCACTGCAATCAAAAAAGCTATTGCCATCCATTTGACAAATTCTTTGGCAAGCATAAGCATTATTTCTGTTACCCTTGCACCGTTTATTTTTCGTAACCCTATCTCTTTTCGTTTCTGGTTAAGATAAAATACTATCAATCCGTATAAACCCAGACATGCAATTATTATTGAAAGTATGGTAAGTGAAGTATGAAACTTGCCAAACCGGGTCTCTGAATGATACTGTTTAAAGAAGAAATTTTGAGCATAGAAAAAGTCCATCGGGTCTGAAGGGAAGTGACTCAACCAGATTGTCTTCATCTTGTTGAGGGCCCTGCTTGTCTCATTGGTTGTTAATCTTACCGAATAGTATCCGAATTCAAATGGATGGCCATTGTTATAGATCATCGGGTAGATAGGTTTTTGCAGTCCTTCATTGTGAAAATCGGCCAGCACTCCGATAACCTCAATCGGAATGGTATCGTTGTTGGCACGATAAATGAACTTGCCGATTGCTTCCTCAGGACTTCCAAACTGGAGTTCTTTTATGCTACTCTCATTCAGTAATACTCTGCGGCGGTTATCAGATGGTAATGATGAAAAGTTACGGCCTGCAATGAGTTTTAATCCAAAAGTTTCTATCAGACCGTCATCTCCCGTATTCTCGAAGAACGTGGAGTTAGGACGAACACCTGCATCAGGCCTGACGTATTCTATATTTCCATACCGGGGAGACTCCCCGGGTGTGAAACTATTTGCAGTTACTGATTTGAATTCGGGTTCGTTGAGAAGCTCCCGTCTGAAGGAGAGAAATTTTGTTCTTCTTGTTGTGTCGGAGTTGAGTGATGCAGGAGCGTTTAATGTAATTACATTATTTAAATCAAGGCCCAAGGCAGCCTTCTTCATGAATAATATCTGCTTGTAAACCATCAGGGTGATACTTAAGAAGATAATTGAGAGAGCCATCTGCAAAATAACCATCCCCTTCTGGAAACTTCTGTTCTGTTTGACTACCTTTTTACCGCTGAAGGGATTAAGTCCAATAAGGGTCAGTGTATTATAAATGCTGGAGAAAAGTATACCAATAAATGCAATTCCGATTAAAGACCAGACAACATACTTTGTAGGAAATACTGCCTGGGATAAAGGGATTTCAAAGAATCGTGCAAAAGAATTCAGCAAAAGTCGGTATAATATAAGCGATAGAATAATAGCTGCCAGATTCAGTATAACAGTCTCGAAAAATGACTGTAACCAGATATGAAATTTTGAAGCTCCTATCAGTTTTCTCATCCCGATCTCATCAGCCCTTTTTGAGGCCAGGGCAGTTGAGAGGCTCACATAATTTATCCAGGCAATCAGTATGGTCAGTAAAGCTATAACGAAAAGAAAAAAGAGAGATTTCTGGTTTGTCTGGGAACCCATTTCACCCTCAAGTCCACGGATATAGTGTAGATCTGATACTGGCTGAAGAAATATTGTTGCTTTACGTTCACTAACCCTGCGTCTTGTATTTGTATTAACAAGTTTTGAGAGGGTTTCTTCAATACTTTTAATTTTAACACCGGGTTTGAGCTTAATATAATTCCAGAATCCGCCGGAATTCCAGTCTGGGCTTCTGCTGATCCATCCATACTTTTCCCAGGTCTTCACTGAAATGAAATAATCGGCTGTAAAGTGGGTATTCGATGGAAGATCTTCATAAACACCCGTAATTTCGACAGGCATTCCTTCGTTGACCTTAATTATTTTGCCGATCGGGTCCTGCTTACCGAACACAGGGGCTACCTTTGATTCAGCAATGATACCGGTCAGGGGACGGGTAAAATCTATTGTCCCTTTTGTGAGGTGGAAAGGAAAAAGTTTTTCAAATCCTTCATCTATCCAAAGTACACTCTGCTGAGCAAGTTGAGCCTCCTCGAACCGGATAAGGCAACTCTCGAAATAGGCGTCTCCGTTTGCTTCAATTCCGGGGACATCTTTTTTGCAGGCGAAGTATAAAGCACGAGAGGTTTTTGCACCATGGTAAAAAAGTTCCTCACCTGTTTTGATATCTGAGTTTATACGGTAAATTGATTTCGATTCAGGGAAGAATGAATCAAATGAGACCTCGTAGAAAAGGTAATGCATAATAAACAAAAATGCAGTTAGTCCCATTGTCAGACCACAGACATTGATAATACTTACACCTCGGTTTTTCAGCAGGGTTCTTATAGCTGAAACAAAATGAATTCTGAACATAAGGAAGATATGATATTATTATTCGTACCGGAGAGCCTCTACAGGATTTCTGGTTGCAGCCCTCCAGCTTCGTAAATTTACTGTTAATAATGCTATTCCAAAAACGATAGTTCCTGCAAGTGCAAAAATCCACCAGCTTAATTCAGTCTTGTAAGCAAAATTTTCGAGCCATTCATGCATGGCTAACCATGCAATGGGAGTTGCAATGATGAATGCAAGAACGATCCAACGAACAAAGCTTTTATTCAGAATTGTTAGTATTTCGGTTATTGTAGCACCATTAATCTTTCGAATACCAATTTCCTTCACACGATGCTGCATGCTAAAAGCCGCCATAGCAAAGATCCCAAGGGAGGAAAGAATTATAGAGATGAGTGCGAATAGCGATAGTGCATGGGTTTGTGCATACTCTCCTGCATATACTTTTCGATAACTGTCGGTTATGTATTCGTATTGAAAAGGGAATTCAGGATTTATTTTTTGCCAGGTTGAAGCAATAGTGTTTATTGCTTCACCTCTCTGGACAGGATTGATACTTATTATGAAGCAATAGTTGAACATCTTCCGGGGAACGATAGCCAGCGGTTTTTCCGGGCTATGCAGGTCAGTATAATGGAAATCAGGGACCACTCCTGCAATTTCACCTTCCGGGAAAAGGTCAGGTAAAAAGAAATTAAGCCTGAAACGCTTTCCGATAGCATCCTCCGGTTTATTTATTCCAAGTAGTCTGAGCGCACTTTGATTAAGAATATATTTTTCGCGGTAATTCCCAACTTTCCTTTCCAGATCTGCCAACTTTTGTTTGTCGGCATTTGAGCTTTGCCGGAGATTGCTCAAATCTACTGCGTCAGATTCCCACTGCTGCGACGGAGTAGACCCCAGCTCAGTAGTTCCGGCAAGCGGATGAATTCCCAGTGAACTAAAAAAATTGGAATCGGTCGTGAAGATATTTATTGATTGTCCTGGCTTTTTCGCGACACCTTCCATTTCGAAGGCTACCGCGTCTAAAATGTTACCGCCAGGTTCTTCCATTGCTGCTGTTACATTGGTTATCGAAGAATTCTTAAGCAATTCAGTTTTAAACAGATCATATCGTTGTACCGATTGCCATGGATTATCGGTAATTACTAACATGTTTGCATTTTGAGAGGCAGGATGTTTGCTATTTATAAAATCAATTTGCCGGGTCAGGACCAGTGTACTTGCTATTGCCACTATAGCCAGTGTAAATTGCACAACGATAGGGAAAGAATACATACTCTCTTGTTTATTTGTCATTTTAATGTCAGCTACGATTTTTGAAGAGTAGAGGGGAAACACTGCCAGCAGAGCAATGGGAACAATAAAACCTAAGCAAATTATGGCAATTCCAAAGATCCTGCCCGACTGCAGGACAGAAATTTTCAGAGATTCTCCCAGCCAGTCAGCAATAAACAATCCTAATAAAATTGAAAAAACAGAAAGGAGTAATGATTCTTGAATAATTTCCCATCCCACAGTCCACTTCGACGCTCCGTTTATTAATTTTATTTTCACTGATTTCATTCTGGCTATTAATTGTACGCGGCTCAGATTAAGGTAATTAATAAAGGCTATGAATAAAATCAGAACAGTACAACTCACAAGAAGGATAATTGAACGGATGTCACCGTTCTTCTCCATTTCAACTGTTTTCTGGCTGAACAGATGAATATCGGTAAGCTTCTGAAGGTACAAGATAGGTACGGAATCATTTGATTTATTTTCAGTTTCCCAATTATGTTGAATTGTACTTCTGAGAGCATCAACGTCTGCGCCTTTCTTTATTAATAAGTATGTATAGGCCCATGTCGTACGGTCATTATCACTTGTAAAAGAAGTTAATAGTTCAGCATGGAAGTGAGAGTTTACAGGGAAATCTTCCATTACACCATCAATGGTATAAACCTTTGGATTAGGATCCTGCTGATGGAGAATGGTTATCTCTCTTCCAGCAACATCGATACTTCCAAAATATGTCAAAGCCAGGCTACGACAGATAAATGCTCTTCCCGGTTGCGAAAAGGCATTTTCGCGACTCCCCGACAATATTTTAAAATCAAAAATCTTAAAAAATGAACTATCAGTCGAATAAGCGTTTCTTGAGTAGAACTTTTGTTCCCCGATTTTGACAATTGCATTTCTAAAAGGCACAATTCGCACCATGTTTTCAATAGTCGGATAATTAGATAACAATTTTTGACTATCTCCGTATACCCTTGCAGGGTGAATGGATATTGCACCGCGATTTGTATCGGTTGTCATACGATAAATCCTGCCGGCTTTTGAATGGAATTTATCGTAACTCAGTTGTTGGCTGGTATAGACAAAAATGATCAGCAAGCATGAAAATGCTGCGCTCAGTCCTAAAACATTGATCAGGAACCATTGCCAATTCTGTTTTAACCTCCTGATAATCTTCATGTATATGATATTATATAATAACTATTAACTCAAATACACATTCTTCTTTTCTTCCTATCACCCTTACACCCCTTCTTTCCTCATTCCTCAAACTTCACCCTAACTTTCTACCCCCCAACCCCCCAAATGGGGGGCTTTCCTTGTTTTTAAGTCCCCCATATGGGGATTTAGGGGGTTAATTACTCATATCTTAGAGCTTCGACCGGATTCCTTGTTGCCACTTTCCAGCTTTGCCAACTCACAGTTAAAAGTGCAATTCCAAGTGCAAGCAAGCCGGCCAGGACAAAAATCCACCAGCTAAGGGCGGTTTTGTAGGCAAAACCTTCAAGCCATCTGTTCATGGCATAGTAAGCAACGGGCGAGGCAATCACAAAGGCAATGGCCACCCATTTTACAAAGGCCTTGTTGAGCATTGTCAATATTTCAGAAACTTTGGCTCCATTCACTTTCCGGATGCCGATTTCCTTTGTTCTTCGTTTGGTGGTAAAAATAGCCAGACTTAATAAACCCATACAGGAAATTATCAAAGCAAGCAATGCCGATGTTGTGAGGATATATTTAAAATTCAGATCATTTTGGTATTGCAACTCAAATTCCTTATCTGAGAAAAAGTAAATGAACTCATCCCTTGGATAGAGCCTTTTCCAGATTTTTTCGATTTCTCTCACTGTACCAAGGATATTGGGTGTATTTAATTTAAAAGAATAATAACCCACCGACATTTCCCATTGCAAATTCTGAAAATATATTGACGGTTTAACCGGTTGATGAAGCGAAACGTGATGATAATTTTCAATAACACCTTTCACCTTAAACGTATTCTGGCCAATCCTGAAAACTGACCCGATAGCATCTTCAGGTTTTTTATAGCCCATTGCTTCCGAGGCACACTGATTAACTATCACCTCATCTGAAGTCCAGTTGGTTTCTTCGTTTATATTATTACCTGCAAGGATTGAAATATTGTACGTTTTTAAAAAAGAATCATCGATACTGATTTCATTAAACGGTGAACTAAAAGGTTCGGCTGAATTTCCGGCGAATACATTGTCCTGAATCCGGCGAATTTCTTTTCCGGGGACTGATGAACTAACACTAAATGAAGTTACCCCCGGCAGTGTAAGCGCTTCATTTTTAAAAGTTAAAAGTTTCGATGGAATTTCCGGACTATTGGTCATGCTCATTGGTGTATAACTAAACAGGGTTTGTTGGCCTGAAAAGCCAAGTTTTTCCTTCGTTACAAACTTCATTTGTTTGAAAATTCCAATCGTACAGATAATCAGGATAATGCTGATGGCAAATTGCAGAACCACCAGAGCTTTTCGACCCGACCAGTGCTGGTTCAGAGCTACTGATTGGCCTTTCAGTGATAAAAAGATGGGCGTGCTGAAAACCAGTAAGTAAGGTAAAAGAGTCGAAATAAGTATACCTAGAAAAGAAATGATAACCATGACCAATAAAATGAAGCTGGATATTTTTTGTAAAGACAACAATAAGTTGATAAATATTGAGGCAATTTGCACTGAAATGTAAAATGCAAGACCGTACAAAAACAAATTTTTTAAAAACAGTGTAGCAAAAACAGCTATTTTGCTCGAACCGTTCAATATCCTGATAGAATAACTTTTACGTTCTTCGATTGCCGAAATGGTGCTTAAATTCAAATAATTAACAATACAAACTACCAATATGACCATGGCGATTATTATCAGAAAGTTCACCTGCGTAGTACTTCCGTTCGCATTGAGTTCGTCATTGAGGTTGGAATGCAGATGGATTGATTCAATGGGCTGAAAAATTAAGTTTATGGTACTTTTTTCCAGGTTTGGTGGTAACCCTACTTTCTTTATCGCCGGGAGAGTTGCTGATTTGACAGTTGTTATGTCGACATGTGGTTCAAGTCTGATATAACAGTGAGGCCTGAATTGAGTTGGGGAACTCCACCTGGAACGGGAATAAGGCGATGCTTTTTGATATGTGAAGCCTGGATTTTCAATGAGTGTCTGAGTAGTGTTATCGAAATTTCTCATATAATAGTATAGCGACTGGTAACTTCCCAAAACATCAACCTTTAGATGACTATTGACAGGGATATCTTTAAAAACAGATTTAACCAGAAACTTCCATCCTTCGTTTAAAGTAATCTCCTTATTCAGCGGATCTTCATTTCCGAAAAGTTTCTTTGCAAAAGATTCTGATATTGCAATTCCGTGTATATCACCAAACAACTGGTTGGATTCCCTGTAAAGAATCTTACGCTCGAAGACACTGAAAAATGTTGTATCACTCCAAAACCAGTCCACATTTTGAATAACTTTATCATGGTCGTATACCGTTATTACGTCACGCCCCAGGTTGCACTGTGACACAATACCAGGGATTTCGGCTTTAAGTAGTTCAGATGATCCTTCAAAGTTTCTGGCCGACCGATACACCCTCCCGTCTTCATAAGATAAATCGAGTCCAAGTCGGTAAATCGATTGGGAATCCTTCCAGAAAGTGTCGTAGGAATACTCATACTTAATTTTTACTAAAAGGAAAATAACAATGGTAAAACCTATCACCAAACCCCAAAGCTGAATGACAGTAAGTAGTTTATTATTTCTCAGGCTTTTGATCAGGATTTTTAAGGTGAAATTGTTCATGTATAGTAGTTAAATTGTTTTTTTTGTGGTGCCTACTCGAATCGCAATGCCTCCACTGGATTTCTGGTTGCCGTTTTCCAACTCAACCAGCTTACTGTTATCAGCGCAATTCCGAATGTGATTAAGCCTGCCAAAACAAAAAGCCATAGCGTGATATCAATTCTGTAAGCAAATCCTTGAAGCCATTTGTACATAGTAATCCAAATTGCAGGGATTGCAATTATATACGATATTGTTATGAGTATAATGAATTCCCTGTTCAGAAGGTAGAGAATTTCGGAGACTTTTGCCCCGTTCAACTTACGGATACCGATCTCTTTGGTTCTCGATACAGTTGCCATCATTACAAGACCAAAAAGTGACAGACTGGTAATGATCACAGCCATTAGACTGAAAAGGATAAAACATCTGAAAAGTTGAATATGCCCTTTGTATTGTGAATTAAAATAATTGTCGAGAAAAAAGTACTCAAAATATGAATCCATAAAATGGTTCCTGAATTCATCGGTAACTTTGTCAACTATGTTTTTGATGTCGGGATTACTGAATCTTATAAAAATATAATATCCCACCTGGTCGCAGTTAAACAGTGTTGGTTTGACTTCCTGATCAAGTGAGTTCTGAAAGTATCCGTCAATAACCCCAACAACTTCACCAATATCTTCTTTAGCGTCGCTATCAAAGAGAGTTTTGCCTATACAATTCTCAAATTTATCGTCGCCTAAAGCCAGTGCCGCTTCCTTATTAAGTATCAGGTGTCTTGACCCGCCTAGCCAGTTATTTTCATCATCGAAGAATTGTCTTCCGGCAAGTAGTTTTACATTGAAGAATCTGAAGAAATTCGGAGCAACATCTGCCTGAAAGAACTGAAATCCCAGTTTTTCTTTACCTTTTATTGAAATTCCCCCTTTTACCCATGAGTTTTTTTCACCGGGAATGATAGTTGAGTATGTAATTTCACTTATTCCGGGATGTTTAAGAAGTGCTTCCTGGAATGACTTCTGAGCCGTATTGAATTCTTTTGTTGTAGGGCGCTTGACAACAAGTGTTTTATTAATATTCATGGTAAAGGCCTCTCTCTGCATATAACTGATCTGTCTGAGGGCACCTATAGTACATCCAATTAGTACAATAGCAATAATGAACTGACCTGCCAGAAGAAGTCTTCGGGATTTTTTACGGGTGTTAAAGCGAATATCCTTTCTGATAAAAGTAACTGGTGTTACATTGTATATTTTTAAACCAAGCAACAGTCCGGCCATAAGGCTCAAAGCAAGAAGAAATGATGATGGCAAAAGCCAGGTTCTGAGATTGAACAGGGAAGTTGTCGTGAAATTCAGACTCAAAAGATCTTTCAGGAACGGGAAAAAAAGAAAAAGCAGTGCAAAAGCCAGTAACAGGCTTATCATGCCTGTAATAAGGGCTTCTGTAATGAATTCGTAAATAATGTCTCTCCTGCTGGCTCCATTTATTATCCTGATCCCGATTACATTAATTCTTTTTCCCGTAACAGATGAGTAAAGATTGAAATAGTTAAAACCGGCACTTAACAGAATCAGAAGGGCTATTATCAACAATACAGAAAGGTATTTAGCATTACCGTTTGTTTCAAATTCAAAACGGTAGGCTGAGTGCAGGTGGATATCAGTTACCGGTTGAAGACGGAATTCAATCGGAAAGTCAAGTTTTATATCTCTTGAAGAAAAATTCTCTTTTCCCAGTTGTGTTATTTCTCTTTCTATTTTTGACTTGTCACTTCCTTCTTTTAGTAGAAAATATGTATTTGTATTGTTGCAACTATAACAGTATGAATTGTTTGTGAAAGTAGCCAGGGAAATAATGATATTGAATTTGAGATGAGAATTTTCTGGTACATCTTCAACGACACCCTGTACAGTCAAAGGTCTGTTGCCCGGATTGACTGCAGAGATTAATTTACCGACTGGATTTTCACTTCCGAAATATTTCCTTGCAGTGGATTCCGTAATTACAACTGTATTAGGTTGTCGAAGAAAAGCGGATTTGTCTCCCGAAAGAATTTTGTGTGAAAAGATGTCGAAGAAAGAACTGTCTGCGAAAAGTGTCATTTCTTCTTTATAAGTCTGTTCCAGGGACCTGAAAAACAATGTTTCCTTTTTAACACGACAGAATTTTTTGATATCTGGAATTTTTTCAGCCGCTATCTGTCCGATGTAGTAGTTATTGCCGACACTTACATCGAGTCCGGTCTGATAGTGTCTGAAGAAAACGAGGCGCTGAATATTGCTCGCATTTTTAAAAAATCTGTCATAGCTTTTTTCGAATCCAATAAACTGGAATATCAGCAATACAGCAGTCATCCCTATTGCCATTCCCAGGATGTTTATGCTGCTTACTCCTTTGTTTTTCAGGATATTCCTAAATGCCAGCCGTATGTTTTTATGATTCATGTCCAAATAAACTTATTTTTTATATTGTCATTCATCTTTTTAATCTCCTCTTCTCCCATTCTCCCATTTACTCTTTCTCCCCCTCACCCTTTCTCCCCCTCACCCTTTCTCTCCCTCACGCCTCACGCCTCACGCCTCACATCTCACACCTCACTACTCGTATCGGAGAGCTTCGACCGGGTTCCTCGTCGCTGCCCGCCAGCTTTGCCAGCTTACTGTTAAGAGAGCAATTCCAAGGGCTATTATTCCTGACACTACAAATATCCACCAGCTTAGCTCTGTTTTGTATGCAAAATTCTGTAACCATTTGTACATTGCATAAAAGGCAATAGGACATGCGATTACAAAGGCTATAGCTACCCAATAGATAAAGTTCTTGTTTAAAAGGACCATCACCTCAGAAATTGTAGCTCCATTCACTTTTCGCAGACCTATTTCTTTGGTCCTGTTCTCGTTCATACTCAACGACAAACCTAAAATTCCCAGAATGCATAAAAAAACTGTTATTGAAGCAAATAGAAAAAAGAGATTGAGGGCTTTATAGTCTGATTTATAATAACCGGCTATTCTGTCGCTGAGAAATGTATAATGAAATACCTGGCCGGGAAAGACATTTTTCCATATTTCATTTATTTTGTCAATCTCCCCGGGGAAGACTTTTGTATTATTTTTACCAGAACTCACTGAAGTTAAAAGCTTAATATTCACAATTCCGAAGCCTCCGGGATTATTAAAAAATACACATGGTCTGATTTTATCCCTTAATGAACCGGAGTGAAAGTCGCCGACCACACCTTTTATATTTAAACTCATTCCACCAGGTCCCTTAATTATGGCTCCAATAGCTTCATCAGCATTTTTGAAGCCGATTTCCAGCAGAAATTCACTGTTTAAAATAATTGCAGCTGATGTATCCTTCGAAGAAAAATTCTGTCCGGCTATAAGAGTGAATGAATATAAATTGAGATAAGAGCTGTCGACAAATTTGATCTCAGCATCAATTCTTTTTTCCTGATTATTAATATACGAACTAAAGGAAGTCCATTGATGGGATTCCGCAGGCACAACAGAACTAAAACTCACACCTTTTATTCCCGGATCAGATATTAGTTCTGCGGATAAAGATGCCAGCTTTGATTTCGGATTCTCAGGCAATCCTGCATATATAATATTATCAGTTGTATATCCAAGTTCCTTATGATTGATAAAGTAAATTTGTTTGACAATAAACAGTGTTGCAATAATCACCGATTGTGCTACGACAAACTGAAGAATTACACTTGTTTTTCCGAATATGTTACCTCTCCCTGAATAACCTCTATCACTTCCTTTCAGAAGATTGGACAACGATTTTAAATTCAGGTTTAATATTGAAAAAATTATTGAAAGAATGCTTCCGGCAAACAGAAGTCCAATAACAAGCATAAAGAAGGATAGATTTATCTCATGAAAATATCCCTGAGGAATGTCGATGAAAGAGTAGAAATTTTTAATAACAGGTAAAGTCAATTGCAGGCTGATTATCATAGCGACAAAATTTACCAGTAGCGATTCTGTAAGAAACTGAAAAAACACAGAAACAGGTTTACTGCCCAGGATTAACCTTAATGCAATCTGTTTTCTCTGTTTAATGGTCTCGGCCAGAAAAAAGTTACTGTAGTTAAATGATGCTATAAGAAAAATAAATATGCCAATAAGTGTCAGCGCGAGAAGCAGCCCAGCACTTACGGTACGATTATTATAATTTCCATATTGACTCTCTTTATGCACCCGTGAAAGTGGCTGCAATTTAAATTGCCTTCCTTCGAGTCTTTCAGATCCTGCATTTAACCCGTATATTTCCTTGAATTTTTCCTCTACCGAAACCAAATCGCTTCTTTCATTCAGGACCACATAACATTGAAAGTTATCTGATAAACTGCCCCAGTCTGTGGTGAACCCCGGATTAAGCTTTTCTGAAAAAGTTTTTAACGATAACAAAACTTTAAATGGGAGATCCGTATTTTCAGGAAGATCCTGAATGACCCCTTCTATGGTGAATTTTGTTCCGATAGTGATCAATTCACGACCAACAGGATCTTCACCAGGAAAGAGTTTTTGAGCTGTTTTTTCTGTAATAACTGCAGTAAATGGTTTATCCAGAACCTGTCCACCTTCACCTCTTACCCATTTTAGCCCGGTTTTTCCGAAGTCAAAAACATTAAAAAAGGAAGGTTCAGTCATAACAACTCCATCATCAATTGTGAATGACTTTTCCACTGTGCTGTCCTTTGTCGGGATGTTGATTTTCTGACCATACAGGTAAAACATGGCAACTACATCTCGAAGCTCGGGAACTGATTTTTTAAATGCTTCGGGAAGGGGAAAATGAACACCGGTTCGATATTCCAGTCCCCCGATTGTATATTCCAAACCTGATGTAACCCTTACAACCCTGTAAGTGTTTTTGCTTTGCGTATGATAGTTGTCAAAACTTAATTCATAATTTACTTTAGTATATAAAACCAGGCAACTTATTAATCCTATCACCAGGCTTGCAAAAATCAAAAGATTTGATTTATAGTTTCGTGTAATCCTTCTGATTGCTATTTTAAAATATTGTCCGTTCATCTAAATCAAGTTATTTATTCTCAATAAGTAATTTTTTCTTATCTCTCAATCTCGTTTCAATTTTCTCTATTAGTTTATGATGCATTGATAACTATACTTTTTTTGAAATCCTTTAACCGCAAAGAGCACAAAGTTTGCGCAAAGGGCACAAAGTTGAATTCCATACTTTTATCTTTCCCCTTTTGTCTTTTATCTTTCATGTTTTCCTCACACCACACCTCCAACTTTTTACCCCCCAACCTGCCAAATGGGGGGCTAAACATGTTCTAAAGTCCCCCAAATGGGGGTCCCGATAGCTATCGGGATAGGGGGTAGATTATTCATATCTCAATGCCTCCATCCCGATACGCTTCGCTATCGAGGATCTCCGCTCTCCTCACTACTCGTACCTGAGAGCTTCGACCGGGTTCCTCGTAGCTGCCCTCCAGCTCTGCCAGCTGACAGTAAGTAATGCTGTTCCCAAAGCGATTATTCCTGCTAAAGCAAATATCCACCAGCTCAATTCTGTTTTATAAGCGAAATTATTCAGCCATTTATCCATTGCATACCATGCAACCGGGAAAGCTAATACAATTGCGAGGGCAACCCATTTTATAAAATCTTTATTGAGCATGACTATAACTTCAGTTACCTTTGCACCGTTGATTTTGCGAATACCTATCTCTTTTGTCCGTCGTTCAGTGCTGTGAATAGAGAGACCGAAAAGGCCGATACTGGCTATAAAAACGGCAAGCAGTGCAAATGAGAACAGAAGGTTTTCGAATTTTTTCTCCGGTTTATATTGCAGATTATAAGTTTTATCGAGGAAATTATATTCAAAAGAGAAGGCTGGACAAATTTCCTCCCAAACGCTCTTTATTCTTTCCAAAGCTCCGTATATGTTGTTTTCAGAAATTTTCACATTGATATAATTCAGATAATCCGGAGTATAAAACAGAAGCAATGGTGATTGCTGATAGTTAAGTCCTCTGTAATGGAAATCATAAATAATACCGATGATCTCTCCTTTCATTCCGTTTCCCGGAAGGATGACTTGTCCTACTGGATTCTTTAAATCGTAAAGTTTTATGGCAGTTTCATTAATAAGGTAAGTCGCTTTTAAATCAGCCGGATTATTCATTGAAAAGTTTCGTCCTTCTTTCATTTTGATCTCTAACGTCTTTAAATAATCCTGATAGACATAGTTATTAAAATATTTATTCTCCTTACCTTCTATTTTGACGCAACACCATGATCCCCAGTAATTACCAGGGATCCTGCTTGAACATGAAACATTGTTTATCTCAGGATATTTCAGCAGCTTTTCTTTGAATAGATCAAGATGACCCGTTAATTGAGAGTTTATTTTAAGAATGACGATGTTAGTTTTATTGAACCCCAGATCCTTCTTATTCATGTACCGGAATTGCTTATTGGCTATAAGTGTACTGCAGATCAAAGTTATTGAAACGAAATTCTGGAAAACTATTAATCCGTTCCTGATACCATTATGTCTTAAATAACCGGGGAACCACTTTTTATCTGTATTAATAGTATAAGAACTGATATAGAAACTTGGATAAATTCCGGTAATTAATATGAATATCAAGGAGCCTCCGGCAAAAAGTATAAGGTTTTTAGAGGTACATAAATCTACGACACTAACTGGAAATCCGGTTAAGTTATTTAATATTGGATTCAGGAACCACAAAAGAAAAACAGAAACTACTAAGGAAATCAGAATAAGCAGGATCGTTTCGAACATGAATTGTATAATCAGATTAAACAGGGAAACTCCCAGTATTTTTTTTATACTTACCTCCTTTGATCTTGCTAGAGCATTTGCAATAGTCAGATTGATGAAATTAATAGCAGCCAGCAGAAGAATGAAAATTGAAACGGCAATCAGTATTTTATTATATAATAGATTTCCATGTTTTGTTACTACCTCATTTTCCACCTCCGAAGAGTAATAAATTTGTGAAAATGGTCTTAACCTGAAGGGATCATTGTAACCTACCTTTTTGAGCATATCCAGAATTGTTTTCTCAGATCCGGCAATGGGTATGTCGTCAGGAAGCAAAAGATAGGTAGGGTAGCTCCATCCGTCATACTGCTTGAGAACTCCTTTATAACGAATCTGTTCAAGGCTGATTATTGATGCAAGTATATCTGTTTTAAAGTGCAGGAAAGGCTGATCTTTTATTACTCCGGTAACTGTAAAGTCATATTGATTTTCAAACCTGATAATCTTACCAATTATATCAGTGCTTCCAAACAGTCTTTTTGCCTGAGACTCTGAAAGAACCAAGGAGAAAGGTTGATTAAGAGCGCCTTTGGATTCGCCGGCAATAAACTCAAGTTGAAATACTTTAAAAAATGTGCTGTCTGCAAAAGTCAGATCATTGATGTTAAAGGGATTGTTATTTATCAGAATGCCAACATCTCCCCAGAAATTAAGTCTTGTTCCGATAACCTGATTGGTCAGGTTTTTATTTATTGCATCACCAAGAAATGAAGGCATACTTGCCCAATTCGTTTCCAATCGGCAGATCCTATCACTATTCCGAATTCCTTTGTCAAATTTATTTTCATAAATTACATATGCCCAGATAATTATTACAGCAACTATACTAATCACTAAACCAAGAATCTTTATAATGTTTGTTGTAAAATTCTTTATAAAATTTCTGAAAGTGATTCTAAGCAATCCTTCTAAAAACATAATCTAAAATATTTGGTCTTCTTCTTCTTCTTTTAAACTCCTCTTTTCCCATATTCTCCTTTCCCCCATTCTCCCTTTCTCCATTTCACCCTTTCACTCCCTCATTCCTCACACCACACCTCCAACTTTTTACCCCCCAACCTGCCAAATGGGGGGCTAAACTTGTTCTAAAGTCCCCCAAATGGGGGTCCCGATAGCTATCGGGATAGGGGGTGGATTATTCATATCTCACCGCCTCCATCTCGATATGCTTCGCTATCGAGGATCTCCGCTCTCCTCACTACTCGTATCGGAGAGCTTCGACCGGGTTCCTCGTAGCTGCCCTCCAGCTCTGCCAGCTGACAGTAAGTAATGCTGTTCCCAAAGCGATTATTCCTGCTAAAGCAAATATCCACCAGCTCAATTTTTCTTTATATGCGAAGTTTTCAAGCCATTTGTGCATTACATACCAGGCAATAGGACAGGCAATAATAAAGGAGATTGTTACCCATCTTATAAATGTTGTATTCAGCATTACCATCACTTCTGATATACGCGCTCCGTTTATTTTTCGAATGCCAATTTCTTTAACTCGCCTGTTTATGACCAGCAATGTCAAACCTAATAATCCCAATGATGAAATTATTATGGAAACAAGTGATGCATATCCGATAATCTTGCTCCATTTTTCTTCAGCTTTATATCTCTGATTCAGTTGTTCGTCCCATAACTTGAAATCCAGTTCTTTGCCTGGCGCTATGTCTTTCCATGTCTCCAGGATAAATTGCATAACTTTATCCAATTGATCGGCACGGTACTTAATAAAAAGGAAATTGCCTCTGTCTCCTGTATAAGTTCTTAAGATCAACATTAATGGTTCAATTTCTTCTTTCAATGAGTCAAAATGGAAATCTTTTACCACACCGGATATTCTGAGATTCTTTCCGTCCATCTGTATTATCTGGCCCACAATATTATCATCAAAACCCAGACGTAACAACAACTTTTCATTAACAATGACTGATTGATTTTCCTGAATCTCATCAGTGAAGTTTTCTCCCTGGATGACCTTTAAATTCAAAGTAGGGACATAGTTTTTATCAACATTTAAGATTCTGGTCAGGATATATTCTCCCTTGTTATTTTTGATACGATTATTTCCTCTTCCATCTATAAAGTCCCTGTCTGTAAGTGTCACGTCTGTAATCCCGGGGTAATTTTTCAACCGGTCACGCAACGCAAGCTTATCGCTGTTATCGATTTGATAAACACGTAGATATAAAATATTTTGTGACGAAAATCCCAGATCTTTGTGTTTCATGTAATTAGTCTGGCGGACAACTGCTATGGTTAAGATAATCAGAACAATGGAAAGTCCATATTGAAGCATAACAAAGATGCCTGTAATATTAACTTTTTCTCCTTTATCATGCTTTTCAATTGTCTGGTTCGGCTGAATTCCTGTCAGCTTGACAATGGGGAAAAAACTTGTCGACATAACTATAAATAATACGCAGGCAATGACAAAGACAAAAACATGAGGAAGAATAATTAATCCGGTATAAATTCCATTTTGTGCAATCTCATTAAAGACTGGAAAAAACAAGAAGCATAGTTCAACACCCAGGAGAACCGATACCGAAGTAATAATCAGACTTTTTGTAAAGAATAAGTTGAATATATTTCTTTTTCCAGCTCCCATAGCCTTTCTGATGCCAACTTCTCGTTCTTTACTAAATGACTGACCCAAAGAAAGCAGGACAAAATTGATGCAAGCAATTATAAGTATAAGAGCTCCTATGATTGAAAGAATATATAAGCTGGTTCTATTGTTCTTTAGTTCGTAATCAGTATTTACTTTACTGAGATATGTTTCAGTAATCGGTAAAGAAAACGCAGTAAAGGCCTCATCGCTGTTTATCAGAACATTACGATTTTTTTGCTCATCCAGCAGATTCGTGTAATGTTCTTTCAGTAATTTATTAATTTGTTCTTCAGCTAAATGGGTATTCTCATTCCCGGTCACTTTATAAAAAATAGTTGAATTTCCAAACATGTTGCTTGAGGAGTTAAATGCTCCTTCATATTTATAGGGAATTAAGGCATCAAATTGGAGACTGGAGTTTTTTGGAACATCTTCCATTATTCCTGAAATAGTAAAGGGTTGATCACCGGTTTTTATAAAGAAAACAGGCTTTCCGATCAGTTCTTCTTTTGTGCAGGAGTCTATGGCTGCGAATTTATCAGCCAAACTCAAAGTGATTACTATTTCATCAGGATTCTCAAATACTTTGTCTTTATTACCAATAATCATTTTGAAACTGAATATCTTAAAAAAGTCCTGTTCGGTGATAAATGTTTTTTCCTCGAAATTTTGATTTTCAAATTTCATGCTTGGATTATGAGCGTTGCGAAATGCAGTGCTCCGTTTAACCTGGGGTATTTTATTCTTCAATATTTCAGATAGTTTCGGATCGAGGTAAATTGACGAAACTTTTGTCCCATCAGCATGTCCAATAAAATAATTAACTCTGAAAATGCTTTCCTTGTTTTCATGAAAACTATTATAGCCAATCTCTTGAGATACATATAAATATATTAACAAGAGACAGGCAGAAGCAACAGACAAGCCAATAACAGTTATGAATGAATTTAATTTATTTTTCATTATGTTCCGAACTGCTATCAGGATGTTATATTTCATGTGCAATTATATGTTTTATTATACTACTCATATCGTAACGCTTCGACCGGGTTCCTCGTAGCCGCCCTCCAGCTTTGCCAGCTGACAGTAAGTAATGCTATTCCCAAAGCGATTATTCCTGCCAAAGCAAATATCCACCAGCTCAGTACAGTTTTATAAGCGAAATTCTCAAGCCATTTGTGCATAATAAAGTAAGTAACCGGGCAAGCTATTACAAATCCTATTAAGACCCATTTGAAGAATTTTGTGTTTAGCAGAATTATTATATTAAGAATGGTAGCTCCATTTACTTTCCTCAGGCCGATCTCTTTTGTTCTTTTTTTGATTGTATATTCTGCCAGCCCCAATATACCAAGACAGGATATTAATATTGCCAGAATTGCAGAAAGGCGTATTGACGAAACCAGCCTCTCTTCTCCTTTATACATGGAGTTAATCCATTCATCATAAAACTGGTATTTTAATTCATGTCCCGGACATACTTCCTTCCATGTTGCTTTTAAAGTGTTAATTACTCTCTGAAGGTTCCCGGGATTTACCCTTAAAGTCAGATGTGAGATCCCCATCTCAGAAGAGATTGGAATCACAAGCGGTCCGATCTTGTTGTACATATTGGCAAAATGGAAATCTTTTACGATTCCTATAATTTCTGACCCATGGTATTTTTCCCCGAGAAAGGTTTTCCAGCCAGTTAATTTAAAAGCTGTTTCATTTATGTAACACACTTTATTAAAATCGGAAGGCCGAAGCTCTCTTCCCATTATAACCGGTATCCTGAAGACTTTGAGAAAGGAGGTATCAACGTTCAGCTCATTTACAATAATGTCTTTGCTTTCTAATTCATTCCACGAGGATGTTAAATATATGCTCCCGGGAGTTCCGTGTGAGAAGCAGACATCTGAAATCGATGGATCAGTTAAAAGCCTGTCGCGGATAGCCTTAGCTTTATTAAAAAGCTGCCAGTGTACATCAACTCTTAAAAGCCTGTTTGTATCAAATCCAAAATCCTTTGACCTGACAAAATCAATCTGTTTTGATAGGATTATCAAGGTAATAATGAGCGATACGGATACTGTGTATTGAATTATGTTGAGGACAGCTCTTAATCCAAAGGAGCTGTTTTTTCCTGAGTTATTCTTATTTAAAATGTCGATAGGTTTACGCCTGGAAATTGATAGAGCTGGATATATGCCTGATATAAAAGATATTACAAAGATACCTAATACTAACCAGCCTGACCGAAATGATTGGAACAAAGTCGACAATTCAATCTTACTGTCCAGAAATTCTTCGAAAAATGGAACCCAAAGAGCAGAAAGCTGAATTGCAAGAAGAAAAGAAACAATACAGACAAGAAATGCTTCAACCATAAACTGCGTAAAAATCTGTATTCTGCTTGCTCCAATTGTCTTTTTTATGCCTATCTCCTTCAGCCTGTCGGAATGTGTTGCCGTTGTGAGATTTATATAGTTAAAGACGGCCAGCAGGATAATAATGAGACTTATTACCGAAAGTACTTTGATTAATTTTAAGTTCGCATGCAGAGTTTGACTTCTTTCAATCCCCTGCATAAAGTAGGATTCCTTAAAAGGGACCAGATTAATTCTGTTGATCTTGTACCCAACCTTATACTCAATAGAACTGAAATTTTTAGTTAAACGCTCTTCAAGACCTGAATTGTTTTCTCTGTTTTTTAGTAGCAGGAATAATCTGAAATAATTAACATTATTACCCTGTCCATCGCTGCTTCCTTCATATATAATCTTTAATTTAGAATTAGTGAGAAAATCGCCTCTGATACTTGACTTTGAAGAAAAATCTTTTATCACAGCGGTAACTACCAAAGGTTCCCTGTATTCAGCTACAAGTGTTTTTCCCAGAGGATTTTCACTGCCAAATATTTTCTTTGCAAAACTCTCAGTTAAAACAACATCATTCAAATTCGCCAGCGCAGTATTGAATTCTCCCAAAATAAACTGAGATGAAAAAATGTTGAAAAAGGAATTATCTGTTACTATCATCTGACCACTGAATGGCACATCCTCATATGTGACATTGGTGGTGTAGCTATTGTAACGACATGCATCATCTATATCAGGGTAGTTTGCGATAAAGGATTCACGAAAATCCTCCCTTACCGATGCATTATTTCCATTGGCAAAAACACGGTATATATTGCTTATCCTGGGATATTCACTGTCGATACTAAACTCCTTTATCAGGTACGCAATTAGTACCAGCGCCATTGATATGCTTATTGAGAATCCGGCAATTGTAATTAATGAGGTAGCTTTATTTTTAAAGACGTTCCTGATTATATGCTTTACATTTATCATTTTTCAGGTTACTTATATGGATAGCAATTGTTCTATAGCCATTTGTTATTACTAATATGATGCCACAAACATATCTTCCTGATATATAGGCGTATAAATATTTGTATTTCAAAAATAGGTAAATTTATTTTACGGTAATGTGTAAAAACATTTTACAGTTTGTTGAAATTGGGTTTGGAATAAGATAATTTTACTTACAACTTCCGATTCCGCTATTATTTGGGATTTACCCCCAAACCCCCCAAGGGGGCTTTAAATTTTTCAGAAGTCTAAAGTCCCTCCCACTTGGAGGAGGAATTTAGGGAGGTGTAAATCAGGGAAGGGGGCAAAAAATATAGGGAAAGAAGTTTGATATACAACGATATGCAAAACCAAAAAGTCAACATTCTTGCTATTGATGACAACAAGAGCATCCTGAGCGCTCTTGAAATATTGCTCTTGCCTGAATTTCATGAGGTTACTCTACTTTCAAATCCAAACCAGATACTATCTGAATTATCTAAAAAAGATTACAACCTGGTAATACTTGACATGAATTTCAAGGCCGGGGTCAATACCGGAAATGAAGGAATTTACTGGCTGGAAAGAATAAAAGAGAGCAAGCCAGAAATATCAGTTGTCATGATAACGGCTTACGGAGATATTAATACTGCTGTCAAAGCTCTCAAGTCAGGTGCATCGGACTTCGTTCTGAAACCATGGGATAATGAGAAATTGCTGGCAACTCTTAAGCTTGCAATTCAGCTTAATTTGTCTAAAAAGGAGGTGAGGCAGCTCAAAGAAAGAGAAACTGAGCTTAAGATGGAGATAAACCGTGACCAGCGGTTTATTATTGGTTCATCTCCACAGCTTATGAGTGTTCTGAATATGGTGAGGAAAGTTGCAAAGACCGATGCAAACGTGCTTATTACGGGAGAAAACGGGACAGGTAAGGAATTGATTGCCCAGGAGATTCATCGGCTTTCAGCCAGAGCCAAAGAGGTTCTTGTGAGTATTGATATGGGCGCACTAAGTGAGACTCTGTTTGAAAGTGAATTGTTCGGACATATGAAAGGAGCTTTTACCGATGCCCAAGAAAACAGGCAGGGTAAATTTGAAATTGCGGATAAGGGTACTCTTTTTCTCGATGAGATTGGGAATTTATCATTTCAACTACAGGCCAAGCTGCTTGCAGCCATTGAAAACCGCCAGATTACACGCATAGGATCAAATCAGCTCATTCCCACCGATATACGACTTATATGTGCGACCAACAGGAATCTTGAAAACATGGTTCACGAAGGTCTCTTCAGGGAGGATCTTCTGTACAGGATTAACACTATTCAAATTGAATTGCCCCCTCTGAGAGACAGGGGGAATGATATTTTTATTCTTGCTGAATTCTTTCTTAAAAAATATGCTTACAAATACAATAAGCCCAGTCTTAAAATCAACCAGCAGGCACATGAAAAGCTGCTTAAATATTCATGGCCGGGTAATATCCGTGAGCTTCAGCATACAATTGAGAAAGCGGTAATATTAAGTGAAACTTCTGTTATAAAATCTGATGATCTTTATTTAAAGCATCCCGGATCAATTAGCAGCAACAGCTCTTTTACTACACTTGAAGAAATGGAAAAACAGATGATTCAGCGAGCCCTTGAGAAAAATAATGGTAACTTCACTGCAGCAGCTGACCAGCTTGGTATAACCAGGCAAACTCTCTATAACAGGTTTAAAAAATCGATGTGATGTTCAGTAAAAGCCTCTATTTAAATATCATTATCAGAGTTATACTTATTGTGCTGTTTTCTGTTGTTCTGAGTTACTTTGTTGTAGTTGATTGGTCAATACGTTTTTCTATTATCTGCATTCTTATAATAGTTTTTCTCACCGTAAATCTCATTTTATATCTCAATAGAACAAACAGAAAAATCAGGTTTTTCTTCGATTCCGTGAGGAATGATGATTCAAACCTCTCTTTTTCAGCTGAGACTAAAAATTCCTCTTTGAGAGAATTGTATCACAGCATGAACAGAGTAAACCATCAGATTCAACAGCTAAAAATTGAAAACAGACAACAGGAACAGTACTTCAGAACTTTACTGGAACATCTTGCTGCTGGTATAATTACATATAATGACAAAGGCTTTATTTTACACGCCAATTCATCGGCAAAAAAACTTCTCTCAATTGATGTTCTTACTCATTTACAACAGATTGAGCGTAAAGACCATAAGCTCTTTGAGACGATAAACAGTATTAAACCATTTGAAAGGAAACTTATTGCAGTTACTGCAGAAGCTGGAGATATACAACTTTCGCTGAAAGCAACATCCTTCAAAACAAATGAAAATGAGCTGGTAATACTCTCAATCCAGGATATCAAGAATGAACTCGATGAAAAAGAGATTGAATCATGGATGAAACTAATCAGAGTATTAATGCACGAAATCATGAATTCTATTACCCCGATAACGTCCCTTTCGGAAAGTCTGTCGAATATATATAGTACAGGAGGCAAACCCATTTTACCCGAACAGGTTAATGTTAAGACTATAGCTACCACATTACAGGGACTGAATGTTATTAAAGAACAGGGGAAGGGACTTATGTCATTTGTGGAATCATACAGGAAGCTTACCCGTGTACCCGAACCCGAAAAAAAATTCTTTAAAGTGGCTGATCTGATAGGCCGGGTACATATACTTTATAACTCCCTTGATAACAGCGACAAAACAAAATTTTCTGTTTCACTGAAAAAGACTGATCTTGAGATTTTCGCGGATCAAAACCTCATTTCACAGGTTTTAATTAACCTTTTAAAAAATGCGCTGGAAGCCAACGAAAATAATAGTAACGGACAGATAAGAATTGTTGTAAATGAAGGATTAAACAGCCACCATGAAATATGTGTTATTGACAATGGTCCCGGAATTCCTGAGGGAAATATTGACGAGATATTTGTCCCGTTTTTTACTACCCGACAAAACGGTTCCGGAATCGGACTGAGCATCTCAAAACAGATCATGAGAGTTCATGGAGGAAACCTGAAAGTCCGGTCAGTGCCGGGTAAAGAGACTGTGTTCTGCCTGAGTTTCTAATCGTATTTTATCGCCTTAACCGGAGAGATCCTGGTTATTAACTGCGAGGGAACAAGTAACATTATAATTATTGCGGCCATTGTGCCCGCATTCAACAACAGTATGTGGGTTAATTCAAGATTTACCGGCACAGTTTTAATATAATATGATGTAGGGTCGAGAGTAATCAAGCCGGTTTTAAGCTGAATAAAAGCAAGTCCTATTCCAATCAGATTTCCCCAGAATAATCCCTTTCCGATCAGATAAGCTGCCTGATAAAGAAACACCCTTCGTATTGTAATGTCTTCAGCGCCAAGCGATTTTAATACTCCAATCATGTTGGTCTTTTCAAGAATCAGGATCAGCAATCCGGATATCATATTAAATCCTGCAACAATAAGCATCAGCAATATTATGATTATAACATTAATATCCTGAAAATTCAACCAATCAAAGATCTGAGGATATTTTATCCTGATGTTTGTTACCTTAAACTTTGTATCTTCTTCCGTTATTTTATAGCCTATCGCGTCTCTGACCTCGGAAGTAATTTCATCAAGTTTATCGAAATCTTTAATAAACACTTCAAATCCACTTACCTGGTCTTCCTTCCATCCATTAAGTCTTTTTATATGTCCGATATCGCAGTAAACATACATCTTATCAAATTCTTCGAGGCTGGTCTCATATATACCGCTGATAGTAAATTTTCTCATTCTCGGCGGATCCTGAATAAATAGCATTGCGAATGAATCACCTGTTTTCAGCCTGAGCATATCGGAGATCTTTTTTGAAATAATCACCTTATCAGTTCGTCCTGTATCCGTGACAGTGAAAACGGAGCCATCCACCATATTGCTCCTGAAGTAACTCCAGTCAAAATCGCTACCTATTCCTTTGAGCACCACTCCCTGGATATCCTCATCAGTTCTTATGATTCCTGCTTTCGTGGCAAAGACCTGAACATGTTCAATCCCACTTATCTGCTTAATCCTGGGAATAAATTTCTGGGTGTCACTGATTGGCGTGGTCTCGAATGAAATATTTGAATCGAAATTCATGATCTGAATATGCGATCCAAATCCTACCACTTTTTCCCTGATCTGTTTTTTGAAGCCTGTAAGTATGGCAACTGCCAGAATCATAACTGCGAGGCCCATGGCTATTCCGACTATAGCAATAACATTTATAGGACGAGAAAAGGATGTTCCTTCACGTCTTCCTTTTATGAGCCTGTGTGCTATGAAATATGGTAAATTCATAATTCTGAAAAGTTCCCAAATTTAAGAAATTAAAGATTAACTCCTCTGTGCAACTCTGTGTCAGTTCTTTTTTGTTACACAGTAGGACACAGAGAACCACTGAGATTTAAAAAACAGTAGTTTTACATAAACAAAATAAGTGGTACATGATTAAATTCCTTTTTATCTTGGTTTTGACAATGCTGATTATCTCTTTTCCAGTTGGCAAAGAAGCAAAGAAGCTTCCTATCCCCGGTGCAAATCAGATTGAAAAATACAAATCAGTTATAGAAGGGAAATCTGTTGCTGTTGTCGCTAACCAGACTTCGATGATAGAGTCAACTCATTTGGTTGATACTCTCTTATCACTTGGAATAAATATAAAGGCAATATTCGCCCCTGAACATGGATTCAGAAATTTAGCCGAAGCAGGGGAGACCATCGAAAACGGGAAGGATATTGAAACAGGCATCCCGGTTATAAGTCTTTATGGTTCACATTTGAAACCAACGGCCCTGGACCTGGAAGGAATTAATGTGGTTATTTTTGACATTCAGGATGTCGGTACCCGATTCTATACCTATATATCAACACTTCATTATCTTCTGGAATCATGTGCAGAAAATCATGTTAAATGTCTCATTCTTGACAGACCCGATCCTAATGGTTTTTATTTTGACGGGAACATCCTTGATACAGCCTACAGTTCTTTTGTAGGTATGGATCCGGTTCCGGTAGTTCATGGTATGACCGTTGGAGAGTATGCAAAAATGTTAAATGGAGAGGGATGGCTGAAGAATGGGGTAAGATGTGATCTCATGGTTATTAAGTGTAAAAACTACACTCATAAATCACTCTATGAACTTCCAATAAAACCATCGCCTAATCTGCCAAACCAGATCTCTATATATCTGTATCCATCACTCTGTTTTTTTGAGGGAACCGCTATTTCATTGGGAAGAGGAACATTATTCCCATTTCAGGTTTTCGGAAGTCCTGATCTTCCTGACAGGGGTTTCAGTTTTATACCCCACAGTGTTCCCGGAGCTAATAATCCACCACTACTTGGGATTAGATGCTTTGGAACGGATCTGCGGGATGCTCTTAAAAATAAGCTTGTTCCAAAGCCTGAACTTAATCTCGATTGGCTCATCAGCGCTTATCAGAATTTTCCAAAAAAGGATAAGTTCTTTAATTCATATTTTGATGTTCTTGCCGGAGGTCCCGTTTTAAGGGAACAGATACAGAAGGGGATGACTGCTGCCCAGATTAGGGAAACATGGAAGGAAGGGTTATCTAGATTCTCAAAAATCAGGGAGAAGTATTTGCTGTATGAATAAAAGGCTTCAGTCTCGTTTATAATCAGTGGGAATGTGATTTATTAAATTTATTGTCTGGAAGCCCTATGAGATTGCTTCGTCCCCCCGCAAGGCGGGACTCCTCGCAATGACACTGCAAGTAAGTTTATTTGTGGATGGGAGCTTACCAAATTAAGTAAAAATCAGGGTCATTGCGAGGAGTGAAACTCCGAAGCAATCTTTAAATCACATACGAAATTAAACTTACATATTACACCTTTCCCGGATAAACCTTCAGCGCCTCTGCCAATGTTTCCATTGCATTTTTAAGGTCGTCGATTTTTAATACATAAGCTATACGTACCTCATTTTCACCTGAACCGGGCGTGGAATAAAAACCGGAAGCAGGAGCTACCATAACAGTCTGATTATTATATTCAAACTCTTCCAGGAGCCATTGAGCAAACTTGTCGGCATCATCAACCGGTAGTTTAACCACTGTATAAAAAGCGCCTTTTGGTTTAGGACAATAGACCCCTGGCATTTTATTAAGAGCTTCAACCATATAGTTTCTCCGCGCAGTATATTCCCTGTTAACTTCTTTAAAATAGTCATCCGGTGTATCAATTGAAGCTTCACCAACAATCTGTCCGAGACCAGGAGGAGAGAGGCGGGCCTGTGCGAATTTAAGGGCAGTTGAAAGAATAGCTTTGTTCCTCGTGATAAAAGCGCCTATCCTAACACCGCACTCACTGTATCGTTTTGAAACCGAATCGAGCATAATGACATTATCATCAATGCCTTCAAGATTCATTGCCGAGAAGTGCTCAGCACCATCATAGCAAAACTCACGGTATGCCTCATCGGAGAAAAGGAACAGATCATGTTTCCTGACAATCTCTTTAAGATGAAGAAGTTCTTCCTTTGAATAGAGATATCCCGTGGGATTATTTGGATTACAGATAATAATTCCTTTTGTTTTTGAAGTGATCTTTTTTTCAATATCATGGATAGGAGGAAGTGCAAAATCTTCTTTTATATAGGATGTCACAGGAACAATCTTAATACCGGCAGTGGTTGCAAAACCATTATAATTGGCATAGAATGGTTCCGGTGTTATGACCTCTTCACCGGGGTTAACGCATGACATAAGAGCAAAAAGTATAGCTTCGGAACCGCCGGTTGTAATAAGAATCTCGGTATGATTGATATTTATCCCGATCTTCCGGTAATAAGTTGCCAGCTTAAAGCGATAAGATTCATTACCTGCCGAATGGCTGTACTCAATCACTTTCAGATTAATATTACGGAGTGCATTAAGAGCTACTTCAGGAGTATGAATATCGGGTTGTCCGATATTAAGATGGTACACTTTTCTCCCTTTACGTTTAGCTTCTTCAGAATAGGGAACAAGTCTTCTTATTGGTGAGGCAGGCATCAATTTGCCTTTATCTGATATCGATGGCATATTAAAATGTTTATTTCTTAAGTAAGACAAAAGTAAGAAAAATCACTCATTATATGATTGCAATTTAAGTTTTGGAACAGATGTAGTTTCCCGCAGATTACGTAGATTTTCGCTGATCTTTCTGCGCCTATCTGCGAGATCAGCGGGAAATATTATATTTTTGCAATTCTATTTTACAAATTTAACACGAAACAACAGTAATGGATATTCCTTCAAAATTCGAACCAGGAAAAGCTGAAAAGAGGTGGTATAAATACTGGATGGAAAATGGATTTTTCAAAAGCACCCCCGACGAGAGAGAGCCTTATACAATTGTAATTCCTCCGCCTAATGTTACAGGAGTATTGCATATGGGCCATATGCTTAACAATACAATACAGGATGTCCTTGTTCGCAGGGCAAGAATGCAGGGGAAAAATGCCTGCTGGGTACCGGGAACCGATCATGCATCAATTGCAACGGAGGCAAAAGTAGTTGCAAAACTTAAGGCGGAAGGAATTGAAAAACGCGATCTCAAACGGGAGGAATTTCTGGAACATGCCTGGGAATGGACCAATAAACACGGAGGTATTATACTCGAGCAGTTAAAACGACTTGGTGCTTCATGTGACTGGGACCGAACACTATTCACAATGGATGAGAAAAGGTATGACTCAGTTATAAAGGTATTTGTTGATTTATATAATAAAGGTCTCATTTACAGAGGCATCAGAATGGTAAACTGGGATCCTCAGGCTATGACTGCTGTTTCAGATGAAGAGGTTATTTATACCGATGAAAAATCAAAACTTTATTATGTCCGTTACAAAATTGTCGGAGAGGATGGATACGTAATGGTGGCAACTACACGTCCCGAAACAATACTCGGAGATACTGCTGTTTGTGCAAATCCCGATGATGAAAGGTACAGGCATCTGAAAGGCAAGAAAGTCATAGTTCCTATGGCCAACCGTGAAGTGCCATTTATCTTCGACAGTTATGTTGATCCGGAATTCGGAACGGGATGCCTGAAGATTACTCCGGCTCACGATATTAATGACTACGAGATCGGCCTGAGACATAAATTACCGTCAATTGACGTGTTCAATGATGACGGTACAATGAGCGAAAAAGCAGGATTATTTATAGGTGTTGACAGATTTAAGGCAAAAGGGCTTGCCGAAAAGGAGCTTCAGAGAACAGGAAGCCTGGTTAAGGTTGAAAACTACGATAACAAGATCGGACGTTCGGAAAGAACAAATTCAGTTATTGAACCAAGGCTTTCAATTCAATGGTTCATGAAGATGAAAGAGTTGTCACGACCTGCATTAGATGCGGTCTTGAACGGTGATGTTCACATACATCCGGCAAAATTTAAAAACCTTTACCGCCACTGGATGGAAAATGTCCGCGACTGGTGCATAAGCCGTCAGCTCTGGTGGGGTCACAGGATACCGGCCTGGTACTACAATAATAATGAATTTGTTGTTGCAGAGAATATTACTGACGCTCTCGAACTTGCCAGAACGAAAAGTGGAAATGCAACTTTGAGTAAGGATGACCTCCGCGAGGATGATGATGTTCTTGACACATGGTTCTCATCATGGCTCTGGCCGATCACTTCATTTGACGGGATAAATAAACCGGAAAATGAAGACATCAAATATTATTATCCTACAAACGATCTTATTACAGCGCCCGAGATTCTCTTTTTCTGGGTGGCCCGTATGATCATTGCCGGTTATGAGTACAGGGGTCAGAAGCCTTTTGAGAATGTTTATCTTACAGGACTTGTTCGTGACCAGCAGAGAAGAAAAATGTCGAAATCGCTTGGTAACTCGCCTGATCCGATTGAACTCATTGAAAAATATGGCGCAGACGGAGTCCGGGTAGGTATGCTATTATGTTCACCCGCCGGTAATGACCTGCTTTTTGAAGACAGCTTGCCCGAACAGGGACGAAATTTTGCAAATAAGATATGGAATGCTTTCAGACTCGTAAAGAGCTGGAATATTGACGAGAAAATTGATCAGCCTGATTCATCAGGAATTGTCGTGAAATGGATGGATGAGATGCTGAAAAAATCAATAAATGAAATTGATGTGAACTTCAGAAAATTCAGAATATCAGAAGCTTTGATGATAACATATAAGTTGTTCTGGGATGAATTCTCCGGCTGGTTTCTCGAAATTATCAAACCCGAATATCTAAAGCCTGTTGACAGGAAAACCTATGATTCCACGGTAGCTATTTTTGAAAAGCTTGTGAAGGTAATACATCCGTTTATGCCATTCATAACAGAGGAGATCTGGCAACTGCTCCATGAAAGAAATGAAGGTGAAAGCATTATGGTTACCATGATGCCCGAATCTAAAAGATACAATAAAGAGATGATCGTCAGTTTTGAATCCGTAAAGGAAACAATCAGCGCTATCAGAACAGTAAGGAAAAATAAGGAAATTCCAACCAGGGATAAGATTAAACTTCTCATCCTTGCCGATATAAATCATTATGATACCGAATTTCTTCCAGTTATAAGTAAACTCTGTAATCTTTCAGAAATACTGTTTGTTACAGATAAACAGGAAGGTACAGCCTCATTTATGACAGGGACCACAGAGTTTTTTATACCACTTGCAGGCAAGATTGATATAGAAGATGAAATTGCAAAAATCCAGGAGGATCTGAATTATAACAGGGGATTCCTTGTCAATGTCATGAAAAAGCTTGACAATGAGCGATTTGTTAAAAACGCTCCTGCTAATGTTCTTGAGTTGGAGAGGAAGAAAAAGAATGATGCGGAGTCGAAGATAAAGTCGTTGGAGGAGAGGATCAAAGCGCTGAAATCATTGTAATATTCGCACTATTCCTTGTGTTCAACCCCCCAACCCCCCATTTGGGGGGCTAAATAAAATAGAATAACGACTTAAGAATTGCATAACACTTCTCGATTCTGATTTCAAATGTTCGTTATTCTGATTTCATAAAGTCCCCTATTTTGGGGATTTAGGGGGTACAAGATTACGGTATCAGCTTCCTTACAAAATAATTCTGATCAACAGGAACCAGCTCCCATTCGCTATTCAGTATAAGATGCCATCCATCACCTGAAATATGGTTTTTATCTGCTTTGAATGCTTTCGCGGTAATACGAATAAACTTCAGGTTATTTGAGACGAGGCAACCACCTTTATCGACTGTGAGTTTGCCCCAGTTATCTGATACCCTCATGGAATTATAAAGAGTCCCGAGTGTATCAAGTGAATGAATATCTTCCGGTTCAAAATCAAAATACGGACTTTCAAGTTCAAGGAATACAACCGGTTTCTCAGTGAATATGCTTATCTGGCTGTGAATGCTTTCTTTGATATCTTTATCCCGTTTTTCTTCCTCCTTATTAACAGACTCAATATCATAATTAACTGCCAGACTGCCTGCAACATCCCTGCATATTACCGGCAAATCTATATTATAAAGTTCTTTGACTGTATTTCCGAGATCAAAACTATCTGATTTTATTTTTTTTAAATCGTATCCTTTATCATAAAGAAGTGATGCATATAACGCACCATGAATGAAACCATATGACCGGGCATAGGATTGCATCGAATAAATGCGGTCGAGATTTTCGAAAAGTCTCGATTTGAATTCCTCCGGAGAATTAGCGCAAAGCAGAGTATAGGTAAATGTTGTAAGCCCTTCATATGTTTCAAACCTGTTTTCGTCTGCAGCATATTTGTGATAAAGTTCCCTGTTGGATCCTCTGAATATAAGTGCATCCCTTATTGCCAGCTGACGATCTTCGCCATTGGTATTGATTGCCTTCCGTAATGCTTTCCACTCAAGCTTGATCCAGAGCCTTGCTTCCTTTTCATCCATATTGGTTGAATTAAAGGTTGAGGCAATAACACCTTCATTTTCCTGAAACAGATGAAATAGACTGTGAATTGCCCTGGTTTTTATCCTGTATTCATCCTCTTCGGCCGGCAGGGGCACCATGGCAAACTGAGTTCCTCCGAATTTCACCGGAGCATTACTCAGTACAAGCTCTTTTGGATATATACCGGTATATACTCCATCTTTAGATTTCAGAAGACCTTCATTATCAGGTTGGTTAGCTACAATTCTGCGTGTGACTCTTTCTACAAACATTATCGGACCATAAAGGTTTTTCCCCCATAGTTTACCATTGTCCCGTTTACATATCTCCTCAATATCTTTGAAGCATCGGGATGCTTTATCAGTTGTAAAGTAAGACTCACTGGTTTTCCCTTTACAGCCTATAAGAATAAGCAAGACAGGGAAAATGATCCATTTTTTCATTATAGCTGGTTTGGGCTCCGAAAGTAATAAAAAAATTTAGAGAAAGTCAAAAACGCTATTAATTATGGGGAATGAGATTTATTAATAACTTTGTAATGGCTATACAGAATGATTTTATAGCTATTTTGCAATTATTGTGCGTATTTATTATAATTAATATAGTTTAAGTTAATGTTTATTATAATAAGGTCGAAAAAGGCATCATTCTATTAGATTTATATTTTAACTCTTGCATCAAATTCTAATTAAAAGCATAAGATAGATCACATGGATAATTTATCTCTTCTTTTTCAGATAAGCGAGGTTGTTGCAAAAAGTTCTGACCTTGAGGAAGCCATCCTCCAGGTGATGGAGGAGATGGCTAAACAATTTGGCATACTCCAGGCTTTCCTTACAGTTCTGAATCGTAATTCTTCTAAAATCTATATTGAGGTAGCTTATGGTTTGACTAAAGAACAACAAGACAGGGGTGAATATAAAATTGGAGAAGGTATTATAGGGGAAGTAGTTAAAACCGGTGAGCCAGTTATTATTCCTCATATTTCAGATGAACCTCGTTATCTGAACAAAACAAAATCGACAACCAAATTTGAAGATGAGGATTCCTTCATTTGCGTTCCGATAAAAGCAAAAAATCAGATAATCGGTACCCTCAGCGTAAAACTTAAATATTATTCCAACCGTTCTTTTAAGAATGAGTTGCAGTTTCTGACCATTATGGCTTCAATGTTTGCCAGACTGGTAAGGTCGCGACAGGATAAGATTGAAGAGCTTGAAAAACTTCATTACAGGAAACTCAGGGAACAAGGACTTTATAGTTATAATGACCGGGTCACATCTCTTGTAGGAGAGTCGGGTAAGATGCAGGAAGTTTATGACCTGATTTCCAAAGTGGCAAATACAAACGCAACGATCCTGATCAGAGGAGAAAGTGGTGTTGGCAAAGAGCTGGTGGCAAAAGCCATACACGATCAAAGTTCACGCAGCAAAATGCTGATGATCAGTATTAATTGCGCAGCTATTCCTGAGATGCTCATCGAAAGCGAATTGTTCGGATATGAAAAAGGGGCATTCACAGGAGCCGATAAATTGCATAAGGGTCGCTTTGAACTGGCTGAAAAAAGTACAATTTTCCTCGATGAAATCGGCGATCTGTCTTCAAACCTGCAGGTGAAGTTGTTAAGAGTATGTCAGGAAAAGGAGTTTCAGCGATTGGGAGGAAGTGAAACCATTCAGGCTGATGTGCGTATTATAGCCGCCACTAACCGCGATCTGGAAGAACTCATGCTAAAAAACGAATTCCGCGAAGATTTATATTACCGGCTGAACGTCTTTCCGATTTTTATTCCACCCTTACGGGACAGGCGCGCGGATATACCTTTGCTGGTAAATCACTTTATAGAAAAATATAACAAAATCCACGATCTGGAGATCAAGCGGATAAGCTCGACAGCCATTGACTTGCTGATGACATATCACTGGCCCGGCAACATCAGGGAATTGGAGAACTGTATAGAACGGGCAAGTATTCTCAGCATCGACAAGGTGATACGTTCACATAATCTGCCTCCAACTCTACAGAGTGCTGCCTCTACCCATTCACGTGTTGACGGGGGGCTGGAAGCCATCCTTGAAAATGTGGAAAAGCAAATGCTGATTGATGCATTGAACCTCTCGAAGGGAAATATTTCAAAAGCCGCCGACCAGCTTAAGCTTACAGAACGTATGATGGGTCTGAGAATCAAAAAGTATGAGATAGATCCGGTGATCTTCAAAAAGTACAAACATAAGGCAGGGTCTTAATTCATAATAAGCTATAAATAAGATATATACTCACTCTATTTTACTCATTTGCTCGGAATCCTACAGTTTTGTAGGATTTTTTGTTGATTCCTACCGGATTGTAGCCTTTTTTATTCAATATAAAAAGTAAGATATTTATTTAGGTCCTCCGTATTGCCTGTGTTTTAATGGTTTATAGGCTCCCATTTTATCCTTCCGGATTATTTTCCCAAAAAATGGCATGTATTTGGCCTAATAGAGGCACAGATACGAAACTATACAATTATGTGTCTTTTTATCATCATGGAAATATCGAAAAAGTAAGTTATAACTAAAAATCAGAATGTATGAAGAAAATTGAAGCAATTATCAGGACATCAAAATTTGAAGATGTCAAAACCCAGCTAAAAGAAATTGGCATAGATTTCTTTTCCTATTGGGATGCATCGGGAGTGGGAAATGAGCTTCTGCGCGGACATCACACCTACCGTGGAACTGTATACGATACACAGTACATCTCCAGAATTTTTATATCAATTGTACTTCATGACATTAATGTTCAGAAAACTATTGATTGTATTGAGAAAGCAGCCTTCACCGGAGAAATTGGCGACGGGATGATCTTCAGTTATAACATTGAAGAATCAGTAAGGATCAGTAATGGCGTACGAGGAGATGCATCAACAGCAGGTCCAGGCGATGAAAAATTAACCAAATAATAATTATTTAAATCTTATAAAAATGACTAAAAAAATTATATCAATCATCGTTGCACTGATTATGACTATAGGAACTGTATGTTATGCAGATGGACCAAGAAAGACTGATCCCAGTGGTACAAACACAGGTAATGCTACTGAAATTTCAGCAGCAACTCCCGGATCACCAACAATATTGGAAGTGGCCAATCAGGTCGGGCACAATAAAGTTGCTCTTAACATCATGTGGACCTTAATTACCGGCTTCCTGGTAATGTTCATGCAGGCTGGTTTTGCAATGGTAGAAACCGGATTGACACGTGCAAAGAACGTTGCACATACCATGGCAATGAACTTAATGATATACCCATTAGGCATGCTCGGTTTCTGGGTATGTGGTTTTGCCATCATGTTCGGAGGTGTAGGTGCAATAACTACAATGGGCGGCTTTGACGGGTTAAACCATGAATTGACTATTAAATTGTTCGGACATTCGTTCGGTCTTCTTGGTTCAAAAGGATTTTTTCTTAATGGGACTTATGATGTTGCGGTATTTGCATTGTTCCTTTTCCAGATGGTATTTATGGATACTACAGCTACTATCCCGACGGGAGCCATGGCTGAGAGATGGAAATTCTCTGCATTTGTTCTGTATGGGCTTGCTGTGGGAACAATTATTTACCCTGTTTATGGAAACTGGGTATGGGGCGGCGGCTGGTTAACACAACTTGGTTCAAATTTCCACTTGGGACATGGCCATGTTGATTTTGCAGGTTCATCTGTTGTTCACCTGACCGGAGGGGTTATAGCCGGAGTTGGGGCATGGATACTCGGACCTCGTCTTGGGAAATATAATAAAAACGGATCTCCAAATGCTATTCCGGCACACAGTATACCGATGGCAGTAATCGGAACATTTATCCTTGCTTTCGGTTGGTTTGGCTTCAACCCGGGTTCGACTCTAGCAGGAGGGGATCTTAGAATCGCAGTTGTTGCAGTCAATACTATGATTGCTTCTGCAACCGGCGCTTTAGCTGCCATGCTTTACATGTGGTGGTTTAAAACCAAAAAACCCGACGTCAGCATGATTTGTAACGGTTTGTTAGCCGGGTTAGTTGCCATTACAGCACCCTGTGCATTTGTGAATGTCGGTTCTGCAGCATTAATCGGCCTGATTGCGGGAGTACTTGTGGTTGAATCATCATTCTTTTTTGAAAGAAAAGCAAAGATCGACGATCCTGTTGGTGCAATTTCAGTGCATGGTGTAAATGGAGCATGGGGCGTTATAGCACTTGGATTATTCGCTGATGGCACTTATGGAGATGGATGGAATGGTGTAGCAGGTACGGTAAAAGGATTATTTTATGGTGACGGAGGACAATTGATAGCTGAGATTATTGGTGTATTAGCAAACCTGATTTACGTAGGATTGATTTCATTCGTGGTGTTTAAAGTGATAGATCTTATCATAGGGAACAGGGTATCTGCAAGAACCGAACTTGAAGGTCTCGATTTACCTGAAATGGGAATCGACGGCTATTCAGGAACGAAAATGGATAAGAACGCTGAAACTCCATTGTCAAGATAAAGTCTGTTAGCTGGCAGTCGGGAGCGTCATTTCATTTCCCACTATAATCCGCTCCCTGACTGTCATCTTGCAACCTGCAAAAGCAGTAAAATTATTTAACTAAATAAAATTATCATGAAAAAACTCTTAATAATATTCCTGGTTTTATGTTCTTTAAGCAACGAATTGACATTTTCAACCCCGTCAACTCAGATATGGATTCCTTCCACGGATTTTCAAAAATGGAAAACAATGCATCTCGGTCTGGATAATTATATCAGGACCTCTAATATTAACGGTGTTCGTGGAGCCGGTATCTTCGATGCAGGTTTTACAACAGGTCTATTGCCTTTCGAGAAATTTCAGGGAGAGATCGGGGTGGATTATTTGTATATGGGAGACAGCAATTACGATAATCATCCAATTTATTTCAATGCAAAAATTGGATTACCTGAAGATGCATTTTTTAAAGGTTTTCCTGCCATTGCTTTGGGGGCATATAACTTTGGTTTAAAAACGAATCTTACAAATTATAATATTATTTACGGCGAAATTGCAAAAACAATTCCCATACTTGGCAGACTCAGCGTTGGGTATTATACCGGTAATGATAAGGTTCTTGTTGATGAAAATCTGAAGAAAGCAAATAATGGAGTTCTGTTATCATGGGATAGAACAATGACTGAAATATCTGATAAGCTTTGGCTGGCTGTCGATTATCAGGGAGGTAAGAATTATCTGGGAGCATTAAGTTTTGGAGCTTCCTGGGCTTTCTCTAAAAATGTTTCCGTGATTTTTGCGTATGACATATATAATAACAAAAATGCTTATTATAATACCAGTAACCAGAATGCCAACACTTTTACTGCACAGGTTGATATAAATTTTTAAACAGTTTATGTATGTTTTATACCCCCTTGCCTTCACCTCACTTATTGGAATGTGTTACCCGACTTCTTCCCGGGTACTAATAAGCAGGTAGCAGGTGTAGGTTGAAAAGATAAGATAATTTTCTTTTTCATAAGGTTG
>PLMC01000041.1 GCA_003141495.1 Bacteroidales bacterium
TCATTAATTCCGGGCTTTCCACGTGTTCCCCGGATTATCCTATAGCTCCTCAGACTTCTGATCATCGATTCAGCTTCGTTGAATGTAAGAGGCGCAAGTCCGGATGACACATCACCAAGAACTTCAACGAAAATACCACCTAAACCGCAAAGAATTATATGGCCGAAGCGTGGCTCATATTTTGCTCCGATAAAAAGCTCGGTACCGGAAAGCATTTGTTGTACAAGCACCGCCTTTACTCCTTTTATCTGCATCATTCTTCTGAACTCAGCTTCAAGATGTTTCACCGATTTTATGTTAAGTGTTACACCACCTACATCTGATTTATGAACTGGGCCTACAACCTTAAGAGCTAATGGATATCCGGTCATGTTCGCAACTGATAAAAGCTCCTTTTTTGTACTGACAACTTTTTCTTTTACAACGGGTATATGTGCCGCATTAAGAAGTCGTTGAATAATAGCAGGTTCCAGATAACCGTCAGGCGATTCATCTATTATCTTTCTTACCAGAGGTACATCAATATTCTCAAGAAAAATCTTTTCTTCTGCCGGAGAGGGTGTATTGAATATTTTAATTAATGCACGTCCAAGGACTACTTCATCAGGAAAATTGACATGCCCTTTGTTGAGAAAATATTCCAGTTCTTTGTAAGAACTTCTTACAGATGGCAAAATCGGATAGAGCGGTTTGTTACAATCANNTGATCATAAGTCGCAGTGGCAATCATATCAATCGGATTTACCGCAGATGCCCCCGGATTCATCATTGCAAGCAGTTTATCATGATGAATTCCTGTTATTTTAGGAATATTCATCCCTCCGGCAGATAATGCGTCGGTAAGCATCACAGCCGGTCCTCCGGCATGTGTAATTATAGCTATATTTTTGCCCTTCAGCCTTTTGTGAAAAAATACCGACGCCACAGTTGTCAGCTCTTCCCGGCCTGAACATCTGACTATTCCTGCTTTACGAAATAATGCTTCTACCGCTGAATCGGATGAAGCCATTGCACCGGTATGTGAAGAGGCTGCCCTGCTGCCTGCTTCAGTTGTCCCGGCTTTTATTGCAGCAATCCTGCACCCTTTTCTTATGAGAGAGGAGGCGTGATGAAGCATTTTATCAGGATTCCGGATGCTTTCAACATAGATCAGTTTTATCGGGGAACTGATATCAGGTTCATAAGTATTGTCCCAGAATTCCAGAACTTCCTCTACCCCGGTCTGAGGACTGTTTCCTACAGAATAAACGCTTGCGAAGTTTAAACCTTTGGGTATTGCTGATTCGAAAATAAAAACTGCAGTAGCTCCGGATCCTGACACAAAATCACATCCCCTGGGGTTCAGTTTTGGAACCGGTGATGTAAAGACTCCGTGATACGATTGTGAAATTACCCCGATACAGTTGGGTCCGATAAGACAGCCACCGACACTATCTATGAGTTCAACAATTTTCTTCTCAAGATTAGTTCCCTCAATGCCAGACTCACTGAATCCGGCCGAAATAATTATGAAAGCCCTGGTATTTTTATCTCTGACAAGAATTTCCACTGCTGATAAACATAATGTCGCAGAGATTGCAAGTATTGCCAGATCTGTTTCAGGGATATCATTTAAATCCCTGTATGAAATGATTCCCTGGATTATATCCTGCTTAGGGTTAACCACATAAAGGTTTCCCAAATATTTTCCATCTATTATGTTTTTAAGGACTTTCCCCCCCGGTTTAAAAAGATCGTCTGATCCTCCTACAACAACAATGCTGTCAGGATTTATAAGTTTTTCATTTATCATAAGCAACAAGAATGGTGAAGGAATGAAATATGAATTTCAATATTCTGGCTGACAGAAAACTACAAACCTGCAAAACGTTTGAGGAAACCTACATTATGTGCAACGACAAATAAATACTTTTCTGATATATAATGGGTTACAACCAATTTTTGATCTTTAATATTAAAGGCAAGATAATAAAAATAATCAGGATAAAAACAAGATAATTATCATGAGAGAAAAGTGCTGCACTTACTTTGCATGAACTCACCCTCTACGATACATTTGAATTAAAGAAGGTTGAGGAATATATTAAGAAGTATAATATGGTTTGGGTATGTTTCCTAAAAAATTACTTTTGTAGCCTAATTCATACCTGAATACTGAACTTAAAATCGTTCTTATGAAAAAAATAAATTTCAGATCTGGCTGGACAATATTGTTCCTATTCACATTTTCACTATTTACTCATGCACAGTACTCCGGAACTGACACTAACGGACCTATTAATGGTGAGAATTGTACTACTATTATGGTCGGCCGGCGAGCATCCAGTGACGGGTCTGTAATGACATCTCATAGCTGTGACGGGAATTACAGAACGTGGCTTGAAGTCTGCCCCCATCAAAAATTTGAACATGGAGTTATGCACCCAGTTTACTCAGGAATGCTTCATACCGAAGAGGCCTGGGACATGACCAGAGTGACGGTAAAAGGGGAAATTCCAGAGGTTTCAGAGACCTATGCATTTCTAAATACAGCTTATCCTTGTCTTAATGAAAAGCAGCTTGCAATAGGTGAAACAACTATTTACGGGAGGGAAGAGCTGATTAATGCAAATGGAATGTTCCTTATTGAGGAGCTTGAAAAGATCGCACTTCAGAGATGCAAAACGGCAAGAGAAGCAATAGCCCTTATTGGAAAGCTCGCCGAGGAATATGGATATGCTGACCTGGCAGAGTGTATAACCTTAGCTGATCCTAAAGAGGTGTGGCAGCTGGAAATAGCAGGTTCAGGCAAAGGCAAGCCATCAGCAATATGGTGTGCAGAGAGAATTCCCGATGAAAACATTGGAATATGTGCCAATATTCCAAGGATCTCGGTTATGAAGGAACGCAATGGGATATGACAAAGAATCTGCTAATTACAATTAAAGAGAAGGATAAAGATGGAAAGGAAGCTGAAAAACAGGTCAAAACACCGGTCATCAGTAACTGGATGAACAATGACCTCCGTACTTTACTTAACGGAATAAAACCCGGACTCGTTGAACGTCAGAGAACCATTGCAATAGCAGGATGCTCCTATTCGCATGTAATTCAGTGCCGTGACTGGCTCCCTGATGTGGTCGGAGCTATAGCCTGGTTTTCGTTCGATAACCCCGGGGAGAGCCCGAGAATCCCTATCTTTTCAGGAGTTTTAAGTCTTCCTCCTTCTTTCGGTGTTTGCGGTCAAGCACGCTACAGAACTGATGCAGCTATATGGTCATTCCGTGAAGCAAACAGACTTGCAACGGTAAACTGGTCAAAAGGAAGGACGCTTATTGAACCTGCTGTACAAGAATTTGAAGAAAAAGCATTTACGGAGTTACAATCTGTCGAAAAAAGGGTTGTTGAATTAGTAAAGGATGGAAAAAATGAAGAGGCAAAGAAATTTGTAACGTCTTATACCAACAGCTTTGCCGGCGCTGCTATGAGTAGATGGGAAGATCTGAAGGTTACTTTGTGGGGTATGTTTGGAAGAGGGTTCTAATTTAAGACAAAAGACAAAAGTAAAAGTTGAGGAACAGCCTGCCCCGATTTATCTGGGAAGTGACGAACCTACCGAAGGGAACTCGCCGAAGGCAAATCCCGTAAAGTGGGAATAAAAATAAAAAAAGGACAAAAGTGGTTAAAAAGTTCCCCTCCTGGGAGGGGGAAGGGGTGGGTTTTTGTATCTTTGCATACTGATAAAAATGACAGCATGACATTGACAATAGAAGAGATACTGGAGAAGGAGATTTTTACGAGGGAAGATATTGTATCACTTCTCCAATCTGAAGGTGAAGACAGAACTCTGCTTTTTAAAAAATCCTCTGAAATAAAAGAAGAATACATTGGTAATAAGGTATGGTTCAGAGGATTAATTGAGTTTTCCAATATCTGCAGCAAAGATTGTCTCTATTGCGGTATAAGGAAAGGAAATACAAATTTAACGAGATACAATCTCTCTGATGAAGAAATTCTCACTGCTGCCAGGTTTGCCTATGATAACCGTTACGGTTCAATCGCGCTTCAATCGGGAGAGCTTGAGAGCCCTTTCATTACAGGCAGGATCGAGAATCTTCTTCATAAGATAAAGGAACTGTCAGGTGGAGAATTAGGTGTGACTTTATCTGTAGGTGAACAGGAGACCGATGTGTATAAAAGATGGTACGATGCAGGCGCTCACCGCTATCTTCTCCGTGTTGAAGCGACAAACCATACCCTTTATAACAAAATCCATCCTGATGATTCAAAACACGATTTCAATCATAGGCTCGACTGCCTTAAAAGTCTCCAGGAAATAGGTTACCAGACAGGTACAGGAGTAATGATTGGTCTGCCGTTTCAGACTATGGACGATCTCGCCGGAGACCTTTTATTTATGAAGAAATTTAATATCGACATGTGCGGTATGGGGCCATATATTGAACATACCGATACACCTCTTATCGAATATTCCAAAAACCTAATGCCATTGAAGGATAGATTTGATCTCACGCTAAAAATGATTGCCATAATCAGGATAATGATGAAAGATATTAATATCGTTGCCGCAACCGCGCTTCAGGCAATTGATCCCATTGGCAGGGAAAAGGCAGTTAAAATTGGCGCTAATATCCTGATGCCAAATATTACACCTGGTAAATATCGTGACAGTTATAAACTATATGATAATAAGCCTTGTACAGATGATTCTGCGGAAGATTGTCAGAGTTGCCTCGAGGCTCGCATCAGCCTTGCTGATGCAGAAGTTATATATGGTGAATGGGGCGACTCAAAGCATTTCCAAATAAGAAGAGGGCTGTAAACCGAAGAATAAATTAGTAGTAAGATGTAGCTAATCATTCTTTTTTAATCCTCTGAATAGTAATCTTTTTGTCAGGACAGCCTGTTAAATCTGATAATTGCCAGTCAAGTTTTACATATAAAGGGAATGCCTCAATATCGAGATTGATTTTTGAATTATCGGGTAATTTATCAAATTCATATATTGTACTGTCAATCTGAATAAACCAGCCGCCGCAGCATGCACACATTCTAACATCGGCTCCGGTAATTATGCCGTTTGACTTATAGTCATCTGAATTTCCTTCGTGACAGCAAATAAGTACAACAAAAATGGCAAAAATCCCGATAATCAACTTTACTCTCAGCATCTTTCTTTTATAATTAATCTTCTGTAATGCTGAAGTGACACTCTGAACTCAAAGTTATGCTTATTTTTTCTGTCTTTGAAACCAATACAATCAATATAACCGACATAGGCATTTATGAAATTGAATTTTACTTATATTATTCCAGAAATGTATTTTTCAAAATCGATAATTTTTCTTACTTTTGCATCCTGATATTTCTGAGAAACGGCTGATACCTTTTCAAAGATTGTCAGGATAAATTGAAGCTCTTCGCAGCAAGCAACGGAGAATGCGCTCGCGGGGATTCAAACGCATATCCAATCCAAAAGATCATCTGATGGAAAAGAGAATTGGTACAATTACAATCTTAATCAAAGGCAAAACTTCTGTTCCTGCAGTAAATACCTTATTATCTGAATACAGCGGCATAATTCTTGCCCGTCAGGGGCTGCCTCTGCATCAAAGGAATATCAATGTAATTTCTCTTGTCATCGAAGGTACTGTCGAGACAATCAATGCTCTTACCGGAAAAATTGGACGATTGAAGGATGTTGAAGTTAAATCGATTCTAACCAAATTCAAGGAGGAGCAAAATAATGAACAAGAGCGAACGGAACAAAGTATTCATTGACAGGGACAAATTATATTCACTGATTGAGGGAAAGACTCCTTCAGAAAGTCAGACAAACACTATTCTTAACAAAGCATTAAAGCTTAAAGGCTTAAATCTTGAGGATGTTGCGTCTCTTCTTCGCGTTGAAGATCCTGCTGTCATTCATAAAATCATGGAAACTGCACATACGGTTAAAGAAGAGATTTATGGTAAGCGGCTGGTGATATTCGCTCCCATTTATACCGGGAATGTCTGCATTAATAATTGTACTTACTGTTCTTTCAGGTCTGATAATAAACTTATTAAGCGTAAAGTTCTTACTATGGAGGAGATTGCGGAAGAGACACGCTCTCTCCTACGGGAGGGTCACAAAAGAGTACTTCTGATATGTGGTGAAAGCAAACGCAATAACACCGATTACATGGTGGAAGCCATAAGAACAACTTATAGCGTCAAAGAACACGGGGGACGGGACTATATACGTCGTATAAATGTGGAACTGGCGCCGATGGAAGTTGAGGACTTCGCAAAACTAAAATCTGAAAAAATCGGAACATATGTTTGTTTTCAGGAAACTTATGACCCATTGCTGTACAGGGAGTTTCACCCGGCAAATACCAAAAAGGGAGACTATGAATACAGGCTGACTGTAATGGACAGAGCCATGGAAGGTGGTATAAATGATATCGGCATAGGAGCGTTGTTGGGATTAATTGACTATCGTTTTGAGGTTCTGGCAATGATGGAACACGCTCATCACCTCGAAAGTGCTTTTGGCTGCGGCCCTCATACAGTCAGTGTTCCCCGGATAGAGTATGCAGTTGGTGCGCCTCATTCTGAGAATATACCATCGAAGGTAAGCGACAATGACTTTAAGAAATTAGTTGCTATCATCCGCATAGCTCTGCCATATACAGGCATCATCCTGAGCACCCGTGAAAAAGATACAATGCGAAATGAGCTGTGTGATTATGGCATAAGTCAGGTTTCGGCAGGATCGCGAACTAACCCGGGATCATATTCCCATGAAGAAGAACAGTCAGGCAGTCAGTTTACTTTAGGTGATCACAGGACACTCGATCAGGTGATATCATCACTTGCCGACGGCGGCTATATACCGTCATTTTGTACAGGCTGCTACCGTAAGGGAAGAGTCGGACAAGATTTTATGGACCTCGCCAAACCTGGTCTGATAAAAGAATATTGCATGCCTAACGCCCTGTTCACTTTCAAGGAGTATCTCGAGGACTTCGCTTCCCCTGGGACGAGGGCAAAAGGATTTGCACTGATAAATAAACTTGTTGGTGAAGTTGATAACAACACACTTAAAACGAAAATATCGGGAAACCTCATGACAATACAGGAAGGAGAGCGGGATATCTATTTTTAATAAATAAGTTCCGAAATCTCCTCTTTTGCCATGTTTACTTTTGAAATGGCCCTGCTATCTGAAAAGTTAATTGCTCCATGGATTTTTTTATGGAAAGATATTGTGACTTTACTATCTGAACTTAAATTCATTTCATCAAAAATATTCACCAGAACTTCATATGACTTATCAGGTCTCCCGTGGATTATCACCATTCCTTTTGAGTTGACCAACCCTGACTCAATTGAAACTGCATATATCCCGGATGAAGGCAGTATTTTGCATTCTTCGGTAAGTGGTATTTTTAAAAGGGCAGGTAAATCAGGACTATTTTCAATCCGGTAATTCTCGGGTTTTCCCTTTATAATATAATAGTGGTCAAGGTACGCATTTGCTCTCTGTATGTATCCCTCACTGATAGCCTGACGGATTCTTGTGGAACTTACAGTTTCGTGATATACTTCCTGTTCAGGTATCTCTTCGGCTTCAAAATGATATTTTCCCTGCCAGTCCCATAATTGTTTATAATCACCCTCCTTATTGAATCCAAAATGATGATTAAAACCGGCAACAACAACTTTTGCATGAAGTATACCATGGAGAAAATCTCTTACAAATTGTTCGCTTGTGATCTTTGAAAACTCTCTTGTGAACTCTACAATAATTACATTGTCGAGTCCGGCTTTTTCAAGGAGATCAAGTTTTTCTTCCTGTGAATTAATCAGTTTAAGATCTTTACCGGCGGTATCGGGGTATAGAACTTTCCTCGGATGAGGGTCAAATGTGATCAGTACCGATTCGCCATGGTATTTCTCTGCCAGCATTCTCAGCCGGTTAAGGATGGTCTTATGTCCGATGTGAACGCCGTCGAAGGATCCGGTTGTAACGACAGGGTTTATGATATTTTTTGCCTCCTCAAAGCTTCTGAAGATCTTCATGTTAAACCCGTAACCTAAATTTTATTCTCTTTCACAAAATAGGCAACTTTTTCTATTGAAGTTATCATATCGTATTCCTCGAGGTAGATCCCGGATGGGACGTTTAAAGGAATTGTTGTGAAATTAAGAATGCCTTTTATTCCATAACGGACCAGTTCTTCTGTTATCTCTTTGGCGAAATCGGGTGGAACAGTCAGAATTGCTATCCTGACGTCCAGCTCTTTCATCAAATGTTCAATATCATTATATGGATAACATTTTACACCTGAAATAACTTTGTTTATTTTCTGAAGATCATTATCGAATGATGCCACAAGGTTTAGTTTTGATCTCTTCCCCTTGAAATAACCGGCAACAGCTCTTCCAAGATTCCCAATCCCTATTATTGCAACATTCATACTCTCTTCAGAATCAATTATTTTACTGATAGTATCGATAAGCTCCCTGACATCATAGCCTTTCCTGAGAACACTCGAATAACCAATCAGCATGAGGTCGCGTCTTACCTGTACAGCTGTGATATGAAGACGTGCAGCCAGATCGTGAGAAAAGATGAAGTTTCTTTTTTCATTAAGGCATTCCAGAAGTGTTCTCCTGTACTCGCTGAGCCTTTCTACGGTTTTTCCTGGTAATTTCATGGAATGATTATTGGTTTTTTTGGTAATCTTATTGTAAATACTGTGCCTACGTCGGGAGTACTTTCAACTTTAATTGTGCCATGATATAATTCCACAACTTTTTTAACTATTGATAATCCAAGTCCGCTTCCTGAAATATTCCTCGTCTTTTCATTTTTGATCCTGACAAACTCGGCAAAAAGATTTTCTGTGTCGCTTTTTGTTATACCGATGCCGGTATCCGAAATTATAAGAATTGCTTCGCTATCAGAACTGTCTATGGTAATCTCAGCTTTACCACCTATTTTATTATACTTAACAGCATTTGATATGAGATTATTAAATACAATCTCCATATCATCAGGGTCAGCCATTATAATAACATTTGTCCTTACGTCGAGATTAATGCTTACATCCATCTGGATGGCATAAGGCTGAACAGTCACTATCGCGTCTGAAGCCAGTTCGGCGAGATTTACCTCCTGGATTTTTTCTTCTTTTCGTTCCAGTCTTATTTTAGTAAAATCAAGAAGGTCCATGATAAGGCTTCTCATACCCTGGATCCTTTGAAGAGATCTCTCAATAGGAGTTGCGTAATCATCAATTAATTCTCCGGCCTGTTTTCCCTGCATCATTCTCAAATAGCCTTCCAGGGCATTAAGTGGTGCTTTCAATTCATGCGATAACACGGAAAGAAACTGGTACCTTACCTTCTTTCCCTCCTGGTTCATTTTGTATGTTATCCTTTTAAGATACTGCTGTTTGGTTATATTTTCAATACTTGATTTAAGTTCCTGTGGTGTAAATGGCTTAGGAATGAAGTCAATAGCCCCATCCCGGGTTGCCCTTACTGCAACATCGAGAGAAGCATAAGAGGTGATCATAGCGACTACAATATCATAATTTTTTTTCCTGATATACTCCAAAACTTCAATTCCCTGTATTCCTGGTAACTTATTGTCGAGTAAAAGAATATCAGGCATATCGCGTTCAAGAATTGTAATGCCTTCCTCGCCGGTAGCAGCTTCGGTAACCTCAAATGTATAATCCTCATCCATAAAAGGATAAGTAACGTGAAAATTCTTAAGAATCCTGGATACTCCTGATCGTATCCCCGGTTCATCATCAATAACAAGTACTTTCAGAACAGCCATTTCAAAGTTTTAATAATTTCATAACCTCCTGATCGAGCTGCTCGGGTCTTATACCTTTTTCGAGGTATTTGTCAGCTCTTATCCACGACTTTTCCTGGTCAGAATCAACACTAAATGACAATCCGGTTTCATGGGAAACAGCTGTAGCCAGAATAACAGGCACATCGGGGTATTTTCTCTTTATCTTATAGCATAAGATGAAACCGCTATCATCACTTTCCATCATCAGGTCAAATATTGCCAGGCTGGGTTTGAATTTTGCGATCACTGATTCTGCCTCAGCCTGACTCTCAACTGCTATAGTCTTATAACCTGCTTTCTCAAGATTGAATACCGTCTGAAAAAGGTAATCAGGATCATCATCAGCAACCAATATTGTTATATCACTCTTTTTCATCTCTCCACAAATTTCTAAAAATTCTTTAAATAAATACAGGTGTCAGGTGCTCGTTCCTCGATTTTTGGCCCAAATTTTTTAATATACATCCCTCAGTCCTTCCGTCTCGGTAACACTATTTTAAAACTTGTTCCAGTTGCACCTTTCGATGGGTTGTTATTCGAATCGGCTGTTATCTGACCTTTATGCATTTTAACAATACCATAAGCAGTTGCCAGTCCCAGACCGGTACCCTGCCCTATGCTTTTGGTGGTAAAAAAAGGTTCGAAAATCTTAGCCCTGTCCTCTTCTTTAATACCGGTACCTGTATCGCTTATGACTATTATTACATCGCTGAGCGTATCTTCCATTTTAATATTGACTGTTCCTCCAGCCGGCATAGCATCAAATGCATTTTTGATCAGGTTTGTAAGTACCTGCATCATTTGCTCCTGATCAAGCATAGCTTCAGGATTAGTGGTTCTGTCATCAATGTTGATTTTAACCTTTGCAGGAATAATCAGGCTTTCAAGGCTATGATTAACCAGCTCTTTTATACTAACCATCTGATGGTTCACCTGATTCTTACGTGCAAAGTTCAACAACCCTCCTACAATTTTCTTGCATCTTGCAGCCTGGTCAACGATGAGCTTCAGGTCTTCTCTCACAGGATCTTCTGCCTTCGCCTCCTCCAGGAGGATATTGCTATACATTATCACAACTCCAAGCGGATTATTAAGCTCATGGGCTATACCTGCAGATAGCTGTCCCATATGGGCCAGTTTTTCAGATTGTTTAAGAGCCTGTTTCATCGATGAGAGCTTTTCGTTTGATAAAGCAAGGTCCTTCACCGATTTGTGAAGTTTTTCGATTGTATAAGGCAGGCACATCTCAACTTCAGCAAGTCCCTTTTTGATGGCAATTGCATGCTCGACACAGCTTTCATAACCACAGGCACCGCAATCGAGCTGATCCTTCTTTGTTTTCTTGCCCATCTTAATAAGAATATCATTTACATCATTCTCATTAAGAGATTCAATCCGTTGATCTTTAGGATTATGGATTGCAGACAGGTCCAATTCGGCAAATTCATCAAATGATTTTTGCCAGCTCTCAGAATCAATATTCTGCATTTTACTATTCGCATAGGAACTTACCAAAGAACGTCTGTTATATTGCTTGCCGTTTTTTGATAACCCGGGTCCCATTATACATCCCTCACAACAAAGAAGCTCCATATGTTGATTCTTTATCAGTCCGGCTTCAAATTCCTTTAAAGCTCCCTGAAAATCTATTCTTCCTTCAGCAGCAATAATATTCCCGGTTATGGCATTGTCGCTGATTTTAGCTGTCTGAAGCAATCCCCGGGCAACAGGGAAAATAGCGCCTCTTCCGCCCACCGGCTGATCAAAATCCTCCGGAATAACTGTTTCCGTAGCAATACCTTTGTCGGCCAGCATATCTCTTAATTCAGTAAAGGTAATTGCTTCATCAATCTCACTGCTTTCGGCTTTCTTCGCCACACACGGACCAATAAATACGATTTTTGTGTCCTTGCCATATTTTTCATGTACCACTCTGCTCATAGCCACCATAGGGGAGACAATCGGAGCCAGGTTATCCACAAGCGCCGGGTGATAGAATTTTACATAACTTACAATTGAGGGACAATCGGATGAAATATAAAATTTCTTTCCCTCCGAAACAAGCTTTTTATATCTGTCGGCGACCAGGTCAGCGCCAAATGAAACTTCAGCAACAAATTTAAAACCAAGTGCCTTAATCATACCTATAAGAATATGATAATCAGGAATATCTGAAAACTCTGCCGGAAAACTTGGAGCAATAATAGCTGCCACTTTTGGATCACTTTCCAGAAGTTTTACTACTCTGTCGGTTGTATTAAGAAAGACTTTTGCTCCCTGACTGCATACTTTAGTGCAGTTGCCGCAGGCGATACACCTCTCATCAATTACCTCAGCCTGTCCTCCCACGATACGTATGGCTTTAGCAGGACATTCCCTTACGCAGGTATAGCAAGTCCGGCAAAGTTCTTTTATGGTGTACACCAACATATTAAATCGTGTTATTGATCATAATAATACGTTTCTTTTCTCAAAATGAGTAAAGAATATCTTTTTATCTGCAATCTCGCCATTACTTTTTAACAATTTCTCATATAAGTTTATGAGAGATGGCGATTTACATGGCAGATTAACTGCTTCAGTCTCATCCGACTGGTAGACAAGTTTAGCCCTGTTCCTGATTTCATCCTTTGAGGTATTGAAGGTTATACCGGCTCCATGTACACATCCACCCGGACATGTCATAACTTCAATAATGTCATACTTTTTACCGGCTGCAAGAGAAGCTTTCAGCTTTTCCAGGCCTGTCAGACCATCAACAACACCGACTCTGACCTCAGTCTCGCCTACCATTAATGATATTTCCCTGAATACTCCACCCGATCTCAGCTTTTTAAAAATCTGCTTATCAGGCTCTTTCTTCATCTTCTGATAATGATATGTCCGTATAACACCTTCTGCTATACCACCCGATACTTCTGCCATTATTGCGGCTGAGCTTCTCCCGGACATGGGTTCATCAGCCGGTTCATGTTCAATATTTGAGGTGTCAATTCCATATAACCTGATTAGCCTTGCAAGCTCCCTTACAGTCAAAACAGAATCCACATCACTGATTCCTTTCCTCATCATTCCGTCTCTTCGGGCTTCAAATTTCATTGCCATACATGGAGTTGCAGATACTGAAAATATTTCCTCAGGTCTAACACCCATCTGATCAGCAACCAGAGTTTTTATCAGTACACCTGTAATCTGCTGCGGTGATTTTACTGTCGAGAGTTGAGGAATAAGTGATGGAATGAATTGCTCTGTATATTTGACCCATGCCGGGCAAGCAGAGATATACAATGGGTTATCTGATTTATTTTCAATTCTGTCGGAGAGCTGGCCTGCGATTTCGGATATACATACATCAGTACCTAATCCTGTTTTATAAACTTTATCAAAACCAATTTTACGAAGAATGCTATTCAGAATCTTGTCGAATTCCCTGGTATATCTCATCCCAAGTTCTTCTGCAATACCATATACCACCATTGAAGAATACTGAATGACCTTTATTATTTCAGGTTTATTAAGGTATTCCTGTACTTCTGTAATATTGTGTTTTTCATGAAGAGCTCCTGTTGGACAAACCAGAACACACTGTCCGCAATGAATACAGCTTGAAAAGTTAAAATCCCTGTCCATGGCTGCACCGACATGGGTTTCTCTTCCTTTATTAATAAAATCGAGGGAGGTTGCTGTTATTACTTCCTCACAGACTCTGACACATCGACCACACAGAATGCATTTTGAGAGTTCTCTGATTATTGCAGGACTTGACTGGTCAAGACGCGGTTTTATTTTTCTCCCGCGAATACGACGTTCTCTTATATTGAGTTCTTCCGAAAGACGCTGTAGTTCACAATTCAGGTTCCGGTCGCAATACAGACAATCGTCGGGATGGTTTGATAAAAGTAACTCAACTATTGTTTTACGTGCTGTGATAACCCGGGGTGAATGCGTTTTAATTTTCATCCACTCCTCGACAGGTTGTGAACAGGCTGTAACCAGACGATCGCGACCTTCGACTTCAACAACACACATCCTGCAGGCGCCGGTAGGAGTAAATTCTTTCATCCTGCAGAGCGTCGGTATAATAATCCCGTTGCGATTAAGGGCCGAAAGTATTGTTTCACCTTTTTCGGCTTTGATCTTTTTGTTATTTACCTGTATTGTAAAAAGCATAGAAGCTATTTAACGTTTATTGCACTGAACTTACAAATATCGAAACAGATGCCACAACCGATACATTTTTCCTCAACTATGAAGAATGGCTGTAACCGAGTTCCATAAATTGCATTAACCGGACATTTAGCAGCACATGCCGTGCAACCTGTGCATTTGTCCACATCAATTGAAAATGTTCTGAGTCCCCTGCATATATTAGCCCGGCATTTCCTGTCAAAAATATGCTCCTCAAACTCATCCCTGAAATTTTTAAGGGCGCTTATGAAGGGATTAGGAGCTGTTTGTCCCAGTCCGCACAGGGAAGTGTCTTTCATTACCGATGCAATTGTTTCAAGTTGCATCACTCCTTTAAATCTTTCGAGGGTCGTCCCCGATTCTTCATTTAAAGGTTTCCGAATTACACTTTCAAGTATCTCAAGCATCCTTCCTGTTCCTTCACGACAAGGGATACACTTGCCACAACTTTCATTCCTGATGAACTCCATATAGTATCTTACAAGATCCACCATACATGTGTTCTCATCGATTATCACGAATCCGCCTGCTCCCATTCCAATTCCCTTTTCCCTGAGATCCTCGTAATCAATCGCAATATCGAGGTTTTCACTTGTGATAAATGATCCTGATGCCCCGCCGAGTTGTATAGCTTTAAACTCTTTCCCTTCTTTTATACCATCAGCAATATCTTCAAGAATTGTCCTTATAGTTGTACCCATTTCTACTTCAACAACTCCTGAAATCCTTCCTTTTCCTGCAACTGCGAATACTTTGGTACCTGGACTCTTTTCCGTTCCCAGCGTACGGAACCATTCTGGTCCGTTATGCATTATAAGTGGAACATTCATAAGTGTTTCCACATTATTAATAACAGTCGGCTTTCCGAATAATCCTGCTGTAGTAGGATAGGGAGGTTTAAGTTGAGGCATACCACGTTTCCCTTCCAGAGTGTTGATGAGAGCAGTCTCCTCACCACAGACGAAGGCTCCTGGTTCAATGCGGATTATTATATCAAGGTTATAACCACTTGAGAAAATATTATGCCCGAAAAGTCCGAAGTCTCTGGCTCTGTCAATTGCCTTCTGAAGCCTGTTTCTTGCATGATCCGAACCCGATCGCACAAAAATTATAGCATTAGAAGCACCGATAGCATATGAAGCAATTGCAATACCCTCTATCAACCTGTGGGGATCACTTTCAAGTATTGTTCTGTCGGTAAAGGCTCCGGGGTCACTCTCCTTTGCGTTGCAGATAAGATACCTTGCGTTTGAGGAAGTGTTAAGAGCGTGTTTCCACTTTAGTCCGGTCAGATATCCTCCTCCGCTTCTGCCCCTTAGCCCGCTTCTTTCAATAATGTCACATACTTCTTCAAAAGTATAATGTCTGATAGTTTTAATATATGAGCGATAACCCCCGCGGGCTATGTATTCTTCTATGCTTTCGGGATTGTAGCATCCACAATTGCCAAGTATAATTCTTTTCTGGTTTGCAAAAAATGGCATTTCATCCATAAACGGAATTCCCGACCACAATTCAAATCCTTTAGTGCCTGTCTGACCAGCCAGATCTTCCTCATTTATATCATTGTGAAAAACGCCATTCAAAAGAGGTTCAACCTTCTCTTCAGTAATGTTTCTGAAATAAAGTTTGTTTTTACCCGGAATCTGAATACATACAAGCGGTTCAAATGTAGATGGTCCTGCACACCCGACGTGTACTAATTCAGTTGATGATTCATTTTCCTTTATGTACGTTTCAATTGCAGTAAATGTTTTTTCCGAACCTGCGATGACACTACTTGTGCCGGATGAGACAAAGATCACAGGTTTGTCGGTTTTCTCACGTCTCACCTGTTGTAATACCTTTTCCGTTTCCGGCGTCAATGTATCGGATTCGTACGTAAGAACCTTATCGATCAGGAATGTTTTTAAATCTTCCATCGGGAACCTTTAACCGAATTAGTCGTTTTCAATAATATATTTGAATCTTTTAATCAATTCAGGAAGCTGTTCAGCTTTAATATGGGTGTAGTATTCGCCGTTTACATTTATCACCGGTCCATTGCAACAACCGCCCATACATGAAACAATCTCATAGCTGAAATTACCATCTCTGGTAGTCTGTCCTGGCATCACACCTGTCTCTTCCCTAATTTTATTTATGATTGCCTGTGAACCATTGAGGAAACATGAAGTACCGTGGCAGATTCTTATCTGAATTTTTCCTGAGGGGATGAATCTGAACCTGTCATAAAACGTGGCAAGGCCGAATATCTTTGTTGTGCTTAGACCGAGGAAACTTCCTGTCTTCACGATAGCTTCTTCAGAAAGATACCCGAGATGGTCCTGTATTTCCTGAAGCAAAGGAATGAGATCTTCTCTCTTTCCCTGTTTGTATTTTTTCAGAATTATATCAAGATCAGTACTCATTCTATTATATAAAGTAAAAAATTCAGACACAAATATAATTGATTTTATTGTTAATAAATAAACATTGTTATTTTATTAACAATAAAATATAAAAATAATCTGATGAATAATTATTATGCATAGTGCTTATTACTAATGTTTTACTAACGTAAATGTATTTTCCCCAATTATAACTGCAATTATTTAAATAGCATTCCCGTACACAATTGGTAGCTAAATCATGGAAATCTAGATTTTCAGAGGTTTATGACGGCTCGGAAATAATTATTACTTTTGATGTCGTGTTTATTTTTGAACAGTAAAGAAATGACTCAGAGAATCGAGATGCAAATTTGTCTGGGAAGTTCTTGTTTTTCCAGGGGTAACAAGGATGTAGTAATGTACATACGGGAATATCTAAGAAAGAACCATCTTGACGATAAAGTCATTTTCAAAGGAGCCCGCTGTATGGGTCACTGCAGTAATGGGCCAAATCTTAATATTAACGGGGTAACTCTTGAAGGAGTAACACTGTCAAAAATCGAGAGCATTCTGGAAAAAGAATTTGCCGGATTGGTATAAGGAAAGTTTGGAGTGATCTAGAGTTTCGAGTGCCTAGAGTTAAAAGAAGTTAGTATGACAAATAGGAAACCTGTTCTTTATATAAATGACGAAAGATGCAGAAATTCATATTCCTGCGTACGAGTCTGCCCTGTAAATGCCATCGAGGTTAAGCCCCAGAAGGAGCATCCCTATATTCTACCCAACAGATGCATAGGATGTGGATTATGTTATGTCTCATGTACGCCTCATGCAATAGAATTCCGCGATTCAAAAGAAGATGTGAAAAAGCTGTTATCATCTGGGAGGAAAACGGCTGCCCTTATTGAACCAAGCATTGCATCGGAGTTTGATGATATAACTGATTACAGGAAATTCGTCGCAATGATCCGTTCNNATAACTGCAAACTGCCCTTCAATAGTAAAACTTGTCGAGAAATTTCACCCTGAACTGGTTCCCAACCTTGCTCCGCTTGTCTCTCCAATTATTGCCACGGCAATGGTAGTAAAAAAGTTGTACGGACCTGAAGTTGCAACTGTCCAGATTGGTCCTTGTATTGATGCTAAAGACGAAGCATTTATTTATGAATCAGACAATCTTGTTGACGGAGTACTGACTTTTGTGGAGCTGAGGGAACTTTTTGACGAATTCAAAATCCAGGAAAGACTCGTAAAAATGTCTGATTTCGACCCACCTCATGGAAACTGGGGTGCACTCTACCCTCTTCCTGCAGGGATTATCCAGGCGGGCGGGATAAAACGTGATATGGTTTCAAGTCGAGTAATAACAGCTTCGGGAAAAGAAGAAGTACTTGAGGCAATAAATGATTTCGATAAATACATTGACACTTTACAACATCATTTCAACCTGTTCTTTTGCCATGGCTGCCTTCTGGGACCTGGAATGCAACATCATAATGAACGTTTCAGGAGAAGAGCGCTTGTAAGCAGGTATGCCGAAAAAAGGGTAGGTAAGCTTGATAAGGCACTATGGCAGAAAAATATGGAGAAATGGTCAAAACTCGATTTTTCAAGAACCTTTACTCCAGATGATCAAAGAATTCCTGAACCTCCGGAAGAGGCTATTAAAGAAGTTCTTAAAATAATCGGGAAAGATAGTCCGGATAAGGAGATCAATTGTGGTGCATGCGGTTATCTCTCCTGCCGTGATTTTGCATCTACTGTCGCCAAAGGACTGGCAGTTCCTGAGATGTGCCATACATTCAACCTCCGGAATAAGCAGGAATATATTGAGACTCTGAGACAGACCAACAGGAAACTTGCAGAGACAAAAAAGGCGCTCAAAGAATCAGAAGAAATTGCCCTGCATGAAAAAGAAATTGCTCAGAGCGCTTCCGACATGATGAATAATATGCTTGAAAAACTTCCGACCGGAGTGGTAATCGTTGACAACAACCTTAAAATACTTCATTCCAACCAAAGCTTTATAAACATAATCGGGGAAGATGCAAAAGCTATATCTGACGTTATTCCCGGACTTGCAGGTGCAGACATCAAAACCCTTATCCCCTTCAATGTATATAATATGTTCTCCTTTGTACTTAAGGAAGATGAACCGGTTTTGAGCAAAGATGTCCATTTTGAAGATAAAATGTTGAATGTCTCAATCTTTCCAATCAGGAAAAATAAGATTTGCGGAGCTATAATCCGTGATCTTTATTCTCCGGAGGTTCAGGGGGAAGAGGTGACCAGCAGGGTAAGTGAGGTAATTGATAAAAACCTTGAAATGGTTCAGAAGATAGGATTCCTTCTCGGGGAAGGCGCATCAGAAACAGAACAGATGCTAAACTCTATCATTGAGTCTTACAAATCGAAAAAGCTTAATTCAAAAAACAAACCGAAATAATCTCAGGTGAACAAAAATTTTTTTATAGAGGTCAATAGTCAACAGAGGAACTTCGACGGTGAGAGGATTAGCGGTGATGTATTTCTGTACAGGTATATTAAAGAAGAAGACAGGGTAATAGCTGTTCTTTCAGACGGTATGGGGCATGGCGTTAAAGCAAATATTCTTGCTACCCTTACAGCCACTATGGCCATTAATTTTACTCGTGAACATAAAGAGGTAGATCGTATTGCCGAAATAATTATGAATACTTTGCCCGTATGCAGTGAACGGAAAATCAGCTATTCAACTTTTACTATAATTGATATTGAAAGCAGCGGAAGAGCAACAATCCTGGAATATGACAATCCGTCAAGTGTGATTTTAAGAGGAAACCAGGTATTTGATCCTTCATGGAAAAAGGTAGTGCTTGAAAAAGGCAAAAACTCAGGCAAAGTTCTCAAAACCTGCTCATTTATGCCTGAGAAAGAAGACAGAATCATCTTCTGTTCCGACGGTGTTTCTCAAAGCGGCATGGGCAGTGAACAATTTCCTTTTGGGTGGGAAAGGGAAAATATATCTTCTTACGCTGCATCTCTTGTAACAAGCGAAGCTTCAATCTCAGCAATTATGCTTGCCGGAAAGATAGTTACAATGGCCCACAAAAACGATAGCTATAAAGCCCGTGATGATATAAGTTGTGCGACTATTTATTTCCGGGAACCCCGTAAACTGATCATCTGTACCGGTCCTCCATATGAGAAGGAGAAGGACAAAGAGCTGGCTGCAAAAGTCATGGCTTATAAGGGAAAAGTGATTCTTTGCGGTGGTACAACAGCAGATATTATCGCCAGGGAATTAAACAGAACAATAATTGATGAATTAATATTCGAAGATCCCGAACTTCCTCCTGAAAGTTTCCTTGAGGGTATTGATCTTGTGACTGAAGGCATACTTACGCTTCAGAAGGTCAATGAGATTTTGAAAACATATAATAACAGTATAAAACTTGGTAAGGGACCGGCCGATAAGATCGTAAGACTGATTATGGAGAGCGATGAGATTCACTTCATAATCGGTACAAGGATCAACATCGCACACCAGGACCCAAACCTTCCTGTTGATCTTGAAATAAGGCGGACTGTTGTAAAAAGAATCGCACGATTGCTTGAGGAAAAATGGCTGAAGAAGGTGACATTTGAATATATCTGACTTCCGTTTCTGTTTTCTAATATTTCGGTGCTCTGCACCTTTGAAATTTATTATCAACATCCAGCTACAAATATTATGGTGCTCTGCACCTTTTGATCTTAGATTCTGAGAAGGTATCTCAGAATTAAAATACCTGAAGATAGTCAGGTTTTCAACATTTTTTTGAACTGTGCAAAGCAGCAGAACTGCGAAATAATTGTAGAAATAAATTTGGAAAATAAGTTCAAAGGTGCAGAGCACCGGAATATTTTTATTCCTTTTTTATATTTAAAAATTCAATTGTCCTGTTGAACAGATGTGGCTGAATATCTGGATGAGTAAGATTTTTCGGAAGATGATCAAATAAAACAATTTCTGCAATTTCGGATATATCAGGTATCGGCCCTTTTTCAAAAACCTCTGCAATATAAAGTCTTCCCCATCCGTTTTCTCCGTCTAATGTTACAGAATATGTAGCAATACACTCTAGATTGAATTTTAAAGCACCTGTCTCTTCCATCAATTCTCTTCCGGCTGCTTCAAATGAAGTCTCCCCTTTTTCAATATGCCCCCCAGCTATTTCCCATGTTGTTCGTTTGTGATGGCGCACAAATATCCAACTGTTTCTATATCTGGTTGATATGACTGAATAGGTCAGTTTTGAACCAGGAACAAAAAGCGGGTCATAAAATTTAACTTCTGTCATTTTACACAATTCTGTGACTTGATATGAATGTAATAATAGAAAGGATAATTAATATTTGAGTATTTTTATATCATATTTTTTCATTTATGGGATTGTTGATTATTCTGATCATTACAGAAATACTTACACTGCTGGTTCTTCGGGAACATTTCTACCATCATTCAAAGGCAAAGTATTTTCTTTCAATAATCGTTCATGTTATTCTTAGCCTTGTAGTCTGGATCACTTTTATCGAAATGCATTCTTTCAGGGGATTTTTCGATAGTCCGCGACATGTCTGGTTGATGATGAATATGACAGGACTGATAGTTGCCGTAGTCATTCCAAGAGGGATATTAGACATTTTACATTTTACAGGTAAACTGGTAAGAATAAAAAAAGGTGACCACATAAGACTCATGACTAACACGGGGTTGATCATAATGATAGTGTCCCTTACTATTATTGGTTTCAGTACCTTTCATGGAAGATTTAATTTCAAAACAGAAGAGGTAACAATAAAAATTAAAAATTTAAAAACCGATCTCGATGGTTTGAGAATAGTTCAGTTATCGGATTTGCATCTTCCATGTTTCTACAATCACAGTAAGCTTCTGCAAAAAGTAATGTACGAAGTCAATGATCTTAAGCCTGACCTGCTTTTAAATACCGGCGATTTTATTGACTTCGGCTGGAGAGAATTCGACAAAAATGATACAATCCTTTCCAAAGCGAAAAGCAAATATGGCAATTATGCTATTCTGGGCAATCATGATGTGGGGACATACGATCCGTTTTTCACTGAAGCTGACAGGGACAATAATATATTGATAATGATTTACAAGATAAGAGCTTCGGGATACCAGGTTCTTGAAGATGAATATAAAACACTGAATATTGGTAAAGCAAGAATCGCACTTATTGGTGTCACAACGGAAGGGCGACATCCCCATATGATTCATGGTAATGTGGAAAAGGCGATGTCGGGTTTAAATGCTGACAGCGTTGATCTGAAAATACTTCTCAGTCACGATCCAAATCAATGGGAGGAGGATGTGACCGGAAAAACTGATATAGATATTACTCTCTCTGGTCATACCCATGGAATGCAAATGGGGATAATGACAAAAAAAATCAGATGGAGCCCTGCAAAATATTTCTATCCTCACTGGAACGGACTTTACACAACCGGTCATCAATATCAATACGTTAACCGTGGACTCGGAGTTCTGGCTATCCCGTTCAGGATATGGATGCCACCCGAAATTACAATAATAACAATTAAAAAGGAATGAGCTGAAAAAAATAAAACGCCACATTTAATATGACTAAAAAGAAACGGGTAGCATCAGAGCTGCCACCCGTTAAAATTACCCTAACTTTTTCTTGATTCTAACCTACTAAAACCTGTTGTTGTATGGTTGTAAAAATTATTGGGAATAATTTACTAACCATTTTTAGATCGGGTAACACATTCTTAGACAAAATAAAACAAACTAATATTCCTGAAATACTAAATATTATTTTTTTTTAACATTTCGCAATTAATAATTTAACATTTCAGAAGTTAAAAAGTATACTGTATCGTGCGGTGGGAAAAAACATCATTAGATAAATAATAACAGAAACTAATTTAATGTATCAAAATAATTAATGCTACAAGACCAAAAAATTCGCAAAATAGAGGATATTGAATTCAAAGTAACATACTCAAGAAGAAAGTCCATAGGTATCAGTGTGCTTCCAGATTCATCGGTGATTGTGAGGGTACCATATTATACATCATTTAAAACAATAAACAGGATTGTCAATGAAAAGTACAGTTGGGTTTTAAAACATCGTGACAATTACAGGAAGCTTGATAATATTCCTATCAAAACGTCCTACATATCCGGTGAAACACATCTTTTTCGCGGGAATCAGTCAGTTCTAAAGATTGAAAAATCTGGAAAATCATATATAAGGTTTTATGATAATACAATTGAGCTTGGAATAGAAAAAACAGATGATACTCCGATAATCAGGAGATTGCTTTACAAAGGTTATAAAACTGAAGCATTGAAATATTTTCCTGAATTATTTAATAAGGTACTCAGGGATAATGAAAATCAGATGTTTAAGCCTACAGGGCTTGTAATCCGAACCATGAAAAGGAGATGGGGAAGCTGTTCAAATAAAGGGGTTATAACTTTAAGCACAGAACTTATAAAGCTGTCTGACCTGTATATTGAGTATGTAATTACACATGAACTCTGCCATCTGAAACACCATAACCATGGTCCACAGTTTTATAAGCTTCTATCAGAAGTATTCCCTGAATGGAAAACAGTACGAAAGGAATTGAGGAAATATATACAATAGTAGTTGTTCAGAAAGTCCTTCGTGAACCTTAGAGTCAACCTTAGTGCACCTTTGTGGTAAAAATTAATACATCGGACCACAAAGGATCATAAAGTTTTACAAAAAGTAACACAAAGGGAAGAATGGGAAAGAATACCTTTATACATCCTTTACAACTCGAATTCCTGCCCTTTAGCTGGAATTTCAATATTTTTAAACCCTTCAGCCTTCAACGAAGCAACATACTTTTTCTGTGTTTCATACTCCCCGTGAACAATAAAAATCTTTGAAAGGGCATTTTTATCCTGGCAGCTTATAAAACTGATCATTTCTTTATAATCCCCATGCCCACTGAATGATTCGATTTTCTTCACTTCAGCTTTTACATCATAAACAGTTCCAAAGATGGAAACTTCTTTATCTCCTCTTCCTATTCTTGCACCTAGAGTTGTCGGCGCGCAATATCCTACAATAAGTATTGTGTTTTTAGGATCTGAAATATTATTTGCAAGATGATGCTTTATACGACCTGCTTCCATCATACCTGAAGCAGATATAATCACACATGGTTTTTTATGATCATTGAGTTTTTTTGAATCTTCTACCTTGTTAATATAATACAGATTATCAAAACCGAACGGATCAGAGTCCTTTTCGAGAACATCGCTAAAATTTTTATTAAAACATTCAGGATGCATTCTGAAAACGGTTGTTGCATTTACTGCAAGAGGGCTATCTACAAACATATCAATTTTAGGCAATCTACCCTCGTTAAAAAAGATGTTAAGGGAAAATACAATTTCCTGGGTTCGTCCTACACTAAAAGCCGGAATAATAAGCTTACCTCCCTTGGTTACGCAAGTATCTAACAGTACTTTTAAAAGCTCTTCTTCTGCAATTTTTGAGTCCTCGTGTAATCTGTCACCGTATGTTGATTCAGTAATAAGAATGTCAGCCTGTGGAAAAGGTTGAGGTGGTGCAAGAATCTGGTCAACCGGTCTGCCTATATCTCCAGTATAAGCTATTTTTTTTAATTGACCGTTTTCGACTATTTCTATATTGGCCACACCGCTGCCAAGCATATGCCCGGTTCCTGTAAATCTGACCTTTATATTTTCATCGATCCTGAATTTCATCTCATTTGGTACTCCGATAAAGAGGCCCATACAAGCAGTAGCATCTGCCTGTGTATATATTGGAGTTACCTGGGGAAGCCCTTTTTTTAACCTGCGTTTATTGAACGTAATTGTATCATGTTCCTGAATGAAGGCAGAATCAGCCAGCATGATAGCACACAGATCGCGTGTTCCGTTTGTACAAATCACTGATCCCCTGAATCCCAGTTTATAAACGTATGGAATCAACCCGGAATGATCTATATGTGCATGGGTAAGAATTATATGATCAATATGTGATGGGTCAAACATAAGGTCCCTGTTCATAGCGTCTGTTTCTAGTCCCTTACCCTGAAACATTCCGCAATCAAGAAGAATTTTTTTACCTGAATCTGTGATAATGAGATGTTTACTCCCGGTTACTTCCCGAGCTGCACCTATAAATTTAATTATCATAGTGTTTAAAGTTAATGGATAAAGATAGTGAATTAATAGTGGAGGCGCAACGGCGCAACGGCATAACGGCACAAAGGAATAATGTATTATAGGCGGCTGGCAACAGGTACCTGGCAGGTAAATGAAGAGAAACGCGAAACATCTTATATCCTCACACCTAAAATTGTAACATCGTCGATCTGGTTAGAGGAGCCTTTCCACTTTTCAAACTCATTCTCCAGGATATTCTTTTGTTCAGACATTGGTCTCTGATATATCTCCGATATCAATTTCTTAAGATTATACTTCATATATTTTGATCCTTTAGGTCCGCCGAACTGATCTGCGAAACCATCTGAAAAGATGTAGATAGTATCACCCTTTTGTACTTTAATCTCATAATTAGTGAATGTCTCTTTTTCTCCATAATATATTCCTATTGGCATCCTGTCTGCCCTGAATTCCCTTAACTCTCCATCCTGAAAAATTAAGAGAGAGTTATATGCACCTGAAAATTCGAGTTTTTTTCTGTCTTTATGAAGAATGCAGAAAGCTACATCCATTCCATCAGTGGCTTCTCCCTGTTTGCCTGTCTGATGAAGTGATGTTTTGATCTTTTCGCGTAACAGGTTTAATACAGTATTTGCTTTAAGATCAGTATTATTGGTGATTATCTCATCTAAGATAGATATTCCAAGTGCACTCATGAAAGCTCCCGGAACACCATGTCCTGTGCAGTCGGCAACAGTAAAGAAAATTCGTTTTTCATCTTCATCAATCCAGTAGAAATCGCCGCTTACAATATCCCTTGGCTTAAATATTATAAAATAGTTAGAGAATGAATATCTGAAATGCCAATCCTCAGGAAGCATAGCCATTTGGATTCTGCTCGCATATTCAATACTAGAGGTAATTTCTTGTTTCTGTGCTTCTATTTTGCCGGTCCGTTCTTTTACCCTGGTTTCGAGAATCCGCTTGTCTTTTTTAAGCTGTTTTACCCTGAACCTTACTATTCCTATTATTACAATAAACATTGCACCAAGAACAATTATGTAAAAAAATGTTGTTTGAGTAAAAGGCGCTTCAATTGCAAATCCTACAAGTTTTGGTTCACTTATATTACCCCAAATATCTTTTGCCCTGACTTGAAGCTTATATTTACCTGGCTTTACAAACAGATTTATTGTATTGGTGTATGTCCATTTTGACCATTCCCCATTATCGAGTATCCATTGATATTGCGTTGAATTCTGCTTGAGGTATCCGGGTGCCACGATATCAAAATACACATTGTTATCACCGCTGCCAAACACAATATCGGAAAGTTTGAAGTTTAATCCTTTCGCATCAGAGATACTTCTGATAAAAAGACTAACATCAGGCTTAATGGAAGGTATTTTATTCCGGACAATTCTGAAGAGCATATTATCCCCACTCACAACCCAGATATAATCTTTATCGGTAAATATTGAATTAAGATTAGCAAAAATTTTAAGCAGGGCTTTGTCATTGTTGTTTATACTGCCTGCTGAACTGAAATTGATCCATTCATCTTTAGTTTTTATCCATGGGATCTCAGGCTGGGAAAAAACAAATTTGACCTTGGCATCATAACCCGTCAATTCCTTTTTGTATTCTGTAAATGAATCAAGTGAACGGTTATAATAACTTACTTTAGATAAGGTAAAAAGGAAAATAGTATCATTAACATATTCAATGATATACCTTTGGGGTAAATCATTTTTAATGGTATATGTTACAGGATTCCCTGAAGGCAAGCCATTATCGAAATTAATCCTGAAAACTTTATCATCGCTTCCGGCCCACACAGTATTTTCATCTGTCGATACAATGGAATAGATTGAATGCGTGAATGTTTTATCAGGATAAACTGCCCCCCACTTATTTTTTTTATCTGGTGTAACATAGTAGAAGCCTTCCGAAGTTGCAATATAATACTTGTTATCCCCGGTTTTTCCGCTTATATAATTTATATATCCTGAATTTCCGATAGATTTAGCCTGATGACCCGATATAATGAAAAGACCTTTGTTTGTTGATGCCAGAATTTCATTCCCTGCAGAAACCAGTTGCTTGCATTTTTCATTGAGACCCTCAACTTTTTTATAGACATAGTTAATTGATTTGAGCCTGCCGGCTATTTTTTTAAAATATTTTGGTTCGGGTAACTTTATTACGGGTGGCTTAATTACTGTTTGTTCCTTTTCCGGTACCGCCTGAGTTACAGCAGGAACTTGTTTCTTGCCGAAAATTTG
>PLMC01000015.1 GCA_003141495.1 Bacteroidales bacterium
AGGGCTTAATGAGCGCAAAAGGAAACGCAATATGGACAATTGAGGAATATGGAAACGATGTGTGTACAGTGATAAAAGAGTTACATCTTAAAAATGTCATATTGATCGGTCATTCAATGGGAGGAGATGTTATACTTGAGGTAGCTACCAAATGTCCAGATTCAGTGATCGGATTTGTAGGAGTAGATAATTTCAAGAATGCAGGAACGGCAATGTCCACCGAAATTCAAAATCAGATTGACCAAATAATGATAATGCTAAAATCAGATTTTGCCAACACATCTGAGAACTTCGCGAGACAAGTTCTTCTGTCTCCTTCAACAGATATAACAACCGTTGATAGGGTTGTGTCTGATTATAGAAATATGGATAAAAATATCGGTTTTGATTTAATTTCTTCAGCTTTCACCTATTATGAGCGGGAACGAGAGTTGATGACTCAATTGAAGTTTAAAATGTATCTTATCAATGTTGATAACATCCCGACAAACGAAGAGTTACTAAAAAAATATGCCACTTCGGGTTATGACATTTTACCGATTAAAGGAACTTGTCATTTTCCAATGATTGAAAAACCGGATGAATTTAACCGATTGCCGCTAACAGCAATAATTTTTTTTCCTGTAAATTGTTAACCGCTTCTTTAACTAATATTATGGAAGGTCCTTCGGGCATGGCCTTACGCTGATTTCCTTTTCGTAGTTCCCAAACTTGCTTTTAGCATTTCCATTAAATTGTCACTTTGCTTATGAACAACCTTCATTTTTGGAACGGTGATTTTTTTACCTTTTGATTTCTCTTTAATTATTTTTAAGAGTTTAGCAGTATAAGTGTCTTTATATTTTTCGATATTGAATTTTTCTGTAAGAAGGGCTACTAATTTATTTGCCATATCCATTTCTTTGGTTTTGGTTTTTGATAAAGGGGGTAATTTTAATTCAGTAGGTTCTATTATCTCCTGACTAAAGCGTATTCGGTTTAGGACAATCACCTTTTTATAAGACTTTAGAATTGCCAGGCCTTCTTTATTTCTTAATACAAATGTTGTCACACCAACTTTACCTGATGATTCTAAAGCGTCCCGCAATAATGCATACGCTTTCATTGCTGATTTATCTGGTTCGAGATAATACGGTTGCTCATAATAAAGGCTATCAATTTCTTGTTCCTCAACAAAACTTATAACTTCAATCGTTTTGGTTTTTATGGCATCGGCTGCTTCAAAATCTTCCGCTTCTAAAATAATATAACCACTGTCGAGTTTGTATCCTTTTACAATATCTTGATAAGCAACTTCCTTACCTGTGTTTTCATTTACACGCTTGAATTTTATATTGGAATGATCCCTACTATCCAGCATGTCAAGGTCCAGAGAACTTTCCTGCACTGCTGGAAATATTTTTACGGGAATATTTATTAACCCGAAGCTGATTGAACCTGTCCAAATTGATCTCATAATCTTATATTTAATTGTTTTCTAATATTTTTATTACTATTTTTTCCTCTGAAGTTAAATCAGTTTTATTATCGCTAACACTGATTTCATCCAACTCGCCTAAATATTTTTCTATGGATTTATTTTCATAAAGTGATAAAATGATGGGATGCACATAATATTTTTTGCAAACATTACGGGTGTTGCCCAAATGCTTTGAAACAATATCCAACGCTTCAGTTACTTTTTTCTTTGCCTCTGCATCAGTGTCAAAACCACCTAATTGTTTAAAAGCTAAAAATGCATGAATAGTGCCTGCCCATGTTCTAAAATCTTTTGCGGTAAAATCACCACCACTTATTTTTTTAATATATTCGTTTACCATTCCTGAGTCAATAGATTTTTTTTCACCTTCAGAGGTATAATATTGAAAGAGTTCCTTCCCTGGAATATCACGACATGCTTTTACAATTTTTGCTAATCTTTTATTTTTAAGATTAAGATCATGATGCACCCCTTTCTTTCCTTTGAAAGAAAATGTAATATTATTTCCTTCAAGACTAACATGCTTGTCTTTTAAAGTAGTTAAACCAAATGAGCCATATAGTTTTTCATAAGCATCGTTACCCACCCTGATATTTGTAAGCTCCATTAAACTTACTGCCAATGCCAATACTTTTTCAACCGGTAAACCGTATGTTGCCAAATCTTTTTCTACTTGTAATCTTATTGCCGGAAGTGCTTTTCCAAATTGTATCATATGATAATACTTAGTATGGTTGCGAAGTGAGTTCCATAGGGCATGATATTTATATTGTTTTCTTTTTTTTACATCATTTCCTGTTGCTTGTAAATGTCCGTTTTCTAAAATACAAATCCAGACATTTTCCCAAGCTGGGGGAATAACCAAACTTTTAATTCTGTTTAAAACAACTTTATCTTTGACCTTTGTTTCTTGATTGATATAAGTAAAATGTTTTCCCTTTTTTATTCTTTTTATCCCTTTTTCGCTATCGTGCACATAAATAAGATCCACCGCTTGAGCACTTTTTTCGGGACTGCCAATAATGCTTTTAATTTCCCGATTGGTTAATTGTACTACAACCACCGTTTTATTTGGCATATTCAGTATTTATTTAGTTTTGCATTTATAAATTCAATCTCTTCTTAATTTTTTCAGACAACTTCAAACCTTTCCTTATCCCATTCTTTTACATCAATACCTTGTTTTTCTAATTTCTTTTTTTGGCGTGAATTTTCTTTGTGCCTCGATTTTGTATGGCATGTTATTCTTTATTAAATGTTTTAATTACTTTTTCTAAATTAATTCCTTTACCAAGCACCGGTTTAAAAATATCACCTACGCTTTTTATTCTTTCTACCGCATTGTAAATTGTAAAGTCACTAATTTTTAATCCTCTTTTTACTTCTTCCCAGAGGAGCGGCATAGAAACCGTTGCACCGGGTTTAGGTCGTAAGGA